>JAUNUF010000012.1 GCA_030538315.1 Propionibacteriaceae bacterium
GGCAGCAACGAATTGCTGCGCCAGGTTCTGGATCTCGTTCATGTGAATCATTCTTCCTGAACGCACTGACAAAAATGGTCGCAGGAAGCCCCATTCCGGAGGTTCCAAGGTAACGGTTCCATAACGTTGCGAGGGCCGCAGATGCCGCGGGATTACTCCGCTCCGATCGCCGTGTCGAGAGCGTCGGAGAAGTCCTTCGTGAGCATCCGCCGACTTCGTCGCGGGATGCTCCTCGGGAACCGGGTCAGAGCAGGTCGACCGGGCCCATCGGGCGGCCCTCACGCTTCGACGCGACGAACTCCAACACCGTGTCGTACCAAACCTTGGCGTGCTGCGGCGTGAGGATCCAGTGGTTCTCGTCGGGGAAGTACAGGAACCTGTGCGGCAGGTCCGCAGGGTCGCCGTCGTGGTTGCTCGCCAGGGCCCACCACAGGGCCAGACCTTCGCCGATGGGGACGCGGTAGTCCTTGTCGCCGTGGATGACCAGCATGGGCGTGACGATCCGGTCCGCGAACTGGTGTGGGGAATATGCAGCCAGCATCTCGGGGGTCATCTCGCGGCGCCAGTACCAGGCGGCGTCCGTGGTGGGGCCGAAGGATGCCAGGTTCCACAGCGACGCGTGGCTGACGATGGCCTTGAAGCGATCGGTCTGCGTTGCGATCCAGTTGGCCATGTAGCCGCCGAACGAGCCGCCCATCATCACCGACTGGTCGTCGCGGATGTCACTGCGAGCCTCCACTGCGTCGGTGAGCGCCATGACATCGGTGTAGGGCTCGGCGCCCCACGTGCCCCAGCCGCGCTGCACGAACGCACGGCCGTAGCCCGTGGACAGGGCGGGATCCGGCAGCAGCACCGCCTGGCCTCGTGACGCGAGCAGCCACGGGCACCAGCGCCACGACCATGCGTTCCAGGAGCTCACCGGCCCGCCGTGCACCCACAGGGTGAGCGGGGCGGGCGCGTCGGCGGAGGCTCCCTCTGGCAGCACCAGCCAACCGGGCACGCGGGTGCCGTCGCTGGCGGTGGTCTCCACCCGCTCAACCCTGCCGGGCAGCGGCAGATACTCCACCGGGGCGGGTAGCACGCGTGATTCACCCGAGGCGACGTCCACGGCCACGATCTCGCCGGGGCTGGAGTAGGACGTGCGCAGGGCGTAGAGGGTGGCGCCATCGGGGCTGCGAGTCACCGACGAATGGGCACCAGCTTCGGTCAGGCGGCGCACGTCGCCGGAGGCCACGTCCACTGCGAAGATGGGGGCCGCCCCGTCGTCGTCCGCCGTGACGAAGAGCGTCGCTCCATCGGGGGAGAAGGCCACGGGGGTGGGCCAGCGGTCCCAGCCCTCCGCGAGGAGGCGCCGGTCACCGGTGGCCAAGTCGATGAGGCAGAGCTTGTTGTCGTACGTTTCTTCGGGCGACGACTTGGCGCTCATGATGCACGCGACGGTGGCAGAGTCGTCGCTGATGACGGGATGGCTGAATTCGTGGTCGCCCCCGGCAGCAAGGGTGCGGCGTTCGCCGGTGGCCACGTCGATGACCTCGAGCTGGCCCACGGTTTCGCCGCGGGCGCTGGCCACACTCCAACTCACCACCACATGCCTGCCGTCACGTGAAAGCACCGCCCCGTCGACGGAGCGTCCAACGTCGCCGGTGAGGTCGCGCAGGTCTGTGAGCTCGCGGTCGCCCTCGCCGCCCAGCACGGCCACCTTGAGGCGGGTGGTCTCCAGGCCCAGGTCGTGATCCCAGAACCGCACCGGATAGCCGTCGTGCAGGATGGCGGCGACCTTCTTCTTCGAGCGGGCCTCGCGCTTCTCCGCGTCGGCCTCCTCGCCGTCGACCCTGCGGTGCATCAGCACGCCCACCACGACGGTGTCCGCCTCGGAGGCGGTCAACACTTCGCCCCAGCCGCCGTCACGGCGGGCCAACACGTAGGCCTCGCCGCCGCCAGCAGGCAGGCACCACAGCGCGGTGGTGGACTTCTTCGGCTCGTCCTCCCCGGCGGCGGGGATATCGCGCTTCGAGGTGAAGAGCAGCGATCCGTCGCGCAGGAACGCGGCCGCCGCCTCGCCCTGGACGGAGCGGGTGTAGCGCTGCGCCGGGCGCGTTCCCTCGACGTCGACGCGCCACAGGGAGGACGTGTACTGCGTCTTTTCCGAGTTCAGCGCCTGCACCGAGCACAGCAGCGTCGCGCCATCGGGGCTGAGGCTCAGGTCGCCGAGCCGTGGGAGCGCGATGTAGGCGTCGAGATCGAGCCAGGGGGAGGTTTCTACGTGCTGGGTCATGCCCCCACCTTGCCACGATCCCCAGCGCAGCCAACGGGGTGGGGTTAGTGTCGGGGGCATGGCAGTGTTCGCCCGTGAACCCGAGTACATCACCGAGCTGCGCGACGGAACGGTCAAGCAGCTCAACCCGTTCACCGGCACCGAGGTGTGGACCGTGCCCGGGCGCGGCAACCGGCCGCTGGGCCTGATCTCCCCGCACCCGTTGCCGCTGCGCGAAGAGGAGAAGGGGCGGCACTGCGCGTTCTGCGAGGCCCGCTACCTGGAAACCCCACCGGAGAAGTCCCGCGTGATCCGCAGGGCGGACGGGGAGTGGGAGACGATCTACCGCAACCCGGCCGAGGAGCTGTTCACCACCGTCGCCGAGTTCCGGCGGGTGCCAAACCTGTTCGAGATCCTGAGCTACGACTACTGGCACCAGAACTACGGCTTCGAGTTGCCGGAGCGGGTGGCGCAGCGCAAGGCGGCCTACCTGTCATCGCCTGCCGGGCTCGATCACGTGATGCGGGTGGTGGAGGCCAAGCTGTACGCCAGCGGGTTCAGCGACGAGCAGGTCGCCGACATGAGCCACGACGAGAAGATCGAGCGCGCATCGGGCTTCTTCGGAGGTGGGCACGACCTGATCGTGGCGCGGCGCCACTTCGTCGATGATGCTGCCGACGATTCGCAGCTGGCCTCGTCGGGAACCTTGACTCCGGATGAGCACGCCAAGTTCATCGCCTACACCGTTGAGTCCATGAGGATGGCATATGAGGTCAACCGGTACGTCCGTTACGTCGCGGCCTTCCAGAATTGGCTGAAGCCCGCCGGGGCGTCGTTCGACCACCTGCACAAGCAACTGGTCTCCATCGACGAACGCGGCACCCAGCAGGAATCCGCACTGGTGCGCTTGCGGGACAACCCCAACATCTTCAATGACGCGGCGGCCAACTACGCCGCACAGCGCAACCTGATCATTGCGGAGAACCCGCACGCCATCGCGTTCGCGGGCTTCGGCCACCGGTATCCCACCATCGAGATCTATTCGCGCAGCGTGCACTCGGATCCTTGGGAGCAGCACCCGGAGGAGATCCGTGGCATGTCGGATTTGATCCATGCCATGCACGCCGCCACGGGAGCAGATGTGCCGTGCAACGAGGAATGGCACTACCGCCCCATCGACCTGAAGAATCCCATGCCGTGGCGCGTGATGCTCAAGTGGCGGGTCTCCACCCTGGCAGGGTTCGAGGGCGCCACGAAGATCTACCTGAACACGATTGCGCCCACCACGCTGCGTGACAGGGTGGTGAACGCCCTCTACCCCCTGCGTGATGAGGGGTTGGTGGCTTCGGGCATCAAGATCGCGACGGAGGCCACCTGCGTGCCCAACCCGCTGAGGTACTCGCGCTGATTAGTTGAAAATGCCCCTAGCGCCGTACGATTCTGCGGCGCGGCACTCCGCGCTGCAATGCGAAAGGCCGGCACCCCAGTGGAGCAGTCCCGTCAGCCACCCCGTGGCGTCATCCCCATCCTGTTGATCGCCGCGTTCGTGGTCATCCTCAACGAGACGACGATGAACGTTGCGCTCAGCGCAATCATGAGCGACTTCGGCGTCACCGAACGCAGCGCCCAATGGCTCACCACGGCGTTCATGCTCACGATGGCCGTGGTGATCCCCATCACCGGCTGGCTCCTGGACCGCTTGACGACGCGTTCGGTGTTCCTCACCGCGATGGGTCTCTTCAGCCTGGGCACCCTGGTGTGCATGGTGGCGCCGTCGTTCAGCCTGCTGCTGCTCGGCCGCGTGGTGCAGGCCTCCGGCACGGCCATGATGATGCCGCTGCTGATGACCACCATCATGCAGTTGGTGCCAGCGGGGGAGCGTGGCAAGACCATGGGCAACATCTCCATGGTGATCGCGGTGGCGCCCGCCGTCGGGCCCACGCTGTCTGGCGTCATCCTGCAGATGGGTTCCTGGCGGCTGATCTTCGGCGTGGTGCTCCCGATCGCGTTGGCGATGCTGGCTCTCGGCGCCGCGCGGCTGCGGAACGTGAGCGAGCGCAAGGACACCCCGCTGGACCTCATCTCGGTGCCGCTCAGCGTGCTGGCGTTCGGGCCGCTCATCTACGGCCTGAGCGTCGTGGGGGCAGAGGATGTGGCGTTCTGGGTGCCCATGCTGTCCCTCGGCGTGGGCGTGGGCGCTCTGGTCGCGTTCATCGCTCGTCAGATGGTCCTCCAGGGCCGCGACGCCGCCTTCCTCGACCTGCGCACCTTCACCCAACTGCCCTTCACCGTCTCGGTGATCATGATGGCGATCGCCATGATGGCGCTGTTCGGCACCGTCATCATGCTGCCGCTGCTGCTGCAGCGCGCCTTCGGCTGGGAGCCCGTCGAGGTGGGCCTGATGATGCTGCCCGGCGGCATCGCCATGGGGCTGCTTGGCCCGGTCATCGGCCGCCTCTTCGACCGTGTGGGCCCGCGGGTGCTGGTGATTCCCGCCAGTTTCGTGGTGTTGGCCGTCTTCCTCTTCTCCACGCTCCAGCTGGGCACCCCCGGCTGGGCGATCATGTTGGCCCACGTCGCGATGAGCGTCAGCTTCGCGGCCATCTTCACGCCGCTGTTCACGCTGGCTCTGGGGTCGCTGCCGCGCAAGCTGTACTCCCATGGTTCCGCGGTGATCGGTGCCGTGCAGCAGGTGGCAGGCGCGGCGGGCACGGCCCTGTTCGTGACAATCTTCGCGATGCAGACCGCCGTGGCGCGCCCGACGGCGGCCTCAGAGGGAGAGGCCATGCTGGCCGGCTCCCACTGGGCCTTCCTGGGCGCAGGTGCGATCTGGACCGCCGCGGTGATCGCGGGCTTCTTCCTGCGCAAGCCCGAGGAGCCGGCTACCGCTCCCTGAACGACTCCGCGATGCCGGTGAGCCGCAGCACGTGTGTGTCCCACCCGCCGTCGGGCTCCCACAGGTTGGTGTTCCCCGAATGCAGGCCGGCGTGTCCGTCGATCGATTCCCGCACGATGTCGGCGTGCCCAGCGTGGCGCGTGATGTCGCCCAGCGTGTGGACCAGAACGAAGCCCAGAGTGGTCTCGCTCTTGTCTCCCCACCACGGCACGCGACCGGCGGCCGCCAGGTCCATCTCCTCGATGGCGCTGTCCACCTCCCGTGCCACGTCGCGGTACAACTGGATGAGATCTGAGGCGCGCTCGTCCTCCGTGGCGTAGAAATCCGCGTTGGGCTCGGCGTCGAAATCCGGTTCCGGGACGGTGAGCTCCGACGGGCGGCCGAAGGACTGGATGAAGTAGCCATATTCCACGCCAAGGCAGTGCTTGATGAGGCCCAGCAGGTTGGTGCCCGTGTGGGTGCGGGGAAGACGCAGGTCGGTCTCGCTGAGCCCATCGGCCTTCCAGAGGAGGGCCTCACGCTGCAGTTTCAGCTGGCGGTGCAGGATCGCCTTGATGTCCATGGCCATCCTCACAGGGTGAGGCCGAGGCGATCGAGGAGCGGCGCGAGTTCAGGATCCCGGCCGCGGAAGGTGCGGTAGGTCTCCATGGGGTCGACGGAGCCCCCCGGCGCAAGCAGGGTGCGGCGGAAGTGCTCGCCGGCCTCGCGCAGCGTCATTTCCGGTACCTCGCCTTCGGTCTTCTCGCGGAACCAAGCGACAGCGTCGGCGTCCATGACCTTGGACCAGGCGTAGCCGTAGTAGCTCGCCGAGTAGCCGCCGCCCCAGATGTGGGCGAAGTACTGGGTGCGGTACCGCGGCGGGACGAGGTCGTCGGTGAGGCCGTACTTCTCCAGGGCCTTCCGCTCGAATGCCTCCACTTCGTCTGCAGAGGTGGGCAGTTCGTCGAGCGGGGTGGTGTGCCAGACGAGATCGAGCAGTGACGAGATCTCCACCTCTGCAGTGGCGTAGCCCTGACCGAACTTCGAGGCGGCCTCCAACTTGCTGATCCAGTCGGTCGGCAGCACGCGGCCGGGCGTCCACGCCCAGTGCTCGTTGACCTGGCTGGGGAACTCGACGAAGTCGCGCGGGGTGTTGGTGCCGGAGAGGCTGGCGTAGCGGGAAGCGGCCAGCAGTCCGTGGAGCGCGTGGCCGAACTCGTGGAACATCGTGATCACGTCGTCCCAGGAGATGGCGGTGGTGGTCTGCGTGTAGTTGCAGTTGTTCGTGACGATGGGCAGGTCCCCGAACAGGTGAGCCTGATCCACCAGATTGGTCATCCAGGCGCCGCCGTTCTTGGTGGGGCGCGCCCAGAAGTCCATGATGAACAGCCCGAGCACGCCGTCGTCGTCGTGCACCTCGTAGCTTTCGGTGCCCGGCACGTGCCCCACCAGATCCGTTCGCAGGACGAACTTCAGGCCGTACAATTCTTCCGCCGCGGCGTAGACGGCCGCCAGCACCTTGTCCACCTGCAGATATTCGCCGAGTTCTGCCTCGGCGAAGTCGAAGCGCTCGCGACGCACCAACGCCTCCACGAACGCCCAGTCTGCAGCGGTGAATTCAGCGCCGGGGTTGAGCTCGGCGTAGCGCTCACGCAACTGCACGCCCTCCTCCTTCGCCTTGGCCAACGCGGCCTGGGTGAGGGGGACGAGCATCTCCAGAATGGCGTCGGTGGTCTTGGCGGTGCCGGATTCTGCGGCGATGGCGGCGTGGTTCGGGTAGCCCAGCAAGGTGGCGCGCTCGGCGCGGAGGCGGGCGATCTCGACGATCACTGCGCGAGTGTCGAACTCACCGCTGAGGGCCCGGGTTGTGGAGGCCTCATGGAGCCGACGGCGCACATTGGCGTTGGTGAGCTTCGCGCCCAGCGGCTGCTGGGTGGTGTTGACCAGTTCGATGCGGTATCCGTCATCCGTCTTCAGCGCGGCCTTCTCGTTGGCCGAGAGCCCCTCGAGGTCCTCCTCGGAGACGCTGAGGCCGCCGGCGACGCGGGCCTCGCGGTTGAGGGTCTCGAACTGGCTCTGCAGTTCGGCCAGGCGCTTGTTGAGTTCGCGGAGGCGACCCTGCTCATCATCGGAGAGCTCCACACCGGCTCGACGGAACGCTCGAAGGAGCTCATCCAGCAGGTACCGGTCCTGGGCATCCACCTCCACTTCACCTGCCTCGACCCGAGAATCAAGGGCCTTCAGCCGGTCGAAGAGGCCGCGGTCGAGGTAGATGGCATCCGAGTGCTCGGCCAGCCGCGGAGCGATCTCCTGCTCGATCTCGATCATCGCCGGCGTGGCATCCGAGGAGTACACGGTGAAGAAGACGTTCAGCGCGCGGCGAAGCGTTGCCTCAGCTGAATCCCAGGCGGCCAGCACGTTCTCGACGGTGGCGGGGGACTCGTCGCCCCGCAGCTTCGCGAGCGCACCCAGGTGCGAGCGCATGCCCTCCTCGATGGCGACGTGGTAGTCGCGCGGGGTGGCTTCCGCGAAGTGGGGGAGCGTGAAGGGCAGGTCGGCGCTGAGCACAGGGTTGATCGACATGGACCCAAGCCTATGCGCGCTGCTCACCTCTGGTCGAGAAGAGCAGCCACGCCGCGGCGGCGGTCAAGAGCGTCAGGCCAACCATGTGCAAGCCCACGACGAACTCCGGCAGGCCGAAGAAGTACTGGATGTAGCCGATGACGCCCTGCAGCGCGACGGTGATCAGCAACAGCCGTGCGGCCTTGGTGGGGCGTGCCTGACGGGTCTTGGTGAACACGAACACGCACAGCACTGTCAAGGCCACCACGAGCCACGCGGAGCCAGCATGTATCCGGGCGACGAACTCGAGGTCAAAACCCGTACGGGGGGCTTTCGCGTCACCGGCATGGGGGCCGGATCCGGTGACCACGGTTCCAAGCCAGATGGACAGCATCGTGGCCACGAACGTGACGAGCACCAGCCACCGCTGGCCGGAGACCAGGGGAGTGGGTTCCACGTTGTAGCCCAAGGCCAGAGCCCACACGCACACGACGATGAGGGCCACGGACAGAAGCAGGTGGAACGCAACGACGAACGGGTTGAGGTCGCTCCACACCACGAAGCCGCCGATGACGCCTTGGAACGGGATGCCGATGCCCACGATGAGGGTGATCCACCAGAGTTTGGAGAGCATTCCCCGGTTGCGCCAGGCGGCGATGAAGGCGCCGATCGCCGCCGCGGCCAGCACGAAGGTGAGCGTCCGGTTGCCGAACTCGATGGCGCCGTGGAAGCCGTTTTCCACCGTGGTGGTCCAGGTATCTGGTGTGCACTTGGGCCACTCGGAGCAGCCCAGGCCAGAGGCGGTCAGGCGAACCACCGCTCCGGTGACGATGATGCCCATGTTGCAGATCAGCGAGATCCACAGCCAGGTGCGCAGGGCGCGTTCGCCGTCGACCAGTTTCTTCAGGACGTCCACGAGAAGACCTTCTTTGCGAGCAGCAACATGACCGCGCACCACAGCGCGATCGCAAGAATGGGTACGAGGTGGACCTGCCCTTGCGACGCCTCGCGCAGGGTCTCCCCGAGCGCACCCGTGGGCAGCATCGCGACGACGGGCTGAGCCCACGCCGGCAGGCTGGCGGCTGGCAGGAGGATGCCCAGGGGCATGCCCACCAGGTACAGGAGATTGGCCAGCGCGAGTGTCGCCTCGGGCCGCAGCGACCCGGCCAGCGAGAGCGCCATACCGGCGAATGCCCCCATGGCGAGCACCACCACGAGCAGCGCGATGAGGAAGGAACCGACGGTGAAGTTGGGCCGCCAGCCCAGCGCCAGCCCGACGACGCTCAGCACCACGAGTTGCGCGAACGTGATCATCGCGATGCCTACGCCCTTGCCCAGCAGGATGCCGGGCTTGCCGAGCGGCGTGGCAGCGATGCGTTCGAGCACGTTGTAGCGGCGCTCGAAGCCCGTGGCGATCGCCAAGGTGGTGAGGCAGGAGCTCCAGATCACCAACGCGAGCACCGACGGCGCCATCTGCTGCAGATCCAGGCCGAGGCGCTCGCCGAACAGCTTGCTGCCCACGAGCACCGCCACAGGGATGACGACCGCGAGGATGGCCTGCTCGCCGTTGCGGAGGATGAGCGAGGCCTCGGTCTTGGCGTGCTGCCAGACCCGCGTCGCTTGTGGGGCGGCGCCGGGCCGGGGGGTGAAGTCGAGTTTGCTCACGTCACCACTCCGGTTCGCTGGTGTGCTCGAGGTACGCCTGTTCCAGATTGCGGCCGCGGGTCAATTCGCGCACCGTTCCGCTGATCTGCACGCGACCCTTGTCGACGATGTGAACGAAATCACTCAACTCCGAGGCCTCCACCATGTCGTGGGTGGTCAGCACGATGGCCAGACCAGCTGCCCGCAGGCGCCGCACCAGGTCCCACACCAGATTGCGGGCGCGGGGATCGAGGCCTGCGGTGGGCTCGTCGAGGAACACCAACGCAGGGCGCCCGACGAGCGCCCCGGCCAGGTTGACCAGCTGTTGCTGCCCTCCGGAGAGCCTCCGATAGGTGGTCTTCGCGAACGGCCCGATGCCCAGCCGCTCAATCAGGTCGTCGACGGGCTGGGGATTCTCATAGAGGCTGGCGAGGTAGCGCAGCAGTTCCCCGGCGCGAATGCCGGACCAGGCCCCCGTCGTCTGTGGCATGAGCCCGATGCGGGGGAGGACCGACGGCGAGCCCGGGGTCTCGTCGAACAGCGCGAGGTGGCCGGAATCCGGCTGTGCGAGCCCGGTGCAGCAGCGGATGAAGGTGGTCTTTCCTGCGCCGTTGGGGCCCAGCAGGGCGGTGACGCGCCCGGCATCTGCGCTGAGCGTCAGCCCGTCGAGGGCCGCGACGTCGCCGAACCGAAGTTTCAGGTCGCGGGCTTCAAGGACAGGCACGCCGTCAGCTTAGCCAATACGCCTTCGGGGCCCGGGTTAGGGGAGCCTTACTTGAATCGTGGATGGGATTGGGATTGGCTTTGGCAAGGAATGTGTAAGCTAATTCCGGCGCAGAGTGAGGTGAATGTGATGACTGAGGCAGTGGTGGAGCAACCCACAAGGCAGCGAGTCGTCGACCTGATCCTCAACGACGGGCCGCAGACGGCCAAGCAGCTCGCAGACAGGCTTGAGCTCACCCCGGCCGCCGTCCGGCGGCATCTGGCCTCGCTGCTGGACGATGGCATCGTGACCTCGCGCGATGAGCGCGTCTACGGCCCCCGCGGCCGAGGTCGCCCTTCCAAGGTGTTCGCCCTGACCGACGCTGGCCGAGCTGAGTTCGTCCAGGCCTATGACGATCTGGCCATCGCGGCGCTCCGCAGGCTCCAGCAGGTCGCTGGCCCCAACGCCATCCGGGAACTTGCGCTGGACCGCGTTGCTGAGATCGAGCAGCGGTACCTGGAACTGCGCGCGGAAGACCCCGATGCCACCGCGCTGCAGGCGCTCGTCGACGTGCTGGACGCCGACGGCTACGCGGCCTCCGTGCGGCCCCTGAAGGCAGGCGACCAACTGCTGCAGTACCACTGCCCGGTGGCTCACGTGGCCGCTGAGTTTCCCATCCTGTGCGAGATCGAAACCCAACTCTTCTCCAAGCTGCTGGACAGCCACGTCCAACGGCTCGCCACCATCGCCCACGGTGACGGTGTGTGCACCACGCACATTCCCCACCCACTACCCACCCCGCAGATTCCGAAGATGAAAGTGAGCAGTTGATATGACTCAGACCGTTCCCAAGGCACCGGGCCTGGGCGCCACGCAGGACGAACACCTCGAGGCGCTCTCCAAGTACGAGTACGGCTGGCACGATTCCGACGAAGCCGGCGCCACCGCTGAGCGCGGCCTCAACGAAGCCGTCGTGCGCAACATCTCCGCGCTGAAGGACGAGCCCCAGTGGATGCTCGACCTCCGCCTCAAGGGCCTGAAGCTCTTCGACAAGAAGCCCATGCCCACGTGGGGTGCGGATCTCTCCGACATCGACTTCGACAACATCAAGTACTTCGTGCGCTCCACCGAGCGCCAGGCCCAGACCTGGGAAGACCTCCCCGAGGACATCAAGAACACCTATGACCGCCTGGGCATCCCGGAGGCCGAGAAGGCCCGTCTGGTTGCAGGCGTCGCCGCTCAGTACGAGTCCGAGGTGGTCTACCACAAGATCAACGAGGAACTCGAGCGTCAGGGCGTCATCTTCCTCGACACCGACACCGCGCTGAAGGAGCACCCGGAGCTCTTCCAGGAGTACTTCGGCACCGTCATCCCCGTCGGCGACAACAAGTTCGCCTCGCTCAACACGGCCGTGTGGTCGGGCGGCTCCTTCATCTACGTGCCGAAGGGCGTCCACGTGACGATCCCGCTGCAGGCCTACTTCCGCATCAACACGGAGAACATGGGCCAGTTCGAGCGCACGCTGATCATCGTCGACGAGGGCGCGTCCGTGCACTACGTCGAGGGTTGCACCGCACCCATCTACTCCTCGGATTCGCTGCACAGCGCCGTCGTGGAGATCATCGTCAAGAAGAACGCCCGCTGCCGCTACACCACCATCCAGAACTGGTCCACCAACGTCTACAACCTGGTGACCAAGCGCGCCGTCTGCGAAGAGGGCGCCCTCATGGAGTGGATCGACGGCAACATCGGCTCCAAGGTCACGATGAAGTACCCCGCCGTCTACCTCATGGGCGAGCACGCCCGTGGCGAGACGCTGTCCATCGCCTTCGCCGGCGAGGGCCAGCACCAGGACGCCGGCTCCAAGATGGTCCACTGCGCGCCCAACACGCAGAGCTCCATCGTGTCGAAGTCCGTCGCCCGCGGCGGCGGCCGCTCGTCCTACCGCGGCCTCGTCCAGGTGGATCCGGGAGCCCGCCACTCCGCGTCGTCCGTGATGTGTGACGCCCTGCTGGTGGACACCATCTCGCGTTCCGACACGTACCCCTACGTCGACGTGCGCGAGGAGGACGTCTCCATGGCGCACGAGGCCACCGTGTCGAAGGTCTCCGAGGATCAGCTGTTCTACCTCATGAGCCGCGGCATGGACGAGATCGAGGCCATGGCCATGATCGTGCGCGGCTTCGTGGAGCCCATCGCCCGCGAGCTGCCCATGGAATACGCCCTTGAGCTCAACCGCCTGATCGAGCTGCAGATGGAGGGCGCGGTCGGCTGATGCCGCCCACCGCCCCGCTCACGTCACCCACAAAGGAAGAAGAATTGACCACCATCACTGAGGCCCCGAACGTGGCCGCAGCCATCGAAACCCTCGAGTCCCATCTGCACCCGACGCCGTCGTGGACCGTCGAGGACCACCCGCAGCCCACTGGCCGCGAGGAGATCTGGCGCTTCACTCCGCTCAAGCGTTTCAAGACGCTCCTGAACCCCGTCGCAGATGGGCTCGGCACGCTCGACTGGTCTGGCGAGTTCCCCGACGGCGTGACCGTCGACTCGATCACCCTGGAGCAGGCGCAGGCTCTGGCCAGCGAGGCGCCGACGGATCGCATCTCCGCACTGGCCGCAGAGCAGTCCGTCCACCGCACCCACATCCAGGTGCCGGCCAACGCCGAGATCGACGAGCCCATCGTCTTCACCGGCAAGGGCCAGGGCGGCGAGGCGCGCGACCACGTCGTCGTCACCGTTGGTGCCCACGCCAAGGCGACCATCGTGTTCCGCTACGAGGGTTCCGCCACCTACGCCGAGAAGACCGATGTCATCGTCGGCGACGGCGCGCAGGTGAACCTCATCACCCTGCAGGATTGGGATGCCGGCTCCGTGCACGGCGGGCAGCGCACCGTCAGCATCGGCCGCGACGCCCACGTCAAGACCGTCACCGCCTCGCTCGGCGGCGACATCCGTCTGCAGGAGAACTCGCACTACAACGGGCCCGGCGGCGAGGTGGAGGCCTACGGCCTGTACTTCGCGGACGAGAACCAGCACATCCAGCACCGGCTGTTCGTGGATCACAACGCACCGCACACCAAGTCCAACGTGGATTACCGCGGCGCGCTGCGCGGCAAGGGTGCGCACTCGGTGTGGATCGGTGACGTGCTCATCCGCAAGGTGGCAGAGAACATCGACACCTACGAGTCGAACAAGAACCTCGTGCTGACCGATGGCTGCCAGGCAGATTCGGTGCCCAACCTCGAGATCGAGACCGGCGAGATCGCCGGCGCCGGCCACTCGTCGTCCACGGGTCGCTTCGATGACGAGCAGCTCTTCTACCTCATGAGCCGCGGCATCAGCGAGGAGGAGTCCCGCCGCTTGGTGGCGCACGGCTTCTTCGCCGACATCATCCGCAAGGTGGGCATCCCCGAGATCGAGGCCAAGATGCTGGCCACCATCGAGCGCGAACTCGACATCGTGCACGGCTCCACCGCCACGAAGGCCGACGAGCAGTGAGCTTCCAGGCGGTCTGCAAGGTCTCTGACCTGGCGGCAGACGTTCCCTTCGCCGTGGACGTCGACGACGACCTCACCGTCGCCGTCGTCCTCCACGGGGAGAAGGTCTACGCCATCGAGGACCAGTGCAGCCACGGCAACGTGCCGCTGTCAGAAGGGGAGGTGGAGGACGGAAACATCGAGTGCTACCTGCACGGATCCGTCTTCGACCTGGCCACAGGCCGCCCGCTCAACCTGCCTGCCACCGAGCCGGTGCGGGTGTTCCCGTGCCGCATCGAGGGCGACGACGTGCTCATCGACGTCGACGCCACCACCACCGACTACTGATCCTCAGATACTGAAATTCCAGGAGAACACACAACCATGTCCACCCTCGTCATCTCCGACCTGCACGTCGACGTCCTCACCGAGGACGGCCCCAAGCAGATCCTCAAGGGCGTCAACCTGACCATCAACCCGGGTGAGATCCACGCGCTGATGGGCCCCAACGGCTCCGGCAAGTCCACCCTCGCCTACGCGCTGGCTGGCCACCCCAAGTACGAGATCACCCAGGGCTCCGTCACGCTCGACGGTGAGGAAATCACCGAGATGTCCGTCGACGAGCGCGCCAAGGCTGGCCTCTTCCTCGCCATGCAGTACCCGGTGGAGGTGCCCGGCGTCTCCGTGGCCAACTTCCTCCGCACCGCCAAGACCGCCATCGACGGCGAGGCCCCCAAGGTCCGCACCTGGGTCAAGGACGTCGAGTCCACCCTGGCTGGCCTGCAGCTCGACAAGTCCTTCTCCAGCCGCTCCGTCAACGAGGGCTTCTCCGGTGGCGAGAAGAAGCGTCACGAGATCGCCCAGCTCCAGCTGCTGAACCCCAAGGCCGCCATCCTCGACGAGACCGATTCCGGCCTCGACATCGACGCCCTGAAAGTCGTCTCCGAGGGCGTCAACAAGTACTCCGAGCAGGGCGACCGCGCGCTGATCCTCATCACGCACTACACCCGCATCCTGCGCTACATCGAGCCCACCTTCGTGCACGTCTTCGTCGACGGTCGCATCGTGGCCGAGGGTGGCAAGGAACTCGCCGAGAACCTAGAGGCCGAGGGCTACGAGAAGTACATTCGGGAAGCTGCCAACGCCTGATGCTGGACACCAACCTGATCCGGGCGGATTTCCCCATCCTGCAGCGCAGGGTGGGGGAGTCCCCGCTGGTCTACCTCGATTCGGCGAACACGTCGCAGAAGCCCCGCCAGGTGGTTGACGCCATCGCGGAGCACTACCTGCAGCACAACGCCAACGTGGCGCGCGCCATGCACCTGCTGGGTGCTGAGGCCACCGCCGCGTTCGAGGACGCCCGCGGGAAGGTGGCGCGTTTCATCGGCGCCGCCCGCCCGGAGGAGGTCATCTTCACCAAGAACGCGTCGGAAGCGCTGAACCTGGCCGCCAACACGCTGGGAGCCAGCCTGAAGCCCGGCGACGAGGTGGTCATCTCCGTGATGGAGCACCACTCCAACATCGTGCCGTGGCAACTGGTCTGCCAGCGCACGGGTGCCACGCTGCGCTGGTTCGACATCACCGACGACGGCCGCCTCGACCTCGAGGCCGCTGAGCGTGACAACCTCATCAACGAGCGCACCAAGATCGTCTCGGTGACCTGGGTCAGCAACGTGCTGGGCACGGAGAACCCCGTCAGCGCGATCGCCGAGCAGGCGCACGCCGTCGGCGCCCGCATGGTGGTCGACGCTTCGCAGGCCGTTCCGCACCTCGCCACCGATGTGCAGCAGCTGGGGGCAGATCTCGTGGCGTTCACGGCCCACAAGATGCTGGGCCCCACGGGCATCGGCATCCTCTGGGGCCGCTACGAGCTCCTCGCTGAATTGCCGCCTTTCCTAGGTGGCGGCGAGATGATCGAGGTGGTGGAGATGGAGCGCTCGACGTATGCCGCCCCGCCGCACCGCTTCGAGGCCGGCACGCCACCCATCGCGCAGGCCGTGGGGCTGGGTGCCGCCATCGATTACCTCACCGGCATCGGGATGGACGCGATCGCGGCGCACGAGCACGAGATCACCGCCTATGCGTTGGGCAAGCTCACCGACATCGAGGGCCTGCGCATCCTCGGCCCCACGGAGGCCGTGGCGAGGGGTAGCGCGATCTCCTTCAACCTTGACGGTGTGCACCCGCACGACGTCATGCAGGTTCTTGACTCGCGCGGGGTCGCCATCCGCGGCGGCCACCACTGCGCCCGTCCGCTGCACAAGCGGCTCGGCGTGCAGTCCTCGACGCGGGCCTCCGCCTACCTGTACACCACTCCCGCGGAGATCGATGCACTGGCGGACGCCTTGGTGTTCACCCGCGACTACTTCGCCCCCCGATTCAAGGGCTGATATGAACATTGACGAGCTGTACCAGACGATCATCCTCGATCACTACCGCGAGAAGCACCACTCCGGCCTCCGCGAGCCGTACCAGGCCGAGGTGCACCACGTGAACCCGTCCTGCGGCGACGAGCTGACGCTGCGCGTGCAGATCGACGACGGCACCATCTCCGACATCTCGTACCACGCCGAGGGCTGCTCGATCTCCCAGGCATCCGTCTCGATCATGACGGACCTGCTGATCGGCAACTCCGTGGAGCACGCCATGCAGCTGCACGACCAGTTCCTGGAGGTCATGCACAGCCAGGGCGCCATCACCCCGGACGAGGACGTGTTCGAGGACGCCATCGCGTTCGCCGGTGTGTCCAAGTTCCCCGCCCGCGTCAAGTGCGCCCTGCTCGGCTGGTCCGCGCTCAAGGACGCAACCATCCAAGCCACTGCCTGAAGAGGAAGATTGATATGACTGAGACCCGCCCCAGCGACCTGGTCAAGGACGAACTGCCCGACGTGAACCTGGATGCCCCGGCCACGCCGTCGGCCATCCCCACCGAGGAGGAGATCCTCGAGGCGATGAAGGACGTGGTGGACCCCGAGCTGATGGTCAACGTCGTTGACCTCGGGCTGGTCTACGGCGCCCAGGTCGACGACGAGGGCAACGTCACGATCGACATGACGCTGACCTCGCCCACCTGCCCGCTGACCGACAAGATCGAGTACGACACCCGCTACGTGCTGGACGGCCTGGCAAACTCCGTCACCCTCAACTGGGTGTGGCTGCCGCCGTGGACGCTCGAGATGATCACCGAGGATGGCCGCGAACAGCTCCGCGCTATCGGTTACAACATCTGATCCCCGGAGCTAGCCTTGGAGGGGACAGCTAGTCCCCAGGAGGCACCACATGCCCACCATCCAGACCGCAAGCGGAGTCACCCTCCACTACACCGATACCGGCGGGGAAGGCCGGCCGCTCGTTCTCATCCACGGCTGGCCGCTCTCCGGCGAAGCGTTCGCGGGCAACATCCCCGTGATCGCCGATGCCGGCTACCGCGTGATCACCTACGACCGCCGCGGCTTCGGCCAGTCAGCCAAGCCCGCCGACGGGTACGACTACGACACGCTCGCAGACGACCTGAAGGACCTCCTCGACCAACTGGATCTCGACGGTGCAGTGCTCCTCGGATTCTCGATGGGCGGCGGCGAGGTGGCACGCTACTTCGGCCGCCATGGAGGCAACCGGGTGGCCGGTGCCGTCTTCTCCGGCTCCATCGCGCCTGCGCTGTGCATCACCGACGACAACCCGGACGGCGCGATGCCCATTGAGGGCTTCCAGGGCATGGCGGATACCTGCCGCGACGACCGCGACAACTTCCTCGAGCAGTTCGTCGGCTGGTTCTACTCCACCGAGGAGGGCGGCCTGCAGGTCGACGACGAGGTGCGCCAGACCGCCCTCGAGATCGCCAAGCAGTCGGATCCGAACGCCGCGGTGGAGACCATCCTGATCTGGGCTACCGACCTGCGAGAGGACTGCCGAGCCATCGGGGTGCCCGTGCTCGTGATCCACGGCGACGGCGACATCAACGTGCCGCTGGCCAAATCCAGCGCCCGCATGCACGAGTTCATCCCGCACTCCCAGATCGCGGTGATCGAGGGCGGCCCGCACGGCGCCAACGACTCGCACGCCCGCCAGTGGAACATGGACGTCATCGACTTCATGGAGACGCTGGACGCCTGACGGGCCTGACGCGCGCGGCCGAGTAGTCTTCCCTCGACCAGAAGAGAGGCCGCGCGATGCAGGATGCGAAGAAGGGGCTGGGCTACGGCCTCGCCGCCTACTTCCTGTGGGGACTCTTCCCGCTGTACTTCGTGCTCTTCGCTCGCTCCGGCCCGGTGGAGGTGGTGGCGCACCGCGCCCTGTGGTCGCTGGTGTTCTGCGCCATCTTGCTGACCGTGTGTCGTCAGTGGGACCAAGTCAAGGCCGTCCTGGCGGACCGGCGCACCGCCGTCGCCCTCGCTATTGCCGGGGTGCTCATCGTGGTGAACTGGGCCACCTATGTCTTCGCCGTGCTCGCGGGCAACACGCTGGAAACGGCGCTGGGCTACTTCATCAACCCGTTGGCCGTGGCGGCGCTGGGGATCGTCGTGCTGGGGGAGAAGCTGCGCAGGCTGCAATGGGCCGCGATGTTCTTCGGCCTCGCCTCCGTGGTGGTGATGGTGGTGGCATACGGCCAAGTGCCCTGGGTGGCGCTGGTCCTGGCCGCCAGCTTCGGCACCTACTCGCTGGTCAAGAAGGTCGCCGGGCGCTCCGTGGGAGCCCTGCCGGGGCTGGCCATCGAGACGGGCGCCGTTGCACCCATCGCAGTTGGCTACATCGTGTACCTGATGGCGACGGGGCAGTCCACGTTCAGCGGCGGCTACGGCGCCCTCCTGACCACCACCGGCATCGTCACGGCCATCCCGCTGCTGCTCTTCGCGGCGGCGGCGCGCCGGGTGTCGATGGTGACGATCGCGATCCTGCAGTACATCGCCCCACTGGGGCAGTTCCTGCTGGGCTGGCTCTACTTCGGTGAGCCCATGCCGGCCAGCCGCTGGGCGGGCTTCGCGCTGGTCTGGGCCGCCGTCGTATTGTTCGTGACGGATGCCCTGGTGACGACGCGCATCAACCGGCGCAGCCGCTAGCCTCTGCAACCCATCTCCAGGGGCTGACCGGAGAAGAGGCCCCAATCATCGATGATCAGCTTGGAGACGCTTCCCCAAGGGCGCTTCGTCTGCAGCGTCGTGACTGAGAGTGGGCCGCTGGAGCCCCCGTTGCAGGTGACGTCCACCACCACGTGGAGCGCGCCCTTCTGCCCAGGCTTGAGCACTTCGGGTTCGAAGCGCGCGGAGACGACCTCCACCCAGGGGGCCTCGGCGGTGAAGCCGGTGAGTTGTTCGGCGAGCCAGCCAGTGTTGGACACGTCGACGCTGATGGTGACCCGGTTGCCGTCAGCCGACGACTGGGCAGCGCTGCCCAGTTCCACGCCGGGGCGCAGGATGCTGGTCTGCCAGGCGGCGAGCAACAGCAATGCCGCCACGACGACGGCGCCGATGGTCCACGCGATGGCGCGGGTCTCGCGGGATTCCACCGGCTCTGCGGCGGCGAGGGCGAGGTTGAAGGTCTCGGTATCCATGGGCCGATTGTAGCAACAGACTGATACATTGACACAAGGGTTTTCCGGGGGCATTCTTGATCCATGACTGGGCCTGCGTTGTTTGTCTTCCTGCCACTGCTGGTGCTGGCCGTTGCGGCCGGCCTGTACTACGCCAGTGGGCCGCTGAAGCAGTCCACCGTCGAGAGCTTTGAGGGCCGGCAGGTGGTGACCCTGAACCGGAGCAACGCGCCACACGTCGTGGCCGCGCTCACCATCGTCCAGCGCTGGCGTCGGGCCGGGTTGGCGGTGGGGCCGGGCCTGGGGGCGCTGTGGTCGCTGAAGGACGGCGAGCTGAACTTCAACCTCCTCGCGGGCTTCCTGGGGTGGTTCGCCGGCATGGTGATCGCGCAGTGGCGCATCAACCGGCTGGATGAGCCGGGCCAGTGGCGCTCGGCATCGCTCAGCTCCCGCTCCATCCTGAGCTACGTGACGCGCGCGAATCTGGCGCTCTTCGGGATCACTGCCGCCGCGTGGGCAGTTCTGGCGGTCGTCAGCGCGGTGAAGGCCGGGTTCACCGGGCAGTGGGCGGGGTACCTGGCCTACTCCGTGCTGGTGCTGGGCGCCCTCGCCCTGACGGGACGGGCCATCATCAACCGGCCTAGCGGCTTCGTCGACGACGGGGTTCGTGAAGCGGATGATGCCCTGCGCGGCCACGGCCTCACGGTCCTGGTGGGCTCCGCCATCGCGCTGTTGTTTCCGCCCATCTGGGCCTTCTCGATGCAGGCCGCCTACCCCGACGGCGTGCCGTACAGCATGGACCCTGCCTGGGCCTTGTTCATCATGTTCGCCTGCCTGGCGGTGGGCTGGCACGTGGCCTCTGCCTCCCGCTCGGTGCGGGAGAAGCGGCTGGTGCGCCGGTGATCATCGACATCGATCCGGCCAGCGCGGTTCCCGCCTTCGAGCAGGTGCGCGCCCAGATGGCCCAGATGATCCGCTCCGGCGTGCTGCCGGAGGGGCACCGGCTCCCGCCCATCCGCCACTTGGCCGCGGACCTCGCGCTGGCGCCTGGCACCGTCGCGCGCGTCTACAAGGAACTGGAGGCGGAAGGGCTGGTGCGCTCGCGCGTGCGCCACGGCACCGTCGTCACCGCACCTCGGCAGCCGCGGGCCGAGGCTCGCTCCACGTTGGAGGACGAGGCCCGGCTGTTCGCGGCCTCCGCCGCCCGTTTGGGCTTCCGGCTCGAGGACGCCCTCGATGCCGTGCGCGGCGGCTGGCAGGGCTGAATTGCCCGTGTGGCAGGCGGGCTGCCGCTAGCATTTGCGCATGTCAAAGCCTTGGCGGTTGCCGCTCCGACGCGTGAATCGCGAGGCCGCGCCCTGGGCGTATCGCTATCCGGCCAAGTGGCTGGTGCGCGCCATCCTGCCCGTCTTTGTGCGGCGGGACTGGCGCGGCCAGGAGCACATCCCGCAGCAGGGCGGCGCCATCCTGGTGATCAACCACGTCTCCAACGCTGACCCCATCATCGTGGCGGAGTACATCGTCTACAGCGGCCGCTGGCCACGCTTCCTGGGGAAGGCCGAGATCTGGAAGTGGCCGCTGATGGGGTGGATCGCCCGGACGACGGATCAGATCCCCGTCTTTCGCGACAGTGGGCACGCCAAGGATTCCCTTCGGGCGGCACGCGCCGCGCTGGCCGAGGGCAAGGTGGTGGCCATCTACCCAGAGGGCACCATCACCACGGACCCGGATCTGTGGCCCATGAAGGGGCGACGGGGAGCCGCGCAGCTCGCCCTGGAGACAGGCGTGCCGGTGGTGCCCATCGCCCAGTGGGGAGCGCAGCAGATCCTTGGCGCCCGTGACATCGAATGGCGCCGCCTGTTCGGAGTGCGCCGGCACGTGCAGATCGAGGCCGGCCCCGCCGTCGACTTGAGTGAGTATCGCGCCCGGCTGCCCGCTTCTGGAGATGCTCCCAAGGAGTTGCTGGATGAGGCCACCGAGCACCTCATGGCGGTCCTGACCCGCATGGTTGCCGATCTCCGGGGGGAGGAGCCCCCTACGGGGCGGTGGGACATGCGTGCCGGGGTGCGCGTAGACTCGCGCCTGCATTAGGAGGACATGTGAGCAAGCGAACCAGGGTCGCGTTGATCTTCGGCGGCCAGTCGTCGGAACACGGCATCTCGTGCCTGACGGCCGCATCCGTGCTGAAGGCCATCGACAAGGAACGCTTCGACGTCTACGGCGTGGGTATCTCCAAGACCGGCCGCTGGACCCAGGTGCCGCTCGACGTGGTGGCCTCCTACCGGATCGTCGACGGCGAGGCCCCTGAGGTCGCCGAACCCACCCACGACGCGGTGTGGATGGTGAACGAGGACGGCTGCGAGGTGGCCACGCGAAGCGGCGAGAAGCTCGTCGACATCCACGGCATCGACGTGGCCTTCGCGCTGCTCCACGGCCCATTCGGTGAGGACGGCACCCTGCAGGGCATGTTCGAGATGATGGGCATCCGCTACGTCGGCTCCGGCGTGACCGCATCCGCCGTGGGCATGGACAAGCACTTCATGAAGGTCGCCTTCGAATCCGCCGGCCTGCCCGTCTGGCCCTACGTGACGGCCTCCGCGCATCGCTTGGCTCACCACAGGGATGACGTGCTGGCCGAGGTGGCTGAGCTGGAGTACCCGCTGTTCGTCAAGCCCGCACGCGGCGGCTCGTCGATCGGGATCGTGCGCGTGACGGAGCCTGCGCAGCTGGAGGCCGCCATCGAGGAGGCGCAGCGCTTCGACCCCAAGCTCGTCATCGAGCAGGGCTTCGTTGGCGCGCGGGAGCTCGAGGTCGCGGTGTTGGGAGATCCTGAGCACCCCGATGGCTGCCGCACCTCGGTGCTGGGCGAGATCCGCGTCAACGCCGCGGACGGCTTCTACGACTACGAGGCCAAGTACTTCGACGAGGACGGCGCCGCGCTGGACGCGCCCGCCCTCATCGACCCCGATCTGGCGGCAGAGATCCAGCGGCTGGCGGTGCGCGCCTTCCACGCCGTCGACGGCGAGGGCCTGGTGCGGGCAGATTTCTTCGTGACGGACGACGGCGTATGGATCAACGAGGTCAACACCATGCCCGGCTTCACCGAGATCTCCATGTACCCCACGCTGTGGCAGGAATCCGGCATGACCTACCCCGAGTTGGTGGGCCGCCTCATCGATCTCGCACTGGCAAGGCCGGTGGGCCTGCGGTGACGGGGGAGTTCGAGCTCATCGCGCGCGTCACCGAGGGCCTCGAGGTCAACTCCGACGTGGTGCTCTCCGTGGGCGATGACTCCGCCGTCGTCTCCCTGCAGGGCGACACCGTGGTGTGCACCGACATCCTCGTGGAGAACGTGCACTTCAAGCGGCAATGGAGCCCAGCGCACGCCGTGGGGCGCAAGGCGGTGGCCGTCAACGTGTCAGATCTTGAGGCGATGGGATGCCGCCCCTCCTCGGTGGTGGTGGCATTGGCGTTCCCCAAGGATCTTGACCCGCAATGGGTGGTGGATTTCGAGGCCGGCGTGCGCGACGAATGCGTGGCCGCAGGCGTGAGCCTCATCGGCGGCGACATGTCCAGCTCCGAGATCATCGTCGCCTGCGTCACCGCGATCGGCGACACGATGGGCCAACAGCCCGTCACTCGCAGTGGAGCACGCGTGGGAGATGTGGTGGCCGTCCGTGGCAACCTCGGTCTCTCCGGCGCTGGCCTGGTGGTGCTCCAGCGAGGCTTCGGCTCACCGAAGAGCGCCGTGGCGGAGCATCTGACCCCGAGCATCCAGTACGGCGAGGGCAGGGCAGCGGCAGCGGCTGGCGCCACCGCCATGATCGACGTCTCGGATGGTCTGTTGGCGGATCTGGGGCACATCGCGGAGCAATCCGGCGTGCGGATCGACGTCCATACCGCCTCGCTCCCAGTCGACGATGCCGTGGCCCGCGTGGCGGCCGCCACGGGCAAGCCCGCCGTCGGCTTCGTGCTCGCCGGCGGCGAGGATCATGCCCTCGCCGCGACCTTTCCCGCAGATGCTGACCTTCCTGAGGGCTGGCTGCGCATCGGGAGCGTGCTCCCTGGCGCTGGCGTGACGGTCGACGGCGCGGAGTTCGACGGTTCCCGGGGCTGGGACCACTTCGGCTGATTCCCGCGAAAAATCGTTGACCCGGGTGTGTGATAGCTGGGCTCGGGGCCTCGTCGGCTAGGGTGGCGAGCATGGCGACTCGCGGATCTTCCCCTTCGCGAAGCACCACCAAGACGCGTGCGTCTTCTTCCGGTGGTGCCAAGCAACGTACCTCCACCACGGCCACCGCGCGCAAACCTCCGGCGCGGAAACCGGCCGCGAAAGCCGCTCCCGCGCGCAAGCCCCAGCCCCAGAAGAATCAGGGGCCGGGCGTTGGCAGCACCATCCTGACCGGCCTCGGCAAGGGCATCGCCGGATTCTTCATGGCAATTGCTTCCGGCGTCGGATGGCTCGCCCGCAGCGTGGGCGGGGCGGCGCAGGACGTCGATCCCAAGCTCCGCCGCGACGGCTGGGGCCTCGTGCTGCTCACGCTGGGCATCATCGTCGCCTCCCGTTTCTGGTTCAACCTCGACGGCGTCGTCGGCCAATGGCTCCACGTGGCCATCACCACCGTGTTCGGATCGCTCTCGCCCGTGGTGCCGGCCGTCCTCTTCTACGGCGCCTGGCGCGTGCTGCGCCACCCGCGCGACGTCGAGGCGGCCCCTCGCACCGGCCTGGGCTGGTTCCTCATCACGCTCGGCGCGCTGGGCCTGGTGCACATCGCCAACGGGCTGCCCCGCCCCAACACGGAGGGCATGGAGGCCGTCCGGGAAGCCGGCGGTGTGCTGGGCTACGTCTCCTCCTCGATCCCCACGGATCTGCTCACCGCTTGGGTCTCCGTGCCCGTGCTGAGCATCATCACGCTGTTCGGCACCCTGATCGTCATCGGCCGCCCGTTGCACGAGATCGCTGCGGGCATCGGCCGCCTGTTCGGCTCGCTCGTCGAGCGCGACGGCGACACGGAGCGGCAGGAGAAGCTGAAGCTGGGCGTCGACGTGCCCTACGACACGCCCCTGATCGAAGACCCGGTGGAAGATCCCGAGGTCGAGGACAGCTACGGCGTCTACAACTACCTCGAAGACGACGACCTCCTGCCTGCCGCAGAGCCTGAGCCGGTGCAGCCGCCGCTGCCCGCCGAGCCGCGGCAGGTGCCCGGCCGCCCCAAGAACGAGGTGCGCGAACCCGAGCCACCGCAGCACACCGCGCCGCCCGGCCCCGCCGTCCAGATGCAGCTGAGCGGCGATGTCGTCTACCAGTTGCCTGAGGACGGCGTGCTGGTGCCCGGTTCTAAGCCCAAGGCGCGGACCGAAGCCTCAGACAAGGTGGTGCGTCAGCTGGCAGCCGTCCTGCGCGAGTTCGAAATCGACGCGCGCGTCACCGGCTACACCCGTGGCCCCACGGTCACGCGGTACGAGGTGGAGCTGGGTTCCGCCATCAAGGTGAGCAAGGTCACCGGGCTGGCAGACAACATTGCCTACGCCGTCGGCTCCAACGAGATCCGGATTCTCACTCCCATCCCCGGCAAGTCCGCCATCGGCATCGAGATCCCCAACCTCGACAAGGAAGTTGTCTCGCTGGGCGACGTGCTGCGCTCCAACCGCGCGAAGAACGACCACCACCCCATGACGGTGGGCCTGGGCAAGGACGTCGAGGGCGGCTACGTGGTGGCCAACATGGCCAAGATGCCGCACCTGCTGGTGGCTGGCGCCACCGGCTCCGGCAAGTCCAGCTTCATCAACTCGCTGATCACCTCCATCATGATGCGCGCCACGCCAGATGAGGTGCGCCTCCTCCTGGTGGACCCGAAGCGGGTGGAGCTCAACCAGTACGAGGGCATCCCGCACCTCGTCACGCCCATCATCACCAACCCGAAGAAGGCCGCGGAGGCCCTCGCCTGGGTGGTGCGTGAGATGGACATGCGCTACGACGACCTGGCGAACTTTGGCTTCCGTCACGTGGACGACTTCAACAAGGCGGTCCGCGCCGGTCAGGTGAAGGTGCCGGAGGGCTCCGAGCGGAAGCTCGCGCCGTACCCGTACCTGCTGGTCGTGGTCGACGAGTTGGCGGATCTCATGATGGTGGCGCCGCGCGACGTGGAGGATTCCGTCGTCCGCATCACGCAGCTCGCACGCGCCGCTGGCATCCACCTGGTGCTCGCCACGCAGCGCCCGTCGACAGATGTGGTCACCGGCCTCATCAAGACCAACGTGCCCTCGCGTCTGGCGTTCGCCACCTCCTCCATGACGGATTCCCGCGTCATCCTCGATCAGCCGGGAGCCGAAAAGCTCGTCGGCAAGGGCGACGGCCTGTTCCTGCCCATGGGAGCCAGCAAGCCCATCCGTGTGCAGGGCGCCTGGGTCAACGAGTCTGAAATCCGCGAGGTCGTGGGCTTCATCAGCCAGCAGCTGCAGCCGGAGTACCGGGAAGATGTGACGGCCGCCGCTGGCGGAGAGAAGAAGGTGGTCGACGACATCGGCGACGACCTCGACCTGGTGCTGGATGCGTGCCGCCTCGTGGTGGAACTGCAGCTCGGCTCCACGTCGATGCTGCAGCGCAAGCTGCGCGTCGGCTTCGCGAAGGCCGGCCGCCTCATGGACATCCTGGAGAGCAGGGGAGTGGTGGGGCCCTCGGAGGGTTCCAAGGCTCGCGAGGTGCTGGTCAAGCCTGATGATCTGGATGAGGTGCTCGCAAACCTCGCCGCCGGCTGACAGGTGGGATACTAGGCCCACCATGACTACCCATTCGGTCCACATCGCCTCCCTCGGGTGCGCACGCAACGACGTCGACTCCGAGGAGTTGGCCGCCCGCCTTGAGCAGGGTGGCTTCGTCCTCGTCGACGACGCCGAATCTGCCGAGACCGTGGTGGTCAACACCTGCGGATTCGTGGCCCAGGCCAAGAAGGATTCGATCGACACCCTGCTGGCCGCGGCAGATCTCAAGGAGGGCGGCAGCGTCCGCTCCGTGGTGGCAGTGGGCTGCATGGCCGAACGTTACGGCGTGGAACTCGCGCGGGAACTGCCCGAAGCAGATGCGGTGCTGGGCTTCGACGCCTACGTGGACATCGCAGACAGGCTGCGCGGAATCCTCGACGGCGAACAGGCCATCTCGCATGTTCCACGGGATCGCCGCAAACTGCTGCCGTTGGCGCCCACTGCGCGGCCGGCTGCGGCGCCTGATATCGCGGTGCCGGGCCACGTGTGGCTGCCGGGGGCACGCCGTCGGCTCGACGGTGGGCCCACCGCCTCCTTGAAGATCGCCTCCGGTTGTGACCGCAGGTGCGCCTTCTGCGCCATCCCCTCCTTCCGCGGCTCCTACCTCTCGCGCCCGCTCGACGAGTTGGAGGCGGAGGCCCGCTGGCTGGTGCAGGAGGGCGTCAAGGAGGTGTTCCTCGTCTCGGAGAACACGTCCAGCTACGGCAAGGACCTGGGCGCGGACGTGCGGCTGGAGCAACTGCTGGACAGGCTCTCCGCCATCGACGGCCTCGAATGGATCCGCGTGAGCTACCTGCAGCCCGCGGAGATCCGGCCCGGTTTCATCGAGACGATGCTCGCCATCCCCAAGGTGTTGCCCTACTTCGACCTCAGCTTCCAACACGCTGCCCGCCCCGTGCTGCGCCGCATGCGCCGCTTCGGCGACCCAGACAGCTTTCTGGACCTCATCGGCCGCATCCGGGCCGCCGCTCCCACCGCAGGGATCCGCAGCAACGTCATCGCCGGGTTCCCGGGCGAGACGGAAGAGGACGTGGAGACGCTGCGGCAGTTCATCATCGACGCCGGGCTGGATGTGCTGGGCGTGTTCGGGTACTCCGATGAGGAGGGCACCGAGGGCGCAACGCTGCCGGGGCACCTTCCGGAAGACGTCATCGAGGAGCGTCGCGCCATGCTCGCGGATGTGGCGGTGGACGTGGCGGAGGCCCGCGCGGCAGACCGCATCGGCGAGCACGTCGTCGTCCTCGTGGAGGGCGCAGACGACGGCGAGGTCTACGGCCGGGCAGAGCATCAGGCGCCTGAAACCGACGGCGCCGTCACCCTTGACGGCGAAGCGCCCGTGGGCAGCTTCGTGCGCGCCCGGGTGGTGGACACCACGGGTATCGATCTCATCGCGGAGGCACTGTGACAGACAACGTGAGCGACCAGCCGCGCCGAGCGGCAGACGAGGCTTCGGTCAAGCAGAGCAACTGGAACGTCCCCAATGTGCTGACCGTGATCCGCATCATCCTGGTGCCGGTCTACGTGGCCTTCCTGTTCCTCGGGCCTGAAGACTTCACGTGGCGGCTCTGGGCCACCATCGTGTTCGTGCTGGCGATGCTCACGGATGTCGCGGACGGCAACATCGCGCGCAGGTACAACCTGGTCACGGATTTTGGCAAGCTGTGGGATCCGGTGGCAGATAAGGCGCTCACCGGGGCGGCTTTCGTTTCGCTCAGCATTCTGGGCGAGCTGCCGTGGTTCTTCACCATCATCATCCTCGTGCGTGAGTGGGGCATCACGTGGGTGCGGGCCGCCATCGCCAAGTACGGGATCATGGCCGCCAACAAGGGCGGCAAGGCCAAGACGCTGACCCAGACGTTCGCGCTGATCCTGTTCAGCCTGAACCTCTCCTTCCTGCCCGGCTGGCTGCAGGTGATCGCGTGGGCATTGATGTGGGCGGCACTGGTGCTGACCGTGGTGACCGGCCTGGACTACCTGCGCAGCGCATGGATGATCCGGCAGAAGGGCCGCGCACAGGAGGCCTAGCCACTAGCCTGTCGGCATGACCCTCGTCGCCGATCTGCTCAAGAAGCTGACCCAGCGCTCCGTCACCCTGGCCACCTGCGAATCGCTCACGGGAGGCGGGCTCGGGGCTGCCATCACATCCGTGCCGGGGGCCTCTGCCGTCTACCGCGGAGGGCTCATCACCTACGCCCGGGATCTCAAGCACACGCTGGCCGGTGTCGACCAGGAACTCATCGACACCGAAGGCGTCGTCAACGAACTCACCGCCCTTCAGATGGCGGTGGGCGCTCAGCGGCGCTGCGAGGCGGATTGGGCCATCGCGACCACCGGGGTGGCCGGGCCCACCGAGACCGACGGCGTGAAGGTGGGTACGGTCTGGTTCGCGATCGTCGGCCCACGCATGGGCATGTCGCCAGCCCCCCAATACACGGAGCGGCGCGAGTTCGAGGGTGACCGCGAGGCCATCCGCGAGGCCGCCACGCAGCACGCCTTCGAGATGCTGATGCGGGTTCTGTAGAACTTGCTGGAAAAACAGTTTCGCTGACCGGGAACAAAACCGAAACCGTCGTGGTTGTCCTTGTCGACGGCGGGCACCAGGCTCGCCTCAGCAAAGGAAATGCCGTGAAGACGATTCTGATTCGTAAGGTGATGGGCGAGACACTCCGGGAAATCCGGATGTGCGCTGGCATGACCCTGCGAGAGGTCTCCATGGCCAGCATGGTCTCCTTGGGATATCTCTCCGAAATTGAGCGTGGGCACAAGGAAGCCTCCAGCGAAGTGCTGTTCTCCATCGCCTCTGCGCTGGACGTGTCGCTGTCGGATCTGATGGCCACGATGAGCGGCAAGCTGGCCGCTCTTGAGGCCCAGCGTCTCCCGCACGTGGCGGTGGCCGCCTGACGCCCTTGGGGTGAGGTCAGCGAGGGCCTTCCACCACATGAACCTCGACGCCGGCGTCCCGGATGCGCTGCAACTCAGCCTCCGGGGCGCCCGCATCAGTGACCAGCACCTGGATGTCCTTGATGTCTGCCACGCGGGCGAGCGTGGTGTGCCCGATCTTGGTGGAGTCGATCGCGACGATGACCCGTTGCGCCCGCTCGATCATCGCAAGGTTCGTGCGCGCCTCGATCTCGTCATGCGTGGTGAGACCGCCCGAGGAACTGATCCCATCGGCGCCCACCACTGCGGTGCCCACATTCACGAGCTTCATGGTGGACTCGGCCAGCGAGCCAACGAGTTCCAGTGAGCTGGGGCGCAGCACGCCGCCGGCGATGAGAACGCGCCCCTGGCCCTGCTCGGCAGCCTCGAGCCCGATGCTGAGGGAGTTGGTGATGATTGTGAGGTCGTCGCGGTGCCGCAAGGCACGCAGGACCTCGGCGGTGGTGGTGCCGCCGGTCAGGCCGATGGCGTGCTTGCCCGTGGGGATGAGGCTGGCGACCGTGCGAGCGATCCGGCGCTTCGCGTCCTGATTGCGTCCATCTCGCAGCCGCACGGGTAGCTCACGGTTCCCCTTGACGGGGCGTGCGCCGCCGTGCGTGCGCTCCAACAGGCCCTGAGCCGCGAGCAGCGCCACGTCGCGACGGATGGTGGCCGCGGATGCCCCCAGTTGATCTGCCAGATAGGACAGGGGAAGTTGGCCCTGCTCCGTCAGAAGTGCGAGCAACGCGACCATGCGGTCCGATCGCTTGTGGGAGGGGGTGCCGGGCGCGTTCATCGGGGGCTCCTTTGCGCGTTTTGTGAGCGAGATTCTACCTTGTGCGCACTTGCAGTGAGCGCTCGGGTGGGGATTGTTGGCGTGTACCGTGGGCCCGTGCGTGAAGTTGAGCTCTGGGAGCGGATGAACGAGGTGCTACCCGGTGGGTATGCGGCCACCTGGGCTGATTCCGTCGTCCTGGAGGAGTTGGGGAGCCGGACGGTGCGGGAGGCGCTCGCTGCCGGGCTGCCCTGCAAGCGGATCTGGCGAGCCGTGTGGAAGCAGCTGGAATTGCCCTCGCACCTGCACTGAGATTCATCGGCGTGTCGCACTTGATTAGAACGGGTGTTCGCCTAGATTTTGATCCGTGGTTATCCACAGGTGAGCAAGCTGATGAGAAATTGTCAGGGCCGCTACCTACAGTGATCATGAAGCTGAAATCACCGGCCGTGGCCGGATTCTGGAAGGACACCCTTGATGGCGGTATCAGACCGTGAGAAGGCGCTGGAGGCGGCGCTCGCCCAGATCGAAAAGGCCCACGGCAAGGGATCGGTGATGCGGCTGGGCGAAGACAACCGCCAGCCCATTGATGTGATCCCCACCGGATCGGTCGCGTTGGATGTGGCCCTCGGCATCGGCGGTTTGCCGCGCGGCCGCGTGGTCGAGGTCTACGGCCCTGAGTCCAGCGGCAAGACGACGGTGGCGCTCCACGCCATCGCCAACGCCCAGCGGGGCGGTGGCATCTGCGCCTTCATCGACGCGGAGCACGCCCTTGACCCTGATTACGCCCAGAAGCTGGGCGTCAACACGGATGAGCTCCTCGTCTCGCAGCCAGACAATGGCGAGCAGGCGCTGGAGATCGCAGACACCCTGGTGCGCTCGGGTGCGCTGACCCTCATCGTCATCGACTCGGTGGCCGCCCTGACGCCTCGTGCCGAGATCGAAGGCGAGATGGGAGATTCCCACGTCGGCCTCCAGGCCCGCCTCATGTCGCAGGCGCTGCGCAAGATGACCGGCGCACTCAAGACGTCGAACACCACCGCCATCTTCATCAACCAGCTCCGCGAGAAGATCGGCGTCATGTTCGGCAGCCCGGAAACCACCACCGGTGGCCGTGCGTTGAAGTTCTACTCGTCGGTGCGCCTGGACGTGCGCCGCATCGAGACGCTGAAGGATGGCACGGAGATGGTGGGCAACCGCACCCGCGTCAAGGTGGTCAAGAACAAGGTGGCCCCGCCCTTCAAGCAGGCAGAGTTCGACATCATCTATGGCGAAGGCATCTCCCGCGAGGGTTCGCTGATCGACATGGGTGTGGATGCGGGCATCATCCGCAAGGCCGGTGCCTGGTTCACCTACGAGGCGGATCAGCTGGGTCAGGGCAAGGAGAACGCCCGCAACTTCCTGAAGAACAACCCGGAGATCGCGGCAGAGATCGAACGCCGCATCCGCGTGCATCTCGGGGTGGACAAGGACGCTGTTCCTGAGGGCGTGAACCCGGAGACGGGGGAAGTTGACTTCTGAGCGCAGCGCGGAGGAGCGGGCCGCCCAAGTGGAGGTGGCCCGCAAGATCGCGCTGGATCAGCTCGCCACGCGGGCGCGTTCAGAACAAGAGCTGCGGCAGGTGATGCAGCGCCGCAACGTCCCAGCAGATGTTGCGGACGAAATCGTGGAGCGCTTCACCGAGGTTGGGCTGCTCAACGATGCCGCCTTCGCGCAGGCACTCACAGCGTCCCGCTCGGAATTCAGCCTGCGGGGGAGGGCGCGTATCCGGCAGGAGCTGCAGGCTAAGGGCATCGAGCGGGAGATCGCCAACGAGGTGTTGGCAGACATCAATCCCGAGGTTGAGCGAGAGGCTGCGCTCACCTTGGCCCGCCGTCGGATGAGGTCCATGGCAGGCCTGCAACGCCATGTCGCGAGGCGCCGCATGGCAGGCGTGCTCGCGCGCCGAGGCTTCCCATCCAGTGTTGTCAGCTCGGTGCTCGAAGAGGTGTTGGGCTCTGATTGGCAGGACGAATCGGTTGAGTTTTCCACAGGGGAGCAATAGGCTCTAACGCAAGGTCCCCGGACCCCGCATGAACCCGCTCCCGCCTCGGCCGGAGCACTTGAAACCCCGCACATAACTGACAACCTGACTTCAAGACCCTCTTTCTCCGCGGCGTCGTTGCCGCGGTGACCTTGCCGTCTCCCGTGACGTTGGTGCCTTACCCTCATGCGGTTCCGTGACCACTTGAATGCGGATATGAGGAGGCATCATGCCTGAGCTTGGTTGGATCATTGCTGGAATCGCGCTGATCGGCCTCGTGGTGCTCGTGGTGATCCTCAGACGCCAGGCAGCCCAAGCCATCGCTGAACGGCTCAAGTGGGAACGGCGCGCGAAGGACGACATGGCCTCTGCGCGCGCCAATGCCCAAGCCGCCGCCACCATCGCTGAGGAGCGGGCCCGGGAGGCCCTTGAGGACGCAGAGCGCCGGCGCACGGAGATGGAGACGATGCTCACGGCTCAGCGCCAGGAACTTCGTGAATCCAGAGCGGCCCAGGAACGTCGCGAATCCCGGCTGCACGAACGCGAAGACCGGCTCTCCGCCGAAGCTGAAGGGCTGGCAGCCCGGGCGGAACGCCTCGAGGCCCAGCGCGCGGAGTTGCGCGAAAAGCGAGAGGAGCTTCGCCTGCTCGAGGATCGCACAACCACTGAGCTGGAGCGGATCGCCGGGTTGAGCCACGAGGAGGCGCGCCACGAGGTGGTGGCTGCTGCGGAGAAGCAGGCCAAGCTGACCGCCACCTCCCTGGCCCGCGACATCGAGGCCACGGCCAAGCGGGATGCAGACAGGCTCGCCCGCGGCATCATCACCACTGCCATTCAGCGCGTTGCTTCGGAACAGACCTCCGAATCAGTGGTCAGCACGGTGGATCTGCCCAGTGACGACATGAAGGGGCGCATCATCGGCCGGGAGGGCCGCAACATCCGCGCCTTCGAACAGATCACCGGCGTCAATGTGCTGATCGATGACACTCCGGAATCCGTGCTGCTGAGCAGCTTTGACCCGGTGCGCCGCGAGACCGCGCGCATCACGCTTGTCGACCTCATCGCGGACGGCCGCATTCACCCCGCCCGGATCGAAGAGGTGCACGAACGCAGTGTCAGGCAGATCAACGAGCGGGTTCTTCGGGCAGCTGAGGATGCGCTGACGGAGGTTGGCATCGTCGATCTCCACCCTGATTTGGTGCCCACCGTGGGGGCCCTGGCGTTTCGCACCTCCTACGGTCAGAACGTGCTGCGCCACCTGGTGGAGTGCGCTCACCTCGCCGGCGTGATGGCCGCCGAACTGGGGCTCGATGTGGCCACCTGCAAGCGCGCCGCCTTCCTGCACGACATCGGCAAGGCGCTCACGCATGAGGTGGAGGGGCCGCACGCCATCATCGGAGCCGAACTGCTGCGGGCTCACGGTGAGCATGAGGACATCGTCCACGCCGTCGAGGCCCATCACAACGAGGTGGAGCCCCGCACGGTGGAGGCCATCCTGACGCAGGCTGCGGATGCCATTTCGGGCTCCCGCCCCGGTGCTCGCCGTGAGTCGTTGGAGGCCTACGTGGAGCGCATGGAGAACCTCGAGCACATCGCCACCAAGCATGAGGGCGTCCTGCGCGCCTACGCGATGCAGGCTGGCCGCGAGGTGCGAGTCATGGTGTCGCCGGATCAGATCGACGATGCGGGCGCCCATGCGCTCGCCCGCGACATCGCTGGCGAGGTGGAAAAGACGCTCAGCTACCCCGGCCAGATCCGGATCACCGTGGTGCGCGAATCGCGCGCCACGGAGACGGCGCACTGATCAGACGAGATCCAACCGGATACCCCACCTCGAGGTGGTCTCGTCGCCTGGCTCGAGCACGATCAGTCCATCATGTGTGGGGCCCACGTTGAAGGCATCCGGGCCACAGGTCATGGGCTCCACCGCCAGCGCATCGCGCGTGGGCGGCGTGTAGATCTGGAACCACGGCATCGTCTCGTTTGCCCACACCGCGACGGTGTGCGCCGGGGTGGCGATGCGGACCTCCCACGCGCCATCGGCGCCAGTCAGCGCGGTGTCGAACTGCGTCTCGCCCACCACGCGGGGGGTTCGGAAGTCGTGCTCGGGCGAAACGTCCGTCACCCGGATGGGCAGCAGGCGCTCCGGGTCCACCTCGAGTTCCTGCCCGAAGGGGAGCGTCAACTCGGCAACGCTGAGATCTGCTGCCACGTACGGATGCACGCCGTAGCCGTACGGAGCCCGGGTGGCGCCCACGTTGCGCGCGGTGACCGAGACGGTGAGCCCGCCGTCGTGCAGCGCGTGGATGATTTCCACCTCAAGCACCGCGTTCCACCCCGTCTGGGGGTAGATGGTGGTGGCCTGCACCACCTCGGCGTCGGTGTGGCTGATGAGCCGCCAGGCAACTCCCTCGCCCAGCCCGTGCAGGGCGGTGTTGCGGGCAGGCTCGCTGATGGGCAGCTGGTAGGCCACGCCGTCGAACGTGTAGCGGCCATCGCGGATCCGATTGGGCCACGGCACCAGGTGCCTCCCCATGGCAACGGACGGGGCCTCCTCCTCGCCGAAACTCCACAACAATTCCACGCCATCGTGGGTGAGGCTGCGCAGGATGGCGCCCACTTCGGTGACGACGGCGGCATAGGGCCCGGAATGGATGCGGTACTGCTGACCGGTCGGCAGGATGCTCATGGTTTGAAGAGTAGTAGGTAGCATGGCTTCGCTATGACTGACCCACGCACCTACCACGTCATCACCTACGGGTGCCAGATGAACGTTCACGATTCCGAGCGCATCAGCGGCCTGCTCGAAGAGGCGGGCCTCACCCGCGTTGCGCCCGGCAACGACGCGCTCGGTGCGGGCGCGGACGTGGTGGTGTTCAACACGTGCGCAGTGCGAGAGAACGCAGACAACCGCCTCTACGGAAACCTCGGCCACATGGCCAGCATCAAGGCCGTGCACCCCGGTTTGCAGATCGCCGTGGGCGGTTGCATGGCGCAGAAGGACCGTGACCTGATCGTGAAGAAGGCGCCCTGGGTGGACGTCGTCTTCGGCACGCACAACGTGGGAGCGCTGCCCACACTGCTCGAACGCGCCCGTGTGGAGAAAGAAGCCCAGGTGGAGATCAAGGAGGCGCTGGAGACGTTCCCCAGCAACCTCCCCACCCGCCGCGAATCCCCATATTCGGCGTGGGTGTCGATCTCCGTGGGCTGCAACAACACCTGCACCTTCTGCATCGTGCCGGCCCTCCGCGGCAAGGAGACGGACCGCCGCCCGGGCGACATCCTCGCCGAGATCGAGATGCTGGTGGATCAGGGCGTCCAGGAGATCACGCTGCTGGGCCAGAACGTCAACGCCTACGGCGTGGAGTTCGGCGACAGGCAGGCGTTCGCGAAGCTGCTGCGCGCCTGCGGCGGCATCGACGGTCTGGAGCGCGTCCGGTTCACGTCACCGCACCCCAAGGACTTCACCGACGACGTGATCGAGGCCATGGCCGAGACGCCCAACGTCATGCCGCAGCTCCACATGCCGCTGCAATCCGGCTCGGATCAGATCCTCAAGGCGATGCGACGCTCCTACCGCTCCGAGCGGTACCTCGGGATTCTTGACCGCGTGCGCCAGGCGATGCCGGAGGCGGCGATCACGACGGACATCATCATCGGCTTCCCGGGGGAGACCGAAGAGGACTTCCAGGCCACGATGGATGTGGTGCGGCAAGCGCGCTTCTCCGCGGCCTTCACCTTCCAGTACTCCATCCGGCCCGGTACGCCCGCGGCCACCATGCCCAACCAGGTGCCGAAGGAGATCGTGCAGGACCGCTATGAGCGCCTCGTGGACGTGGTCAACGATCTGGCCTGGGAGGAGAACAAGAAGTTCGCCGGGCGCGAGGTCGAGGTCATGTTCGCCACCGGCGAGGGCCGCAAGGATGCCGAGACCAACCGGATGAGCGGCCGGGCCCGCGACAACCGTCTCGTGCACGTCGCGGTGCCGGATGATCCCGCTGAGCGGCCGCGGCCAGGGGATGTCGCGATGGTGACCATCACGCACGCGGCTCCCCACCACCTCAACTCGGACGAACTGCCCCGTGATCTGCGCCGCACGCGCGGCGGCGATGCATGGGAGGCCGCTCAGGGCATGAAGAAGCCGGTGGGGGTGGGCTTGGGCATGCCCTCCGTGGAGAGGCCTGAACCGCTGCCTGCCGCCACCGGCTGCAACTAGGAGGTCACTGAGCGGGCTGGTCGCCCGTCAGCTTGTCGAGCTGCTCGTTGGCCAGATCCTGCGCCTGATCGACCTTGTCGGCGTACTTACCGCCGGTCTTCTCATCGACGAAGTCGCCTGCCTGCTCGATGCCCTGCTCGATCTTGTCCTCGTGCTGCTTGGCGAGATCGCCAATCTTGTCGAAGAGTCCCATTGTCATCTCCTTGGGTGTTGCCTGATGTGACGAGTACATGATGCCCCTCCTGGGGGGTGAGGGGAAGGGACTTTGGCAGACTGGGGCCGTGCCTGTGCCTCTCATCGTCCTCGTCGGCCCCACCGCCGCCGGAAAGTCCGGCCTCGCCGTCGACCTTGCGCTCGCGCTGGCGGAGCGCGGGAGGCCGGCCGAGGTGATCAACGCAGATTCCATGTTGGTGTACCGCGGGATGGACATCGGCACTGCCAAGCCCACCGTCGAGGAGCGACGGGGGGTGCCGCACCACCTCGTCGACATCGCTGAGGTCACGGAGCGCGCGTCTGTGGCGGACTTCCAGGCTCGGGCGCGCGGGACCATCGCTGAGTTGCGTGAGCGGGGGGTGGTTCCCATCCTGGTGGGCGGCTCCGCGCTCTACACGCGGGCGATCACGGACCACTTCGAGTTTCCCCAATCAGACCCCGAGGTTCGGGCGCGTTGGGAGGCGGAACTCGAACGGCTTGGCGCGCACGCGCTGCACCGCGTGCTGGCCGAGCGAGCGCCAGAATCGGCCGCTGCCATCGAGCCTGGCAATGGCCGGCGCACGGTGCGTGCCCTGGAGGTGCTGGAGTTGACCGGTGGGCACGCCCCAGTGATCCCCGAATGGACCTACGAGTTGGAGGGCGTGCACCAGTTTGGCCTCACGCTCGAGCGGGCTGAGCTCGACCGGCGCATCGACCTGCGCGTGGAACAGATGTGGCAGCAGGGGCTCGTGGACGAGGTCCGCCAACTGCTGGACCGTGGTCTGAGGGATGGGGTGACCGCGATCCGGGCCATCGGGTACCGGCAAGTCGTTGCCTTCCTCGACGGCGAGCTCACCGAGGACGAGGCCAAGGCCGAGGTCCAACGCGCCACCCGCAGGTTCTTCCGCCGCCAGCTGAGCTGGTATCGGCGAGACCCGCGGATCGTATGGCTGAACGCACAGAGGACTTCGCCGGTCGCGGAGATTCTGGCGCGGCTAGACTGAAGTGATCAGGGAGGTCAGGATGCGGCGGTTCAGCTTTCACAAGGGTCATGGCACCAAGAACGACTTCATCATCCTGGATGACTCCTACGCGATGCATGAGATGCATCCAGAGTTCATTCGGGTGATCTGCGACCGGAACGCTGGCATCGGAGCCGACGGCGTGATTCGCGTCGTCCGAGCCTCCAGCATGCGCGAGTGGGACGGCGACGCAACGCTGTGGTTCATGGACTACTACAACGCGGATGGCTCCATCGCGGAGATGTGCGGCAACGGTCTCAGGGTGTTCTCCCGCCACCTGATCAACGAACAACTGGTGGATTCGGGCGAGTTCGATGTGGCCACCCGCGCCGGGCTCCGGCACGTGGAGGTGGCGCGGCACGGCCTGATCACCACCACCATGGGGGACGCCACCGTCGAAGACGACGAGGTCACCGTGCGGCTCGGCCGCTACGAGTGGCCCGCCACCAAGGTGGACGTGGGCAACCCCCACGCAGTGGTGTTCCTGGAGGGCGAGGACCTCGCGCGGCTCAACCTGCATGAGGCACCCACCTGGTCACCGCAGGAGGCCTTTCCCGAGGGCGTCAACATCGAGTTCGTCCGGGTGGATGAGCCCGGGAAGCTCTCCATGCGGGTGTTCGAACGCGGTGTGGGGGAGACCCAGAGCTGCGGCACCGGGGTGGTGGCAACCGCCGCCGCCTACCGCCATCGCACCGGCCATGGGGGCCAGGTGGAGGTGAGCGTGCCGGGCGGCGACCTCGCAGTGGACTTCACCGGAGACGCTGCCCGCCTCACCGGGCCAGCTGTCATCATCGGCCGCGGCGAATTCTGGATCTGAGGAAGGTTATCCACAACACCTTCGCCTGTTCCTTGGCTGTGTCAGGGCTGGCTGGAACAATACGTAGACGATGACTGAACTTGACGACGACCTGCTGTACGACGGGGGCAAAGAGGATTTGGCGGCGCGCCACTCGTTGCGCCGCGTCTCCGGCATGCGCACGGAGCTGGAGGACATCACCGAGGTTGAGTACCGCGAGTTGCGGCTCGAGCGGGTGGTGCTCGTCAGCGTATGGACCACTGGCACCCAGGAGGACGCGGACAACGCGATGGCGGAGCTGAAGCTGCTCGCCGAAACGGCCGGCTCCGAGGTGCTCGACGCCTTGGTGCAGCGCCGCTCACATCCGGATCCGGCCACCTACGTTGGGCGGGGCAAGGTGGAGGAGATCGCCGAAGTGGTGCGTGCCACCGGTGCAGATACCGTCATCTGCGACGGAGAGCTCGAGCCCGCCCAACTCCGCAACCTGGAGGACAGGGTCAAGGTCAAGGTGGTGGACCGCACCGCGCTGATTCTCGACATCTTCGCCCAGCACGCCAAGAGCGCAGAGGGAAAGGCGCAGGTCGAGCTGGCACAGCTCCAGTACCTGAAGCAGCGCCTACGCGGCTGGGGCGGCAACCTGTCACGTCAGGCGGGTGGCCGGGTGGCTGGTGGCGCTGGTATCGGTGGCCGTGGCCCCGGCGAGACCCGCATCGAGACAGATCGGCGCCGCATCCACACCCGCATCGCCCAGCTGCGCAGAAAGCTGCGCGAGATGGAATCCACCCGAGAATCGAAGCGGGCAGAGCGCAAGCGCAACCAGGTGCCGTCGGTGGCCATCGTCGGGTACACCAACGCCGGCAAGTCATCCCTGCTCAACCGGCTGACCGGGGCCGGAGTGCTGGTGGAGGACGCGCTGTTCGCCACCCTTGACCCCACCACCCGCCGCTCGGAGACGGATGACGGCCGGGTCTTCACCCTGACGGACACGGTGGGCTTCGTGCGGCACCTGCCGCATGATCTGGTGGAGGCGTTCCGCTCCACACTGGAGGAATCCGCCCAAGCGGATCTTCTGCTCCACGTGGTGGACGCCTCTGATCCTGATCCGGAGGGCCAGATCACCGCAGTGCGCACCGTGCTGACGGAGATTGGTGCGGCCGGCCTGCCTGAACTGCTGGTCTTGAACAAGTCTGATGCGGCAGATCCAGCCACCATCATGGGGTTGCGTGCGCAGCACCCTGATTCCGTGGTGGTGTCCGCACGCACTGGGCGGGGCTTGGAGGATCTGAAGGCCGCGTTGGAGGAATGGCTCCCGCGCCCAGAAATTGCCCTGACCGTCCTCGTTCCCTATGAGCGTGGTGATCTGGTGGACAAGGTGCACAAGACGGCCGTCATCGACTCCCTGGAGCACACCGGTGAAGGAACGCTGATCACGGCCCGTGTCCGTGCGGATCTCGCGGACGAACTGACCGAGTTCATCCGTGACTGAACACAGCGCCATCCTCGCGGCCGCCGTCGGCGAGATTGGTGGCGAGGCGCGCCCAGGCCAGCAATCCATGGCGGACGCCGTCGCAGGGGCCTTCGAGGATGGCGCGCACCTCCTGGTGCAGGCCGGTACCGGCACCGGCAAGTCGCTGGGCTACCTCGCGCCGGCGTTGGCGCGCTGCGTGGATTCCGATGAGGTGGTCGTGGTGGCCACCGCCACCTTGGCGCTGCAGGCGCAGTTGGCGAACAAGGACATCCCCACCGCACTTGACGCAGTGGAGGAGGTCACAGGGAAGCGACCCAAGGCGGCCATCCTCAAGGGCCGCACCAACTACGCCTGCCTCTACCGTGCCCGCTCCGGCACGGATCTCGAGCAGGGTTCCCTGATCGGTGCCTCCGCCGTTGCCGAGGCCGTGTCGCGTTCCTCCGCGGACGACGTGAGCAAGCTCGGCGCTGAGGTGCTGGCCTTGCGGGAGTGGATCGAGGAGGAGGCGCAGAGCGGGGGCTTGGCAGATCGCGACGACGCGCCCACCCACACCGCTCGCGGCTGGGCGCAAGTGTCCATCCCCACCAGGGAGTGCCTGGGCGTGGCCAATTGTCGCTTCGGGGCCGAGTGTTTCGTTGAGGCCTCACGCGAGGTGGCCCGCGAGGCGGATCTCATCGTCACCAACCACGCGCTCCTGGCGATCAATGCCATGCATGGCGGAACCGCGCTGCCAGAGCACGCGGCGCTCGTCGTGGATGAGGCGCACGAACTGGTCAGCCGCATCACCACAGCTGCCACGGATGAACTCACCCCGGGAATCGTCGACCGCACTGCACGCCGCGCCCTCGCCTGGCTCGACGACGATTTGGGCACGGATTTTCTGGATCAGGCGGATGCACTTCGAGAGGCCCTGGCGGATTCCGAACTGACTCGCATCACCCAGGCTTCGGCCCCGTTGCCCTACGCCGCCGCGGTGCTGCGCGACGTGACGCGCAAGGTGGTCAGTGCGTTGGGCAAGTCCACGGATGACCCTGAGCGTCAGCAGGCGGCCGCGGCCGTCAAGGAGATCTTCGACATCGCGGAGCGCATGGCTGCGCTGAAGGAAGCGGATGTGGTGTGGGTCACCGAATCGGAGATCATGGGCCGCGCCGCCTACGTGGCGCCGCTGAACATGGCCGGTCTGCTCCACGATCAGGTGTTCGGGCAGCGCCCCACCGTGCTCACCTCCGCCACGCTCACTCTGGGTGGTGCCTTCGAGCCTGCAGCGGGCGCCGTCGGGCTCCGTGCCGCTGATCGGATCACGCTGGACGAGGCGCCGGAGCACGAGCACTCCTGGCGGGCCATCGACGTGGGCTCTCCGTTCGATTACCGCAAGCAGGGCATCCTGTACATCGCCCGCAAACTGCCGCCGCCCGGCCGGGATGGGATGCATCCGGAAACCCTGGCAGAGATCGCGCAGTTGGTGTGGGCGGCGGATGGGCGGGCGCTGGGACTGTTCGCCTCCCGCCGCGCGGCGGAGCAGGCGGCTGAGTACTGCCGCAGGGAGCTTCCCGCGTTGACCATCCTGTGCCAAGGCGACGCGCAACTCTCGGAACTGACCAGGCGTTTCCTGGCAGAGCCGGATACCGCGCTCTTCGGCACCATGTCGCTGTGGCAGGGCGTGGATGTGCCTGGCGAGGCCTGCCAGGTGGTCATCATCGACAAGATCCCGTTTCCTCGCCCAGATGATCCCCTGATGCAGGCGCGCAAGAAGGCCGTCGACGATGCTGGCGGCAACGGCTTCATGTCCGTGGCCGCGTCCCACGCTGCGCTGCTCCTGGCCCAGGGGGCCGGGCGGCTGATCAGGCGCTCGGAGGACAAAGGCGTGGTGGCAATGCTGGACCCGCGGTTGGCAACTGCCCGCTACGGCTCGTTCCTCACGGCGTCGCTGCCGGATTTCTGGGCCACCACGGACACAGACGTGGCCGTGCAGGCGCTGAGGCGCCTACGCGGCCACGATCTGGAGTGAATGAGCTGGGTGAACTTCGGGGTGCTCAGATCTTCCTGAGCACCGCCACCACCTTGCCCATGATCTTGGCGTGCGTGCCATCGATGGGGGAGTAGCGCTCGTTGTGCGGCAGCAGCCACACCTTGCCCTGCTGGTACTTGTAGGTCTTGACGGTGGCCTCGTCGTCGAGCAGCGCGGCCACGATGTCTCCGTTGGTGGCATCGTTCTGGCGGCGCACGGCCACCCAGTCTCCGTCGCAGATCGCGGCTTCGACCATGGAGTCACCGCGCACCTCGAGCAGGAACACCTCTCCGTCGCCGACGATCTGCTTGGGCAGCGCGAAGACGTCCTCGATGTGTTCCTCAGCGAGGATGGGCCCGCCGGCCGCGATGCGCCCCACGACGGGGGTGGCGACGGCTGAGGGGCGCCAATCCCAGGTTTGCGAGGAATCCATGACATTGCCTTCGACGTCCACCTCCGGCAGCGTCAGCACCACCGCGCGAGGGCGATTGGGATCCCGGCGGATGATGCCCTTCTCCTCCAGCGCGCGCAGTTGATAGGTCACCGACGAGGTCGACGACAGGCCGGCGCGATCCGCCACCTCGCGGATGCTGGGCGGGTAGCCCAACTCCTCGATGGCGTCCTTGATCACGTGCACGAGAGCCAACTGCCGCCGGGTCAACCCGTAATCAGGGCCATCCGGGATGGGGAGCCCAGCCAACTGGGCCTCGATCTCTGCATTGCTGGGGCGGCCACGGCGGGGGCGTTTTGTCGTATCAGCCATGTACACATAGTAGCCACACGCTGGTACGTGTGTTCGAAATACCTTGCGTGTCGGGCGAAATCCAAAATTGTCAGAGGTGTCCTGTTGAGTGATTCATGTCACGAAACGCGTGACGAAAGACTCGCTTCGAACGAGTGTTTGATTCACAGCGAAAAGTACGGTAGCTTTTCAATCGAACAGTTGTTCTAGGGATGAAAGAGGTCTCCTCATGACCACGTCGAACGCAATCCAGTTCCAGGTCGTTGGCACGCCCAGCCGTCGCGTCGTCGCCGTGTCCCCGGCTGTCCGCCCGGAGTTGCGCCTCCCGCAGGCGCACCCGGCCCGCGTACCCGCCCCGGGGCGAATTGGCAGTGTCGCCTCCTGCGCAGTCTCCCGCCCGCAGGCTCGGTCGCCATGGATGATCGCGAAGGTCGTCGTGGTGGGCGTTCTCGCAATCGTCGGGGGCGCAGTCTCCACCGCCCAGCTGGTGGGGGATGTCATCTCGCCGGATCCTTCCTTCGAATATGTCGCTGGTGATCCCGCGTGGGCGCATGTCACGCAGCCCTGATTGATCGCTTTTTGACCATTCCCCGCAACACGCCGAAGAAGTTCGGCGTGTCCCTTGCCTTCCTAGGGGCCGCAGCCTAGTCTGACGCTACATCTAGTAGTTACATGATGGTCATTCCACTACAAGTTGTGGTTTGCTCCCATCGTGTGGCACTGTTGGACACCCGCTCCACGCACCCAGGAAGGCTCGATTCTCGTGCACTGCCCGTTCTGCCGCCACTGCGACACCAAGGTGTCGGATTCGCGCGCAGCCGAGGACGGCTCCGCCATCCGGCGCCGCCGCATGTGCCCCATGTGCGAACGCAAGTTCACCACCATCGAGCAGATCATCCTCACCGTCGTGAAGCGTTCCGGCGTGGTGGAAGCCTTCAGCCGGGACAAGGTGATGCGCGGGGTGTCCAAGGCCTGCAAGGGCCGCCCCGTCACGCAGGCCCAACTCGCAGCGCTGGCGCAGCGGGTGGAGGAATCCCTCCGGGCATCAGGTCAGGCGGAGATTCCGTCGGAGAAGATCGGGGTTGCCATCCTTGGCCCCCTGGAGGAACTCGATTCCGTCGCGTACCTCCGTTTCGCCAGCGTCTACAAGAACTACGAATCGGTCGATGATTTCCAACGGGAGATCGATGCGCTGAGGCTCAGCGCGACCATCAAGCAGCCCAAGTCGGACAGCGTAGAGGCGTTCGAACGGATCACTGCCCAAGAGCCGCTCCTCAGCTGAGTCACCTCAGCGTCACCATCCAACCACCTGAACATCACACACCAGAGGGGTATGACCATGACCGCGACCGCAGCGCGCGCCACACGCCGCAAGACCGCAGAACCTGCACCCAAGAAGGGGCTCGTCATCGAGCGCGTCTTCACCAAGCAGGGCGTGCACCCGTACGACGAGGTCGAGTGGGACCGCCGCGACGTCGTCCAGACCAACTGGAAGACGGGCGAGACCGTCTTCGAGCAGCACGGTGTGGAGTTTCCCTCGTCGTGGAGCGTGAACGCCTCCACCATCGTCACCACCAAGTACTTCCGCGGCGCCGTGGGCACGGACGCACGGGAGAACTCGCTGCGCACCCTCATCGACCGTGTGGTGAAGAGCTACGCGAAGGCTGGCAAGGAGTACGGCTACTTCGCCACGGATGCGGATGCCGAGGTCTTCGAGCACGAGCTCACCTGGATGCTGCTCAACCAGTACTTCTCCTTCAACTCTCCCGTGTGGTTCAACGTCGGCACCCCCTCGCCGCAGCAGGTCAGCGCCTGCTTCATCCTCTCGGTTGATGACTCGATGGATTCCATCCTCAACTGGTACAAGGAGGAGGGCTTCATCTTCAAGGGCGGCTCCGGTGCCGGCCTCAACCTCTCGCGCATCCGTTCCTCCAAGGAACTGCTGAGCTCCGGCGGCGCTGCCTCCGGCCCCGTCTCCTTCATGCGTGGTGCCGATGCCTCCGCTGGCACCATCAAGTCGGGTGGCGCCACGCGTCGCGCCGCCAAGATGGTGGTCCTCGACGTGGATCACCCGGATATCGAGGAGTTCATCGATACCAAGGCCCGCGAGGAAGACAAGATCCGCGCCCTGCGCGACGCTGGCTTCGACATGGATCTCGGCGGCAAGGACATCACGTCGGTCCAGTACCAGAACGCCAACAACTCGGTGCGCGTGAGCGATGAGTTCATGACCGCCGTCGAGGCTGGCGGCACGTTCGGGCTGCGCGCCCGCAAGGACAACTCGGTCATCGAAGAGGTTGATGCCAAGGGGCTGTTCCACAAGATCGCCACAGCGGCATGGGAGTGCGCGGATCCCGGCATCCAGTACAACGACACCATCAACGACTGGCACACCAACCCCGTCACCGGCCCCATCACGGCCTCCAACCCCTGCTCGGAGTACATGAGCCTCGACAACTCGTCGTGCAACCTGGCCTCGCTCAACCTGCTGAAGTTCCTGAAGGCGGACGGCACGTTCGACGCGGAGACCTTCGTCAAGGCCGTCGAGCTGATCATCACCGCCATGGACATCTCCATCTGCTTCGCGGATTTCCCCACGGAGTCCATCGGCGAGACCACCCGCAACTTCCGCCAGTTGGGCATCGGGTACGCCAACCTCGGCGCGCTGCTGATGGCCATGGGCAAGGGCTACGACACCGAGGC
>JAUNUF010000123.1 GCA_030538315.1 Propionibacteriaceae bacterium
CCCTAGGGCCTGCGACGTCGACCAAAGCCCTGCGAGGTGAGCACAAGCGCTGCGAGGTGGTGGTTAGACGAGCCTGTACCCCATGCCGCGGACGGTCTCGAAGCGATCCTTGCCCAGCTTGCCGCGCAAGTACCGCACGTAGACATCGACGACGTTGCTGCCGGGGTCGAAGTCGAAGCCCCACACGTTGCTCAGCAACTGCTCACGGCTCAACACCTGGCCCGGGTTCCGCAGGAAGGTCTCCGCGAGCGTGAACTCGCGCGCCGACAGATCCACCCACGTGCCGTCCACCTGCGCCTTGCGCGTGCGGAAATCCAGCACCAAGCCGTTGTGGGACAACTGCGTGGCGCTCTGCCCGGCCGGCTGGGCCTCGGAACGCAAGCGCAGCCGGATGCGGGCCAGCAACTCCTCGAAGGAGAACGGCTTCGGCATGTAATCATCCGCCCCGCTCTCCAGGCCCGCGACGCGATCCGCCACCGACGAGCGCGCCGTCAGCATGATCACCGGCACCGCGACACCCTGGCCCCGGATCCGCTCCAACACCTCGAAACCGTCGATGTCCGGCAGCCCCACGTCGAGGATGACCAGATCGAAGTTGCCGTGCACCGCGAGGGTAGCGCCCTCTGCACCCGAGGCGGTGGCGTGCGACGTGAAGCCCGCGGCCTTCAACCCCTTGCCGATGAATCCGGCGATGCGGGCCTCATCCTCGATGATCAGGATCGTGCTCATGTTTCCTCCGGTTTCTCAATGACAAGGGTCTCATCCTGCCCATCGTCGGCGGTCAGCCTCGGCTCGCTCGGGCCGATGGGCAGCACCATCGTGAACGTGGAGCCCTCCCCCGGCGTGGAGACGATGTCCAGGCGGCCGTCGTGCGCGGCCATGATGGATTCGACGATGCTGAGCCCCAGGCCGGCGCCCTGCGCGTGGGCCGCTCCGGTGCGCGAGCGGCCGAAGCGCTGCCGCACCACCTCAAGCTGATCCGGCTCGATGCCGATGCCGCGGTCCCTGACCCACATGTGGATCTCACCGCGCTCAAGGGCCGAACCCAGCGTGATGGGGGAACCCTCATCGGAGTACTTGACGGCGTTGGCGGCCAACTGCAGCCACGCTTGGGTCATGCGGCCGGGGTCGAGGAAGGCCTCTGCTGACGTGATCCGGTCCAGGCGCCAGGCCCGGTTGCCGAGGGCGCGGGCCTTCTCCAGCACCTGATCCGTCAGCGACGCCACGTCGAACCATTGGGGCTTCACGAAATCCGATTCAGCGGATTTGGCGAGCATCAGCATGTCGTTGACGAGCACACCCATGCGATCCACCTCGTCGAGCACCAGATCCCGGGTTTCGCGCACATCTGCCGGGTCCTCGGCATCCACCAACTCCATGTGGCCGCGCACCACGGTGATGGGGGTGCGCAGTTCGTGGCCCACGTCGTCGAGCAGTTGGCGTTGGCCCTCGACGGAGCGCTGCACCCTGTCCAACATCCGGTTGATGGTGATGGAGAGAGCGGTGAGATCGTCCTTGCCGCGCACCGGAACGCGGGTGGTGAGATCCCGCTCCTGAATGGCGTCCGCGGCCACGCGCAAGTCCTCGATGGGCTGCAGCAGCCTGCCCACCGCCACCCATGCCGCACCCACGAGCAACAGCACGGTGCCGACGGCGACCACGGCGTAGAGCGTCATGGTGCGGCTCAGCTCCGCCTCCGTGGCGTCCAGATCGACGACGTGGACGAGGGCTCCGGTGGCGTGTGGGTAGTGCACGGGGGCCACGAGCACCCGATAGTGCACCTTGCCGGATTCGAAGCTCTCGATGACGATCTGTTGCCCGGCGGCCAGCGGCAGGATCTGATCGATCAGCTGCTGGTCGTTCTCCGGGCGGACCTTCACGTCGTCTGAGGCAACCAGGCCCACCCCGCCGTCGACGATGCCCAGCTCGCCCTCAGCCGCGCCAATGACAGTGCGGGCCAAGAACGTGTGGAGGAGCTCGGAGGGGCCTGCGAAAGGCTGGCCGGTCTCCGGGTCCACGCCCTTCTCGGCCAGCACCCGTAGCTCGTCGCGAGTCTGCATGAGCTGCTCATCGACACCTTCGAGGATGGATCTGTGCTGCAGGATCGCGACGATGATGCCCGAGGTCAGCAGCGCCAGGCCCGCGAGCAGCACCATGGCCATGATCAGGCGCGCCCGCAGCGTCACCTTGGTGACGAGATCAGGCTGCGATGCGATCATGTATCTATCCTGCCAAGTCCAGCCGGGTCACGCCGCCGCATCGAGCGTGCGGACGCCGGTACGGGCGAGTTTGTTCCATCGTGCCTCATGACCCCGGGCCTCCTGCCAGAGTGCAGACACTGTAACGCACGACATCATCACTGAGAACAGGATCCACAGCGGGAGGAAGATCAGGAGTTGGAAGTCGCGCCATGCCCGGTCGAGAACCAGCGAGAGCACGGTCACGCCCAGCGCCAAAGCCATTCCTGCCCACACCAGCACCTCGACGATGCCGTCGAAGCGGATGTCGCCGAGCGCCACGGCCAGCACCGTCAAGGCCAGCCCCACAAGCTGCAACACAGGGAAGGCCAACATGGCGAGCAGGTTGATGGGCAGGTAGGCGTCCACTGGCCGGGAGGGCTTCTGCTCAAACCGGGCGCGATGGATGCGCGCAGTCTGGATGAGGCCGCGCTGCCAGCGCACGCGCTGCTTCCAGAGGCCGGTCAGGGTGGAGGGCACCTCGGCCAACACCTTGGCGTGCGGCGCAAACTCCACGTCGTAGCCGGCGAACTGCACGCGCCACGTCAGTTCCAGGTCCTCGCCGACGGTGTCCTCCCGGAAGCCGCCCACCTCTCGCACCACGTCTGCCCGGAACGCGCCGGAGTTGCCGGCCACAATGGGCAGCATGCCGACGAGGGCGAGAGCACGGCGGGTCATGCCGGTGCCGACGTGCGTCATGAGCGCCAGCAGCGCGGTGAGCGGCGAGGTGACATTGATGGGCAGATCGTTGCCGCACACGGCGCCCACCTTTTCGTGGCGGAACCCCTCGAGGAGCCGCGGAATGGTGCTGCGGCTGAACACGCCGTCGGCATCGGCGAAGACGAACACGTCTCCGGTGCCGCGCGCGATCCCGGCGTTGAGCGCCGAGCCCTTGCCGCCGTTGGGTTTGCCGATGACGGTGACCCGTTCGTCGTGCTCGAAGCCGCGCATGATCTGCAGGGTCTCATCGGTGGAGCCGTCGTCGACCAGGATCAGTTCGAGGTTGGGGAAACCGGAGGCGAGGATGGAATCCACGCATCCGGCCAACACGACGGCCTCGTTGTAAGCGGGGATGACGACGGTGACGCGCGGGTTGCGGGGCAGGGCCGGCGGGGTCTTCTGGCGGAGTTCGAAGAGGATCGACAGGGGGTAGAGGGCCCAGTTGATGAAGCCCATGATGAGGCTGGGGATGGCCAGCATGAGAACGAGGGTGGTCAGCGGAGTCACGCGGCCACCAACCGGGTTGCGGCGGCGAGCACGTGGTCGAGGATCTCGGGCGCAGCCGCGCTGTTGGCGCCGAAGCGGGCGTTGATCTCGATGACGCAGGGCACGCCGTCTGCCGCGTAGCGGATGTCGATGTCTGCGGGGCCACGCAGGCCCAGCGCGCGCGCTGCCTTGATGGCCAGGCGGGCCACCTCGGGCTCCGACACCCGGACGACCCCAGTGGCGTTGCCCACATCCCCATCCTTGAGCCCGGTCTTGCGCAGCACCACGGCCACGTCATCGGCCGGATTCTCGGCGATGTAGACGTTGGGCGCGTACTCCTCACCTGGGAGGAACTCGGCGAGCACCATGGATTCGTCCACCGGCACGGAGGCGGGCCAGCTGCGGTGGACGGTGACGCCGCGGCCACCACGCGACACTCGTGGCTTGGTCACGAACGGCATCCCCACCCACTCGGTGAGTGCGGAGGATCGTTCGCCGCCCGGGATGGTGCGCGGCACAGCCACGCCGCTCTGGCTCAGCACCAGCGCGGTCAACAGCTTGTCGTTGGCCAGTTCGACGGCGGCGCGGGGCCCAATGATCGCCTGCGGTGGGCGCGCCGCAGCCACGATGGGCAGCTCCTCGGAAACTGTGGGGATGAGCAGGTCGATGTCGAGTGCTTCGATCATGGCGCGCAGTTGCGCCAGGTAGCCAGGGTCGCGGGCGGGAAGGGCGCGCAGGATCTCGATGCCATCGGGGCGCCGCTGGGGCAACATGTCGGTGCCCTGCGCCCACACGCCGCGGTCACGCAGCTGATCAAGGAGTGTGCGGCCAGCGGGGCCGCTGGCTCCGGTGACGAGTACGCGCATCACAGCACCCCCGCGAAACCGTTGATCCGCACAGCCTCGAAGCCTTCGGCCATGCGCAGCTTGCCCTGGGCGCCGCGGAAGGTGGCGATCCCTGCCAGCGACTGCTCGCTCATGTACGGCTTGTCTGCCTGATCGTGGTGGATGGCGACGGCGGCCGACTTGGCGTCGAGGTAGTTCTCGATGTCGACGAACACCTGCGGGGAGAAGTCGCGGGTCACCGAGGGCGATTCGTAGCAGAGGATGGCCGGGTGGCGCCGGCCCGCGCGCATGGTGGCCCAGTGCACGGCCTCATGATCCTGATGCTGGTCGTTGCTGGAGTGCGTGAAGATCAGATCTGGGTTGAGGGAGACGATCTTGGCCTCGATGGCGGCCACCATGTCATTGTCGTGGGAGGCGAGCTCGGTGTCGGGCAGGCCCAGCACCTCGCAGTTGGTCAGGCGCATGAAGGCCGCCCCGGCGTAGGCCTCGCCAGGCCGCGCGTCTGCGTTGCCGCCCACGGACCCATCACTCATGACCAGCGCATGGATCTCGTGGCCGGCGTCTGCCAGCCTGGCCAGCGTGCCGCCGGCGGCGAGCTCCAGATCATCGGGGTGCGCGCCGATGGCCAGCACCCGGCGCGGCCGGTCCACCTTCTCGACGGGCACCCACGCAAGCACCACGATCGCCGCCTGCGCAACCACTGCGGAGAATCCACCCACCAGAGCCACGACGTGCCAGATCCAGGGCTCTGCCCCCAGGGAGGAGACGATGTTGGCGGGCACCAGCAGGAGCGCTGAGCAGATGACAAACAGTTGCAGGGTGCGGAAGCGACGCACCCGGCGGCGCAGGGTGGCTTCTGCCAGCACGACGATGAGGAGCGTGGCGACGAGGGCGACGGCAACGAGCAGGTGGGCTGAGATGTTCATGGCACTGATCCCATCGGTGGCCGCTGAGGGATCGGTGAGGCATTTCTGAGAGGTTTCTCACCGGGTCTCCCACATGAGAAAGCTCTCATCTGCGCGGCTGAGTTTCCTCATTTCAGGAGGGTGTGATGGAGGCATCGAACCTGAAGGAGTAGCCCTCATGGCCCTCAAGACCTCAACCACCTGGCTGGTTGCCGCCGCATTCGGCCTCGCTGCCGTGGGCGGCGGATTGCTGGCCTCCTTTGCCTCGCCCACCGAGCCGCCGGTGCCCGCCATCACCTCCACGACGCCTGCGCCCACGCCGTCGGCGGATATGGACGCCATCGTGATGGGCACGCCCACGGAAGTGATCGAGGTCACGGCCCCGGCCACACCGGAGGCCCTCCCAGAGACCGCGCCAGCACCGGCCGAAACCCCTGCGGTCGCG
>JAUNUF010000013.1 GCA_030538315.1 Propionibacteriaceae bacterium
TCGAGAGAAGGCCGCCCGCGAGAAGGCTGAACGGGAGCGGAAGGCCAAGCTCGAGGCCGAAGCCAAGCGTGTCGCGGAGGCGAAGGCCAAGGCTGATCGGATCGCGCGCGCCTCCAGGGCTGCCGCAGGCAACTCGGGTGCGAGCAGGTCCACGGAACGCTCTGAGATCACCCAGCCCGCCCGCTCTGAGGCCTCAACGACCCGCGATTCCGGTTTCATCATGCCCGTGGCCGGTCGTCTCACGTCCAACTATGGAATGCGACTGCACCCTGTGCTCGGGTATCGCAAGCTGCACGATGGTACGGATTTCGGCGCCGCCTGCGGCACGCCCATCCGGGCGGCCGCCGACGGCGTGGTGACGGAGCGCTACTACAACGGCGGTTACGGCCACCGTCTGATGATCGACCACGGCCTCGTCAAGGGCTCCTACGTCACCACGGGTTACAACCACGCCACGCACTACATCGTGAGCGTCGGCAAGCGCGTCAGCCAGGGTCAGGTCGTGGGCTACGTCGGCAACACCGGCTACTCCACGGGCTGCCATCTGCACCTCATGGTGTGGGACGACGGCCGAGTGGTCAATCCCATGGCGTACTGGTTCAAGTAGCCAACATGGTTTAATTGCCGGATGCCCAGGGAGACCGGAAAGAAGCTCGTCGCACAGAACAGGAAGGCCCGCCACGATTACCACATCGGTGACGTGTACGAGGCCGGCTTGGTGCTGACCGGTACCGAGGTGAAGACGCTGCGCGCTGGCCGGGCGACCATTGCCGAGGCCTACGCCACCGTCGATGACAACGGTGAGGCGTGGCTGATCAACGCCAACATCCCCGAGTACGAGTTCGGTACCTGGCGCAATCACTCTGCTCGTCGTACCCGAAAGTTGCTGCTGCACCGCAAGGAGATCACCAAGATGGCCCGGGCCATCGACGATGCTGGGCGCACCCTCATCCCTTTGTCCCTGTACTTCAAGGACGGGTACGCGAAGGTGGAGATCGCCGTCGCCACTGGCAAGAAGGATTGGGACAAGCGCCACGCCATTGCCGAGCGGGATGCTCAACGCGAGATGCAGCGGGCGCTGGCGTACCGCAACAAGTACAACTCCCGCTGACCCCTCAGCCGGGGAGGCCCCGGGGTCTTTTCAGGGGCTTTCCTGGTTCTGCGAACGCTCTGCGGCGAGCACAATTGATGGCATGAGCGCCTACCAGCAGTTTCCCGGAGTCACCGATCAGCAACGTGATCGGGCCGTCAATCACTTGTCCGCATGCTACGCGGAGCGGTCGATCGACGAGGCTGAACTGGATCGACGGCTCGATCTGGCGCTGAACGCCCGGGACCGCATTGAACTCAACCGCTCGCTGCAGGGCTTGGCGCGGATCGCCCCGGCGGTGCTCACGCCGCCGAGGCCCGGCCAACCCGCACCAGCCGAGAACGTCGCGGCTGGTCTCACCCAGTTGTCGGGGCTGTTCACGTGGTTCGTGGCACCCGCCGTCGTCAAGGCGGCCTCGAAGCCTGGTAGCCGGGTGTGGTGGGAGGCCAGCCGGGCACTGAGCCTGCAACTCACTGCCGGTGCGGTCGCGGTTGCAGCGTTCGTGCTTGCTTTGGTCTTGGGCTGGGATGCCTTGCTGTTCTTCGGCTGGCTTGCTTGGTTCGGCGGCACGATCTGGGCCTCGGTGAGGGCGTTCAACGGAAAGTCCGGCACCGGTCAGGTGGAGCCGTTCCTCCTTGCCCGGCCGGAGCGGCCGAGGCCGGCACTTGGCTGAACCGCTACACTGGTGGCATAACTCAACAGGGGGTGACTGGTTTCGACTCGGGACGGTAGTCCCAGGAGAAGCGGGCCGAGGATCCACGTTTATCTCGTAAACGCTGCGTGGAAACCAATAAGTGCCAACAACAACCGCACTGACTTCGCTCTCGCTGCCTGATCAGCGACCGAAGGGTCAGCCCGGACTTGCCTTCGATCCGGATGCTGGCCTCATTCAGAGGGCTTGCTGAACAGCCTGTGTGTCAGGGGCTGTTCGGGACTTAACTGATACTGGGTCTGTCTGCGACGTGCCGACGAGGAGCGCAGGGACCGAGAAAACGCCTAGGTCGGCTGCGCCCGGAGAAGTCTTGGAACATCTCTTGAGGACGCGGGTTCAATTCCCGCCACCTCCACCCCTGTGATGTCGCAAGACATCGGCATGGCCCGAACCCTCTTCATGAGGGTTCGGGCCCTCTTGTTTCGGCCGAGGATTGTGATACCGCTTTGGTGTCATCGAGCCATGGATGGCAACAAACCGCTGGGCTGGCACAGCGGTAGCAGGCGATCAAGTCTGACGCCGACGGACGCGTCACGCGGCCACTAGGGTGGGATCCATGCATACCGGCGCGATCGCAGTGGGACAGTTGCTGGTGGCGACCCAGCCCGGCCGCGGCGGATACTTTGACCAATCCGTCGTCCTCCTGATCGAACACCACCAAGAGGGCACGGTCGGGGTGTGCCTCAACATCCTCTCGGATCTGCCGGTCTCCGCCGCAGCAGGTCAGTTCGAAACATCCCTGAGCCACCCGCCCGCCCTCTTCGAGGGCGGCCCCGTCAATCTTGACGTCGTGATGGTGCTGGGCAAACCCGTGTCGGCCGGGGAACCCCCACCCGGCTGGGAACGCATCGTGGGTGACATTGGACTCGTCGATCTCAGCTTCCCTGACGAACTGCTGGAATCGTCCTTCACAGGGCTCCGGGCGTTCGTTGGGCTGTCAGCATGGGCGCCGGGTCAACTCGAAGGGGAACTGATCCGCGGCTCCTGGTTCCGCACCGGAGTCAGGGGAGACGACGTCTTCGGCAATCCGGACGGTTTGTGGCGTCGGGTGCTGCGCCGCATGGGCGGTCTGCCGAGCAGGTGGTCCACCTGGACGGATGAACCCGCCCTGAACTGAGCCGCCGTTTCTGTGTCTCGCTAACATGGACGGAAAGCTAGGAGGCTGGTGTGAGCGAAGCCAAGGGCAAGGTCCGCATTCTCGTCGTTGACGACGATGCGGCGCTGTCTGAAATGCTGCAGATCGTGCTGCGTCAAGAAGGCTTCGACACGCTCTGGTGCGGTACGGGAACGGATGCGGTGCAGGAGTTCCGCCAGTCCCGGCCAGATCTGGTGCTGCTTGATCTCATGCTGCCCGGGCGCGACGGCGTCTCCGTGTGCCGCGACATCCGTGCGGAATCTGGTGTGCCCATCATTATGCTGACCGCCAAGTCAGACACCTCAGATGTGGTGGCAGGCCTGGAAGCCGGCGCAGATGACTATGTCGCCAAACCATTCAAGGCCAAGGAACTCATCGCCCGAATCCGCACCCGGTTGCGTCGCACCAGCGAAGACGCAGGCAATGACGTTCTCACCATCGGGGACCTGACCATTTCGGTGTCCTCCCACATCGTCAAGCGGGGCGAGAATCAGCTCCCGCTGACCCCGCTCGAGTTTGAGTTGTTGCTGGCGCTGGCGCGTCGCCCGACGCACGTGTTCACCCGCGAAGCGCTGCTGGATGAGGTGTGGGGCTACCGCAACGCGGCAGATACCCGGCTGGTGAACGTGCACGTCCAGCGGCTGCGCGCCAAGATCGAGAAGGACCCGGAGCATCCTGAGATCGTGATCACGGTGCGTGGGATCGGGTACCGCGCCGGTGAAGCCCAACTCTGAACCCGCACGGCACCGCCCTGCACGTGGGCTCCGCGCCCTGTGGTGGGGATCGCTGCCGCTGCGCGTGCTCGTCTCCACCCTCGGGCTGTCCATGATTCTTATGGCTCTGGCCGGGGTGCTCTTGATGCGTCAGGCCACCGCGGGCGTCGTGGAGACCAAGCGTCAGGCGGCACTCAACGAGGCCGCCGGTGTTTACGCCTTCATGCAGGAACAGTTGCGCACCCCCGAGCTGCGGGGCGCCGCCGTGCACGAGTCCCTCTCGCGGTTGGCGGATCTGGCTGATGCTCAGGCCGCGCAGTACCGCGTCGTCATCCAGGGCCCGGTTTCGAGCCTCGCCTCGACGGGCATCCGCGCGGAATCAGTGCCCGTGGAGCTTCGGGCTCGCGTTGAGCAGGATCAGGGCATGTTCATCACCCCCACCCGGGTGGTCTTCACGGATCCCACCACGCTGCCTGAACCGGGCTGGGCCATTGGTTCGGCGCTCATCGGCGAGACAGGCGAACGCTATCCCGTCTTCTACATCTTCCCGATGACCACCGAGCTGCAGACGCTCCGTGCGCTGCAGGGCGCCGTCGTTGCCGCGGGTGTGGCGCTCGTCGTGGCCCTCGGACTCATCGCCTACATGGTCACCATGCAGATCGTGCGGCCAGTCCGCAAGGCCAGCACCACGGCGCTGCACCTGGCCTCTGGTCAGCTGGGGGAGCGCATGGCGGTGCGTGGCACGGATGACATTGCTTCCTTGGCCACCTCCATGAACCGCATGGCGGCCGAGCTGCAGCAGCGCATCCGGGAACTCGAAACGCTGTCCACCCTGCAGCAACGCTTCGTCAGCGACGTCTCCCACGAGCTGCGCACTCCCATGACCACCATCAAGATGGCGGCGGACGTGCTGCACGATGCCCGCGCGGATTTTGATCCGGTCACGGCGCGCTCCGCAGAACTGATGGCGATCGAGATTGACAGGTTCGACCTGATGTTGGCGGATCTGCTCGAGATCTCCAGGTTCGACGCGGGGGCCGCGGTGCTCGCCCTCGATGAAACGGATGTGGCCGCCTTGGTTCAAGCCGAGGTGGCCGCGAACAGGTCCGTCGCTGACGCGCTCGGCGTGAGCTTGGAGTGCGAGCGGCTGAATGATGACACCACGGCCGAGGTGGACACCCGCCGGATCCGAAGAATCCTCCGCAACCTCATCACCAACGCGATCGAGCACAGCGAGGGCAAGCCGGTCAAGGTTCAGGTCGCCTCGGATCACTCGGCAGTGGCCATCACCGTCCGCGATCATGGGGTGGGATTCAAGGCCGAAGATGCGGCCCGCGTCTTCGACAGGTTCTGGCGCGCGGACCCAAGCCGAACCCGCCTCGTCGGTGGCACCGGGTTGGGCCTGGCCATCGCCATGGAGGACGCGCGGCTCCACAACGGCTGGCTCACGGCATGGGGCCGGCCCGGACGGGGTGCACAGTTCCGGCTCACCCTGCCCCGCGAAGCGGGCTTCGACCTGACGTCGTCGCCTCTCCCCGTGATTCCCTTCGACGACGCAGCCCCGGAGGTGCAGCCATGATGCGGCGTGTCGCCTTGCTCTTGGCCGTGATGATGGCGCTCACGGGCTGCACCAGCATCGCCACATCCGGCCCCGTCGAGGAAGTGCCGCTGGCCGCACAGCCTCGCGGCATCGACATCGCTCCCGAGCCTCCCAGCCTGGACATGACCCCCGAGCGTCTGGTCGAAGGCTTCCTGCAGGCTTTGGCGGATCCGGAAGGCGGCTACGCGATCGCCCGCCAATATCTGAGCGCAGATGTCGCTGCCTCGTGGGATCCCGTTGAAGCACGGGTGTTCGACGGTGAGGTGCTCTGGGATGAGGGCTCTGCCAGGTTGATCGGCCACACGATCGGGGGGCTGGACGCCTCGCATCGATACTCCGCACACCTCGAACCCTTGGAACACGATTTCGGGCTCGTGCAGGAGCAGGGGCAGTGGCGCATCAGCAAGCCTTCCGATGGATTGCTGCTCTCCCGCTTCAACTTCGAGCGTTACTACTCCCGCGTGACGCTCTACTTCCTGAGCCGCGTGGGCGCACACGTGGTGCCTGATCCCATCCATCTGCCGGAATCACACGTGACGCCCAGCAACATCCTCGCCTCGCTGTTCACCGGGCCGTCAGATGACATTGCACGGGCCGTGCTGGACGCAGTGCCGCGCGGCACCAGGCTCGGGCCCCAGGGCGCGACCATTGACCAGGCGGGCGTCGTCACCGTCGATCTGGCCGGCATGCCGGCCGAGTTGAGCGACGACGCGCTGCGACGGCTGGGGGCGCAGTTGCTGTGGACTCTCACCTCGACGCCCCGGTTCACTGGCCTGACCGTCATCCAAGGGGGACGCACCCTCCCCATTCCAGGCACCTCTGCCAACGGCGTGCTGGAGCTCGCCACCCAGCAGGGCTACCAGGTGCTGTCACGTGCGGCCGCCACGGATCTCTATGGGGTACGCCGGGGGCGCGCTGGGCGGATCAGCGGCTCGAACCTCTTCAGTGGCCTTGCCGGTGCGCCGCAACGGGCTTCCGATGTCGCAGTGTCGGTCGATGGGGCGAGCATCGCCATCCTGAGCGAGGACCGCACCCAGGTCTTCACCGGCGGCATCGACGGCCCCGTCGCCCCACTGGAGGTGCCGCTCAGCAATCTGCGTTCCCCCCAGTTCGTGCTGGGCGACCTCTGGCTATTGGGGGACGACTGGATGGGCAGGCCACGCCTCATGACGGTGGATCGGGCCGGGAGCGCTCAGTTCGTCAACGTTGAAGGCGACCTAGGGCGCATGCAGGATTTCGCAGTGTCGCCCTCACGGGCGCGGGTGGCAATCGTTGCGGAGGTGGATGGGGCGCCCACGCTGGGGATCGCGGCGGTCAGCGGTGTCGCCCCAGCGGTGGTGGCCGGGTGGCACCCTCTGACGATGGTCAGCCCCACTGGGGAGTTGCTGACAGATCCCGTGTCGCCCGCGTGGCAGGCGGAGACGTCACTGGCCGTTGCCGCCTCCGCGGCAACTGGTCGCTCAGTCTTCACCACGATGCTCGATGGCGCCCTCGTTCAGGACCTTGGCGGCATGACCGGCGCCGTCGTTGACCTGGCGGCCAACGTACGACTCGGGGGCGGCCCCATCGCCGTGACCAACAGCCAGGGCGTGGTCTGGCGCTATGAGGCCCGGACGCGCTGGACCCGGATCGTCGAAGACATCTCCGCGGTGGCCTATCCAGGCTGACCTGTGGACAACGGTGCTTTCACCAGAGCGCTGGCCATAGTGATGGTGTGCGAACACTTCTTCACGCAGCCGCAGATCTGCTCTTGGGCGCAGCCTGCCCTGGCTGTGCCACGCCCGGGTGGGGGCTGTGCCAGCAATGCTGCCTGGCGCTCTCAGGCCCTCCCGAGGCCATCGATCGGGGCCTGCAGGTGCCACTGATTGCTGCCTGCCAGTACCGCCCCATCCTGGAACACGTGATTCCGCGCTACAAGGACGACGGCGCCCTGCACCTGGCGGGCCCCCTGGGGGACCTGCTGGCTCGGGCCATTGCCTCTCTCGCACCGCCAGCCAACGCAGTGCTGATCCCGGTGCCGTCGCGTCCGAGCGCCGTACGGCAGCGCGGCTTCGACCATGCCAGGCGCCTCGCTGCCCGTGCCTCCCACTGCACAAGGCTCTCTTGGGCACCGCTGCTGACGCGCCGCCACTCGGGGGCTGATCAGCACGGGTTGGGGCGCATGGAGCGCCGCGCCAATCTTGAGGGCAGCATGCGTGCCGCACAGAGCCCCCTCCCAGCGGTGGTCCTCGACGATGTCGCCACCACGGGAGCCTCCCTCCGTGAGGCCGTAAGGGCCCTCACCGCGGCGGGTGTGGCTGTGGTGGGCGCTGCGGTCATCGCCCAAGCGGAGAAACTTCCCCAACACTCGGCCAAAGCTGTCACACCGGCTTGGCAGGAGCGGTAGCGTTGATCCATGGACACGCCGCAGGCCCAGCTCGCTGGGCGTTCTGCGGCGTTGTGCATACGGGCCGGTACTCACCGGGCCGCACGATAAAGCGGGCAGCTGCCCGAAGACAGACGGAGGAAACGATGGATATCGTCGTCACAGGTCGTCAATGCACGATCAGCCCCGAACTGAAGGAATTGGTCACCGAGCGACTGGCCACGATCGAGCGGTTGCGTGACCGTGTGATCCGCGTCGAGGTTGAGTTCCAGGCCAATGACGCCAAGAAGCACCCTTCTGATGCGATCACCGTCCAGCTCACCCTCCGCAGCCGCGGCCCCGTAGTTCGTGCCGAGGCCAACGCAGAAGACAAGACCGCCGCCTTCGAAATGGCGCTTGACCGGCTGAAGTCCCAGCTCCGCCGCGCCGCTGACCGCCGCAAGACCCATCGTGGCCTGCGGGCTGCCACCATCTCTGAGTTCGCTCCGCCCAAGGACGGCGCGACACCGGTGGAGGAAGACGATGACGCCGTGCCCACCAGCAACGTGGCGGGCCTCGTCGTGACAGGGGACGGCCCCCTCGTCGTGCGCGAGAAGGTGTTCGACACGGCCGCGCTGACGCTGGCCCAGGCGTTGGATGAGATGGAGCTGGTCGGGCACGATTTCTTCCTGTACCAGGACGCCGAAACTGGCCGCCCGTCGGTGGTGTACCGCCGCAAGGCGTACAACTACGGCGTGATCCAGCTCAACGTGAGCTAGGCCCCAGCCTGACGAACGCTCGCCTCGGCCTTGCGGCCGGGGCGAGCGCCGTTCTGCGCTCCTTGGCCTCTGGGGTTAGGATGGCAGACGGTGGTCGGCCCAGCCCGACACGCACATGTAATGCGACAAGAAGGATGCGCCACGTGGGAATCATGGATTTTCTGAGCGGCCTCGGCTCGGGAGCCCAGCTCCGCAAGCTGCGGAAGGTGGCCGATCAGGTCAACTCCATTGAGGAGGAGTTCCAGGCGATGTCGGACGCGGAGCTCCGCGAAGAGACCGACAAGTTCCGCCAGCGCATCGCAGATGGCGAATCACTGGATCGCATCATGCCCGAGGCGTTCGCCGCCGTGCGTGAGGCCTCCGTGCGCGTGCTCGACAAGAGGCACTTCGACGTGCAGCTGATGGGCGGCGCGGCCCTGCACTGGGGCAACATCGCGGAGATGAAGACCGGTGAGGGCAAGACGCTGGTGGGTACCCTCCCGTCCTACCTCAACGCGCTCAGCGGCAAGGGCGTCCACATCGTCACCACCAATGACTACCTTGCGAAGTACCAGTCTGAGCAGATGGGCCGCATCCACCACTTCCTCGGGCTGGAAGTGGGCGCGATCCTCGCGCAGATGACCCCCGAACAGCGCCGCGCGGCCTATGCCTGCGACATCACCTACGGCACGAACAACGAGTTCGGCTTCGACTACCTGCGTGACAACATGGCGCTGCGCAAGGAAGACATGGTGCAGCGGGAGCACCACTACGCCATCGTCGATGAGGTTGATTCGATCCTGATCGACGAGGCCCGCACGCCGCTGATCATCTCTGGCCCCGCTGAGGACAACCATGAGTGGTACCCGGTGTTCGCCAAGCTGGCGCTCACGCTGCGCCGCGACGTCGACTACGAGGTGGATGAGAAGAAGCGCACCATCGCGGTGCTGGCTCCCGGCATCGAGAAGGTGGAAGACCGCCTCGGCATCGAGAATCTCTACGAATCTGCCAACACCCCGCTGATCTCCTACCTGAACAACTCGATCAAGGCCAAGGAACTCTTCAAGCGCGACAAGGATTACGTCCTCGCTGGGGATGAGGTGCTGATCGTCGATGAGCACACTGGCCGTACCTTGGCCGGGCGTCGTTACAACGAGGGCCTCCACCAGGCCTTGGAGGCCAAGGAAGGCGTCCAGATCAAGGACGAGTACCAGACGCTGGCCACCATCACCCTGCAGAACTACTTCCGTATGTACGAGAAGCTCGCCGGCATGACGGGCACCGCCAAGACGGAGGAATCCGAGTTCCAGAAGATCTACGGATTGGGCGTCATCCCCATCCCCACCAACCGCCCCATGGTGCGCGTTGATCAGGCTGATCTGATCTACCGCACGGAAGAGGCCAAGTACGACGCGATCGTCAAGGACGTGGTGGAGCGCCACGCCCATGGCCAGCCCATTCTCCTGGGCACCGCCTCGGTCGAAAAGTCCGAGTTGCTGTCGTCGATGCTGAAGAAGGCCAACGTCCCTCACAAGGTCCTCAACGCCAAGCATCACGAATCCGAAGCATCCATCGTCGCCGAGGCAGGCCGCAAGGGTGCGGTCACGGTCTCGACCAACATGGCTGGTCGAGGCACCGACATCATGCTCGGTGGCAACCCCGAGTTCCTGGCAGATCTGCAACTGCGCAAGTCAGGGCTGGATCCGCAGGAGACTCCTGAGGAGTACGAAGCCCAGTGGGCTCCCACTCTGAAGGCGCTCGAGGAGCAGACAAAGGCCGAACACGAAGAGGTCATCGGCTTGGGCGGCCTGTACGTGGTGGGTTCTGAACGGCACGAATCCCGGCGCATCGACAACCAGTTGCGAGGCCGTTCCGGGCGTCAGGGTGACCCTGGTGAGAGCCGCTTCTACCTGTCGCTCAGTGATGACCTGATGCGCCTCTTCCGGCCTGAGCTGCTTGAGCGCGCCTTGGTCATGATGAAGGTGCCTGATGACGTGCCCATCGACATGAAGTCGGTGTCGAAGTCCATCGAAGGCGCGCAGAAGCAGGTTGAAGGCCAGAACTTCGAGATGCGCAAGAACGTCCTCAAGTATGACGACGTCATGAACCGCCAGCGCCACGCGATCTACGGCGACCGCCGCCAGGTGCTCGATGGGGTCGACGTCTCTGAGCAGCTGAAGGCCGCCACGGAGCGAGTCGTCAGCGACGTGGTGCGCCAGCACACCGTCGGCATTCCGGAGGAATGGGACATCGAGACGATGTTGACGGAGCTCAAGACGCTCTATCCCGTCAGCGTCAAGATGGACGACATTGCGGATGAGCTGCCCGAACAGCACGAACTCGTCGAGATGTTCCTCGAGGACGCTGAGGCCGCGTACAAGGCGAGGGAGGAGCAACTGGGCGAGGACACCATGCGTGAACTCGAACGCCAGGTGCTGCTGACCGTCCTGGATCGGAAGTGGCGCGAGCACCTCTACGAGATGGACTACCTCCGCGAGGGCATTGGCCTGCGTGCCATGGCTCAGCGCGATCCGTTGGTCGAGTACCAGCGCGAGGGCGGCGACATGTTCAACGCCATGATGGAAGCCTTCATGGAGGAAGTGGTGGGCTTCCTGTTCAACCTTGAGGTCAAGCCCCAGCCCACCGAACCGGAACTGAACGTTGGTTTGGTGACTGATGCCGATGGCTCCGCCGTGGGCGTCGAGTCCATGACTGAAGGTCTGGAGAAGAAGCCGAAGCGTCGTCCCACCATTCAGGTGCCGGCAGAGGAGCCCAAGCAGGAACTGCCTCCGGCCCTGGCGAAGGGCCTCGAGCGCAAGGCTGATCGCAACCTGAGCTACTCCGCGCCGGATGAGACGGGGCAAGCCACCCGCACGGGCGCAGCGCCCGCGCAGGCTGAGCCGAAGGTGGGGCGGAACCAGCCCTGCCCCTGTGGCTCCGGAAAGAAGTACAAGGTGTGCCACGGCCGCCCCGGCGGGGCAGCCTAGGCTCCCTCACGCCGCTGCCTGAAGGGCTGCTGGGTGCAGCACGGTGAGATCCGTGCACACCCACTTGTCATGGCGGACATCGAGACGGATGGCGCAGCTGACGGGGCGGGCGGCGAACAACAGAGTCACGCTGGCTTCGACGGCGCGCTCGGTGGGCATCTGGGCGCGAACCGGGCCAATGCGCATGCGCCTGAAGTGCCCGGTGTCTGCGTAGGAAGCCAATCGGGTGAAGGGGCCCGGGCTCAGCAGGGGCCGCACCTGATGGAGGGCGCGCCGCCCGGCCATCGCCTCCAACAGCGCGTGGATGAGGCGCACGGCCGCCGCCGGAGCGGTGGACATGCGGGGTGACTGACGGATCTGGGTGATGCTGGGGGAGCTCATGACGACGACGCTAAGCGCCGGATCAGAGCAAAGTCGAGTGATTCGGAGCAACGGACAACACCCGACTGGAAACGGACAACACCGCGGGTGTTTCGGACAACACTTCGCCCCTTCCGGACAACACCCTGTGGACTTCCTGTGAGCGTCAGCCTCCGAACATCAACAGGAGACCGCCCATGGTGAAGACAACCATCATGGACAACAGCGGCAAATGGACGGCTGCTCCGCTGGGGGCGGTGCGCAACGCAATGTCGTGGGTGACGAGCACGCCCAGCGCGTGCCCCCCGACGATCAGCAGCACTTGCAGCACAGCGATGAACGTGGGGAACATGAACATCGTGGTGGAAGGCGCCAAGTCAATGGTGCCGAAGAGGTTCCACCCGTTGCCCAGCGGATCGCTGAAGCGGATGAAGGTGCGCTGGCCCTCGAGGTACAGCATGGTGCCGTAGTGCGAGATGGCGTACCCCACCACCAAGGGCACCAGCCCAGGCGCGAGCGCATCCATGGAGAGACCCTTGTAGGGGCGGGTACCCAACCAGAACAGGCCGAACACCAACCCCATGGCACCAAACATCGCAAGCGCGCTGAGCGGCCAGAGCCACCCGTCGAGCTCCTGCGTGCTGCGCACCCACCAGGCGGTGTTCGACAGCGCGTCGAACAGAGTGCCGCCGAGCAGGATGCTGGTGAGCAGGGCGAGATGCCGCGGAGCGCGCCAGGATGCCAAGTTGCGCAGGGGATTGGTGAGGAGGATCGTGCGGTCTGCCCTACGGGCCCAAGGGGACATCCGGGCCACCGTCGTGGAGTAACCCTCGAATGGATCCGCCTGCGCAATCCACCCTTGGCCACGCACCAGCGCGCCGCCGACGACCCACAGCACCCAGGCGATCGCGAACCAGCGCACGACGGGCACAGTGGCACCTCCCGGTTGCACCAGTTCCATGTAGAGAAACGTCATGAGCGCGAGGGCAGCAGGTAGCACCGAGGCCGTGGATTCGTGCGGTGCGGGTGCCGTAGCGCCCTTGAAGCGCAGGAGTAGGCGCAGCGGGTTGGTGCGGCGATAGACATCTCCGAACAGGAGAGCGAGCGGCACCAGACCCACCCAGAGGAGCACATAGACGAACCCGAGCACAGGGTTGTCGATCCGATCCACCCCGAAGAAGAGGGACACGGCCATCAACAGCCACACAGCGCCAGCGATGATCCGCATGGTGCGGGAGACAACGGGGGAGTCGACGAATCGCGTGAGCCGCGGGAGGGCCTTTCCCTTTTCCTCTTGGTACTTCCTGCGTTTCCAGGCGAACAGCGCCACCCAGAACGTGATGATGAGCACCACCGCGCCGCCAGCGACCACCAACTCGAACGGCAACGGAAGGTCTGAGCGAGAAGCGATCCCGTGTAGGAGGGTCATGACACGATCACATTTGCCCAGATGGAATCCGTGACATGCGATTCGAGCTCATAGGTGCCGGCCATGTTGGCGGTGAACTCCCACACGATGGTCTCGCCAGGCTCGGTGAACTCCTCGATCTCATACCCATGCAGGTGCGCATGGTCCTTGAGAGCGGTGGTGATGCGCATCGTGACCTCTGCGCCCAACGGCAGTTCGATGCGCTGCGTGGCCGCCGGGGGATCCGTGATGACCAGTTCCACCGTCTGGGGTGGAGCGGCCGCGGGGCCCCCACAGGCAACGAGGGCCAGAGTGATGAACAGCGACTGGACAATGCGGAGCATGATCTTCATAGCACCTCGAACCTACCTCCTTTCGGCTGCCGAGCCGGGCGTGAGCCTCGCCGTCTCACCCTGTGCGGCGTTAGGCTGGGCTTCGTGAAACGTCAACTGGTGTTCATCCCCGTGGCCTCCGATGAGCTCGGCATGTTTGCAGGCAAGCCCCCCGTCGTCGACCGGACGGCCTATGCGGTCACGCCAGAACTTCTCCGAGAACTTGAGTACGGCGAAGATGAAATCGAAGACGCGGAGCATGCGGCCATGGTGCTGGCCTCGGTGGCCGGGCTCGCGACGCACGGCGAGCGCGTGGTGGTCGTGGCTGAGGTCGATTCCGCCCACGTTTCGCCCGGGGTGGACCCGCTGAACGGTCAGATCGTGCTGGCCCAATGCCCGCCCTCCGCCATGATCTCCTGGTTCTCCGAGGAGCCAGGGGTGGATGTGGCAGATGCCGCGGCCATCGCCAAGGGCCTCACCATCGACCAGGCGTGGGCCCAGCCACAAGTGCAGGAACTGCTCGAAAACCATGACCTGTTGTGGAACGACAAGGTTGAATACCAGGGAGGACACTGACATGCCCCGCTCCATCTGGAAGGGAGCCATCTCGTTCGGGCTGGTCTCCATCCCCGTGAAGCTCTACGGCGCCACGCAGGACAAGGACATCAGTTTCCGGCAGGTGCACTCCACCGACGGCGGGCGCATCAGGTACCAACGCGTCTGCGAGAAATGCGGTGAGGTGGTGCAGTTCGCCGACATCGCCAAGGGCTATGAGGCCGCCGATGGGCGCATGGCGATCCTCACGGATGAGGACTTCTCCAATCTGCCGCTCTCCACGCTCAAGAGCGTCAACGTGGTGCAGTTCGTCGATGAGCATGAAGTGGACCCCACCTTCTTCCAACGCACCTATTTCATGGAAGCCGAGGTGGCAGGCGAGAAGCCATACGTGCTGCTGCGTGAGGCGCTGGCCAAGGAGAAGAAGGTTGCCGTCGTGAAGGTGGCGTTGCGGAGCCGTGAATCGTTGGCGTTGATCCGGGCCAAGGGTGATCTGCTGCTGATGCACACCATGTACTGGCCTGACGAGTTGCGCGACGGTGAGTTTGCCGCTCCGGCCGAGGAAGTGAAGATCTCAGAAGCGGAGATCGAGATGGCCAAGCTGCTCATCGCCCAGTTGGAGGGCACCTTCGACCCGGAGGCCTACTCCGATTCCTATCGGGAAGCGCTGCTGGAGGTTGTCGAGGCCAAGCTGGCTGGCACCGAAATGCCGGAACAGACGGATCGCTCCGCTCCCACCGGCGATGTAGTGGACCTCATGGCGGCGCTCAAGGCCTCGGTCGAGGCAGCAAAGAAGCGGCGCGAGGAGGCCTCAGCCAGCAAGGCTGGCTGAGGCCCTCAACGGGTTGCTCAGCGGCTGAGCCAATCGGCTGCGCGGCGCTCCAGACCGGCGAAGGCCTGCTTGATGTAGGGCTCCACCTGGCCCTCCACCTTCTTGCCGACCAGCGGGATCTTCACCTTCAGGTCTCCGGTGTAGCGGCCCTGAGTGGTGCCGTCTGGCTGGGGCAGCATGGCGGCGTTCGCGTTGACGTCGATGGGCATGCCTGGCACGTCCACATCCACCGTGCCGTGGATGCTGCCGTCTGCGCGCGGGGCGTCGAAGCGGAAGACCTGCTTCATCTTCAGGGACGAGCCCACGAACTTGGCGATGGAGGCTGGCACGGGCAGCGACATCGTCAGGGTGGAGGCTTCTTCCGTGATGTCCACCGTGTGCTCAGTGGCCCCGGCGTGCCGGGCGACGTCTGCAATGAAATCCGGGTTGCGGAGCAGGCCGACGACCTGCTCCGGGTTTGCTGCATAACTGTGGGTGTAATCCAAGTCCATGACACCCAAGCGTACCGGCCGTGAGACATATCGCCGGGGTCGCGAAAACGGGGTGCCGGTTCCCTAGGATGAGGGCATGAGAATCGACCTGCACACCCACTCGCGCGTCTCTGACGGAACTGACACGCCCACGAGTCTGGTGATGAAGGCCTTCCAGGCCGACCTCGACGTCATTGCATTGACAGATCACGATACTTTCGGTGGAGTCCTCGAAGCGCAGGAGGCGGGCAAGCGCATCGGCGTCAAGGTGCTCTGCGGCGTCGAGATGTCGGCTGAGGTGGACGGGCGCGCCGTGCACCTGCTCGGCTACGGCTGTGATCCTTATGACCGCAAGCTCGGCGAGGAACTCGCCCGGATCCGGTACGGCCGCAGCCACCGCCTGCCGCAAATGGTGGAGAAGCTCAATGAGGCGGGTCTTGAGCTCAGCATGGACGACGTGAACCGGGTGGCCATGGGTGCGCCCGCCGTCGGCCGCCCACACGTGGGAGACGCACTGGTAGCCAAGGGCTACGTGGCTGATCGTGATGCCGCCTTCGAGCAGTGGTTGGCAGAGGATCGCCCCGGGTACGTCAAGCGCTACGCCACGCCGTTGGAAGATGCCATCGAACTCATCCATGGCGCGAAGGGAGTTGCGGTCATCGCGCACCCCTGGGCTCGCCGCGGGCGTGAGGTCATCGACGCCCCCTACCTGGAGAAGTTGGTCCAGGATTACGGCCTTGAGGGCATCGAGGTGGATCACCCGGATCATGACGACGACGCCCGCTCGCTGCTGTTCGAAATGGGCGCTCGCCTCGGCCTGGTGCGCACCGGTTCCAGCGATTACCACGGCCTGGGCAAGAAGAACAACCCGCTCGGGGCCAACCTCACCCGCAAGTCCGCGTTCCGCGACCTCATGGGCCGCATCAAGCGCCGCGGAGGCCAGGCGGTCTGAGGATGGCGCTAGGCTGGGGGAGCACATTTTCCTGATTCCCCAGTGAGGTTCATCCATGTCCGAAGAGATTTCCCTTGACCTCGACGCGTCGCTCGCGCGCTCCACGGCGCGCAGCCTCGAGATCGAGGCGGAGCTGGCGAAGGACCCGTCGAAGTTCAGGATTCTCACGGGGGACAGGCCCACGGGCAACCTGCACATCGGGCACTACTTCGGGTCGCTGGAGAACCGGGTGCGGCTCGCTGCGCAGGGCGTCGAGACGATGGTGCTGATCGCGGATTACCAGGTGATCACTGACCGCGACGGCGTGGGCCCCATCCGCGAACGCGTCTACTCGCTCTTGGCGGACTACTTGGCCGCCGGGCTCGACGAGGAGAAGGTGACCATCTTCACCCACTCCGCAGTTCCCGCGCTCAACCAGTTGATGCTGCCGTTCCTCTCTGTGGTCACGGACGCGGAGTTGCGTCGCAACCCCACGGTGAAGGCAGAAACCGATGACACAGGGGACCGCCCCATGTCTGGCCTCATGCTCACCTACCCGGTGCACCAGGCGGCAGACATCCTGTTCTGCAAGGCCAACCTTGTTCCAGTGGGCAAGGATCAGTTGCCGCATCTGGAGCAGGCCCGAGTCATCGCCCGTCGCTTCGACGAACGTTACGGCCGGGCGGATGCCTCGACGCCGGTGTTCCCCAGCCCGGAGGCGCTGCTCAGCAAGTCCGGCACCGTCCTGGGCCTCGACGGCACCAAGATGTCGAAGTCGAAGAACAACACCATTGAGATCGGCATGACCGCAGACGAGACAGCCAAGCTGCTGAAGCGAGCGGTGACGGATTCGGATCGCCACATCACGTTCGACCCCGTGAACCGGCCGGAGGTCTCCAACCTGGTGAACCTGGCGGCACTCTGTCTGGACCGAGACCCCGTCGAGATCGCCGAGCAGATCGGCGACGGCGGCGGTGGCGGCCTGAAGAAGCTCGTGACCGAAGCGGTCAACGAGAAGTTTGCGCCCATCCGCGCCCGCCGAGCAGAACTGGTGGCGGATCACGGTCACCTGCGTGATCTGCTGGCGCGCGGCAACGCACGCGCCAATGAAATCGCCGACCAGACGCTCAGCGAGGTCCGGTCGGCGATGCAGATGACGTACTGAGCTGTCAGCTCTCGGCGTCGGGGGCAACATCGACGCCGCCACGGGTGCGGCGACGGCGACGGCGTGGCTTGCGCTCCGCGGCTGCCTGAGTGGCTGGCGCGTCGCCTTCGCTCTCCGTGACGCTGCGGGTGCGGCGACGACGGGTGCCTCCACCCTCGCCGGCGGTGCGCTGGCTGCTGCGGCGCTCGCGACGCTCGCCCGTGCCGCGGCTCGTCTGCTCGGACCGTTCCCGCTCCCGGGGTGAGGGGGTGCCGGGCGCCCGGCCCCGCGTGCCTTCGGGGATGTCGAGATCCGTGTACAGGTGCGGCGAGGACGAGTAGGTCTCGGCCGGATCACCCAGCTCGAGCTGCAACTGCTGATCGATGAGCTTCCAGCGGTGCAGATCAGACCAATCCACGAACGTCACTGCCACACCGGTGTTGCCGGCGCGGCCGGTGCGCCCGATGCGGTGCACGTAGGTGGCGTCAGTATCTGGGCACTCGTAGTTGATGACGTGGCTCACGTCTGCGATGTCGATGCCGCGAGCAGCCACATCCGTGGCGACGAGCGCGTTGATGGTGCCGGAGCGGAACTTCTTCAGCGCGCGCTCGCGGGCCTGCTGGTTCAGGTCTCCGTGGATGGAGGCGGCCGCGAAGCCGCGGTCCACCAGATCATCGGTGAGGCGCTGCGCGGCGCGTTTCGTGCGGCAGAAGACCATGACCTTGGAGGTCTGGCGGCCCTGCAGGATGCGGGCCACCATCTCCGGCTTGTCCAGATCATGTGCCTGATAGACGAACTGCTCGATATCCGGCACCGTCATCTGGGCATCGTGGCCCTCGGCGCGGATGTTGATGGGCTTGTTCAGCGTTGCCCGGGCCAGCGCCAGAATGGGTGCTGGCATGGTGGCGGAGAACAGCATGGTTTGGCGGCTGTGCGGCGTCTTGCGCAGGAGGCGCTCGATGTCGGGCAGGAAGCCGAGATCCAGCATCTCGTCCGCCTCGTCCAGGACGAGGACCTGGATCAGGCTCAGATCCAGGGCGCCCCTATCTGCCAGATCGAGGAGGCGGCCGGGCGTGCCGACGACGATGTCCACGCCGTCGTCAAGGGTACCCAGCTGGTCGTCGTAGCCGGTGCCGCCGTAGATGGTCAGCACGCGCATCTTGAGGTGCTTGCCTGCCATGTCCATGTCGCGGCCCACCTGGAGCGCCAGCTCACGGGTGGGGCAGACGACCAGGGCGCGGGGCTTGCCGTGCGAGGGCTTCTCGCCATCGGAGAGGGTCACCATCCGGTGCAGCAGGCTCACGCCAAACGCGAGGGTCTTGCCGGTGCCGGTGCGAGCCTGGCCGATGACGTCGCTGCCCTGGAGGGCCAGCGGAATGGCGAGGGTCTGGATGGCGAAGGGGTGGACGATGCCATTCTCAGCCAATGCCGACGTGATGGATTCGTGAATGCCGAGGTCAGCGAACGTGTCGCTGCCTGCAATGTCGTTGTCGCTCAGGGTTCTGACCTTTATGCAGTGAACTCACGGCGCGATTGGCGCGACCGGAGGCGGGCAGAGTGCACCCGCAAGGGCTCACTCTACCGCAGGGAGGGCGTTCAGACCGCGCCGAAGCCGACGGCGCGCGCGCTGGTGCTGCCAATGTCGAGGTAGCCGACGCGGGCCGCAGGAATGATGACACGGCGACCCTTGTCGTCGGTCAACTCGAACAGGCCGGAATTCTGGACGGCCTGACGGAGAGCCTCAACCACTTCTTCCTGGCTGGCCTGGGTGTCGATGGTGACCTCGCGGGCGACGTCGGTGATGCCGATCTTTACTTCCATGGCTCAACTCTAGCCATGTCACCAAGCTCACTGGGCTTCGATGCGTGCCACGACGGCGGTGATGTTGTCCTTGCCGCCCTGCGCGTTGGCCCACCCGATGAGCGCCTCCGCCAGCGCAGCGGGATCTGCGGTGCGTTCCGCGTGCCGCGTGAATACCTCTGCCATCGCCTCCGGTGAGCTGGCGTAGTTCCACAGCCCGTCGCTGCAGAGGAGAAGCCACCCGTTCGTGCTGGGCTGCGTGGTGCTCAACGAGGGGGTCACGTTGGTGGCTTGGCGGCCCAACCATTTCGTGATCGCGTGCGCTTGCCTGGACTGTTCGGCGTCATCCCGCGACATGCCCAGCATCATGCGCGCCTGGGCCATCGAGTCATCGGTGGACAGCAGTTCGCTGGAGCCATCGTCGCCCAGCCAGTAGGCCCGCGAATCTCCGACGTTGGCCACCGTGATGATGCCGGGCTGCACCATGGCGGCAATCAGCGTGCATGCCGAAGGTTCGTCTGCGGCCTCGAGCACGCCGTCGTGGGCGGCGGCGAAGCCCTCAACCATCGCCTCGTGTGGCGCGGTGCCCTGCTCGACGAGACGGATCACGTGTGCAACAACCGTCTCAGCGGCCACCAGGGAGGCCAGCTCGGAACCTTCGGCGGTGGTGACGCCGTCTGCCACCGCGAGCACGGCCTCCTGCGTGGCGTGATTACGCACCGCCAGGCACAGTGCGTCCTGATTGGTGGGGTGGCGCTGGCCCATGTCGCTGCAGGCGGCAACCCAAGGCGCAGGCACGCGAACGTAGTGCGCGCGCTCGGAGCGGGTGGGGGAGGGCTCGTGCGTCATGGGCACCATCCTCTCAGGTGAGGGGATCGGGCAACAGCGGGTGGGTTTGAGAAGGGAGGGTGGGTGCCCACAGGTCGCCCACTTCCTGCACCCGGGCAACCATCTCCGACGGGTGCATCCGAACTGGGACCGATAGGCCAGCCACCTCGTCCCAGCTGAGTGGCGTGGCCACCGACGGCTGCTCCAGCCCGCGAACGGAGTAGGCGTGGATGGTGTTTCGGGCCGCCAGATTCTGAGCGAAATCCACGAAGAGCAACCCGGCGCGGGCCTCCTTGGCCATGGTGGCCACGAACATCTTGGGGTGGGCCCGGGCAAGGTGCTGAGCCAGCGACACCGCGAAGGCGTAGACGCGCGAGGCTGGCGTGGGCGCGATGGGAACCGAGAGCTGCAGTCCCTTGTTGCCGGAGCTCTTGGGATGCGCCTCCAGACCGACCTCCGCCAGCGTGGTGGCCGCGATGATGGCGCCCTTGGCGGACTGCTCTGCGCTCACGCCCGGGCCAGGGTCCAGATCCACCACGAGCGTGGTGGCGAGGGGCTCATCGGCACCCTCGAGGATCACTCCGTCAGGCCCAAGGGTGGCCTCAGAGACGCGCCATTGGGGCGTGTGGAGTTCGATGGCTGCCAGATTGGCCAGCCAAGCCAGATCAGCCCGCTGGGTGACGCTGACGTAGGTCACCGTGCCGGCGCTGGTGGCGACGTCGATGGTCTGGACGAACTCGGGGGCACCGGCGGGGGCGTTCTTCTCATAGAAGGAGGCCTCGGCCGTGCCGTGCGGAAAGCGCACGCGGGTGACAGGACGGCCGCTGAGGTGAGGCAGCAGCACCTCGGCCATCTCGAGGTAGTAGGAGATCAACTCGCCTTTGGTGAAGCCGCTGGGAAACAGCGGCTTGTCGAGATTGCTCAGGCTCAGAGTCAGGCCATCGATCTCCGTGGTGATGCGCTCGCTCATCCAGACCTCCCACGGCCCAGCATGACAGAGCCCAGGTGAAAATGTCGGTGACAGATGGTTGCATGGTGCCCATGGATCTGCGAGTGGTGCCGCCCCGGCGCATACAGCTGCCCGCCCTGAGCGCGGAGCAGGCTGCGTTGGCTGAACCGCACTCCGGGGTCAGGGTGGTCTATGGCGGGCCCGGATCCGGCAAGACCACCCTCGTTGCTGAAGCCGCCGCGGCACGGGTGGCCGCTGGCAGTTCGCTGGACAGGCTCATTGTTCTGGCGCATTCGCGCGCCGCAGCCCAGTCGCTCAGACGCAGCATCACGCGGCGGCTCACCCAGGCGCAGACGGGCGCCAACATCACCACCATCCATGGCCTCTCCCTCGGGCTGTTGCGCCGCTATTGGCCTCACCAGGACAGCCCGTGGCGGCTACTGCGCGCCCCGGAGCAGGAGGTGCGTATCCGTGAACTCCTCGAGGGCAAGGGGCCGCAGGCTTGGCCTGAGGAGTACCGGGGAGCGGTGGGAACGCGTGCGTTTGCCCGCCAGCTCCGTGAGGTGCTCGCGCGGGCTCGTCAGCTGTCCCTGGATCCGGATGCCATTGAGGCCATGGCTGGTGCAGCCGGAGATGAACTCTTCCGCTCCGCAGCGCGCTTCATCGAGGAATACCTCACGGTTGCTGACTACGACGGGTCGCTTGATTATGCGGAGTTGGTCTACCGCACCCGCCTGCTCCTCACGGAGGCTGAGGTGGCCAGCGGCGTGCTGGCCAGCTTCGACGCCGTCCTGGTGGATGATGCTCACGAATCAGACCACGCCCAGGTTGGGCTCGTGGCGGATCTGGCCAGGCTCGGCCTGCCGGTGCTGACGGTGGGGGATCCGCATTCCCGCATCGGCGGATACCGTGGCGCCAGTCCCACCGCCATGGCTGATCTGGCCAGTCTCCCGGGAGCCTCGGTGGCCCATCTGGGGGCAGGCTTCCGAAACCGCAGTGTGGTGCAGGATGCCATGGGCGCTCTGCGTGCACGGCTGGATCAGCGGCATGCGTCCGGGGCCTTGGCTGCAGTGGCGCAGGGGGGCTCCGTCACGGCCACGGTGTACGACGACGACTCTGCGGAGCTCGCGCACGTCGCGGCGCAACTGCGGGATGCAGTGACGGAGGATGAGCTCGCCTGGTCTGATCTGGTGGTCATCACGCGGGCGGGGCGGGCACAGCTGAGCGCAGTAGCCAAGGAGTTGGTGCGCTTGGGCGTGCCGGTGGATGTGTCCGGAGATGAGATTGCGCTGGCGGAACAGCCAGCCGTGTCGGTGGTGCTGCTGGCCCTGCAGGTGTGCGCCCGTGGGGGAGCCCCGGAGGCAGACGAAGCCCGGCTGCTGCTCTCGTCGCCACTGTGCGGGCTCGACGGCGTGGGTCAGCGTAGCCTCGGGCGAGCGCTCCTGGCGCGCCATCGTTCCGAGGGCACGTCCGCAGTTCTGCTGGGGCGGTGTCTGGGCGAACCGGAGTTGCTGGCTGATCTGGAGGGCTCGGAGGCGGCACAGGCCCGCTCGCTCGCCCAACTATTGGCCCAAGGCGCGGCGCTGGTGGCGGGCAACGCCGAAGTTCAGCAGGTGTTGTGGGCCCTTTGGGCCGGTACCCCGTGGCCAGATGAACTGCGGGAGCAGGCACTGCGCGGCTCTCGTCGAGCAGATGCGGATCTGGACGCCATGGTGGAGCTGTTCGAGCAGGCGGCGCGCGCTGATGACCTCAGGGGTGCGGCAGGGGCGGCCACCTTTGCTGCGGATGTGGCCGGGCAGGAGATCCCGGCAGATACCGGCCGCGAACTGGACATCAGCGGCCGTGGGGTGCGGGTGGTCACCGCGCACCGCACACGTGGCCTGGAGTGGGAACGCGCCTGGGTGGTGGGCGTCCAGGAGGGGCTGTGGCCACGCCTCACCAGGGCCGGAATCCTGGTTGACGCAGACAGGCTCGGGCCCGGGGGCCTTGCCGAGCCGGGCCAGTCGTCACACCTGACGTCGGAGCGCCAGCTCTTCCATGTCGCATGTAGCCGTGCCCGCTCGGCACTGCATGTCTCTGCCGTTCAGGGGGTGGATGGCGAGGGCGGCAGGCCCTCCCGCTTCCTGGGCGAGTTGGGGGTGACGGTACAGCGCGTGGTTGGCCGGCCCCAGAGGCTGCTCTCCGCAGCAGCGCTGGTGGGTGACCTCCGGCGCGTGGTGGCGGACGAAGCGGCATCCCCGGGGCTGCGCAGGGCGGCTGCCCTCAGGTTGGCCACCATGGCCTCTGTCCAATCAGCCGACGGCAACTCAGCCTTCCCGGGCGCCTCACCCACCAATTGGTGGGGCAACCGGGCCCCCAGTAGCGCTGCCATCGAGCAGTCTGGCCCCTTCACCCTCAACGGATCGTCGCTGGCCCAGCTGCTGAGCTGTCCCAGAATGTGGTTCCTTTCGAGGAAGGCCCAAGCTGACCCGGTGCGGCAATCCAGGGCGTCCGTGGGCGACGTGGTGCACCTCGTGGCCAGCCAGGGCGCCACAGAGAAGCTCAGCGTCACAGAGATGCATGAGCGTCTTGATCAGGTCTGGGCCAAGATCCCCTTCGAAACGGAGTGGCTCTCAGCCACTGAACGAACTGAGATATTCAGCGCTGTGGAGCGGTTCGCGAACTACCAGGAAGCCACCCCCAATGAGCTGCTCGCCGTGGAGGTGCCCTTCGTCGTGACGCTCTCCGTGGCGGGGGCTGAGGTCACTTTGCGGGGTGCGGTGGACAGATTGGAACGCACGCCGGATGGGCGGCTCCGCGTCGTGGACCTCAAGACCGGCCGTCGGGTACAACGGGCTGCCGATGTGCTGGACAACCCCCAGCTCGGCGTCTATCAGCTGGCTGCCAGCTTGGGCGCCTTCGCAGACGTTGCAGATGGCGCCACTGCGGTGGCCCCACCAGCGCTGCTGTTCCTCCGAGCGGGAGACTCTCAACCGGAAGAGGTGGAGCAACCCTCCATCGACGATGTCCCGAGGCTGGCCAAGGAGGAGTTGTCCGTGGGGCCCACCTGGGTGCATGACCGAATCGCCCAAGCCGTGCAGATCCTGCAGGGCGGCACCTTCGAGGCCGTCGAGTGCAGCGCCTGCCGGTATTGCCCCTTCGCGGATTCCTGCCCGGCGCTCTCCACGTCGGGGGCTCGCAGATGACCGTTCACCCCATCAGGCGGCAACTGTTCACCTCCGAAGAGCAACTGTCGGAGGCGTTGGGCATCCCGTTCTCCCGGGAGCAGCTGGATTGCATCACCGCGCCGCTCGAGCCCGCAGTCATCATCGCTGGTGCCGGCAGCGGCAAGACCACCGTCATGGCTGCCAGGGTCGTGTGGCTCGTGGGCACCGGGCAAGTCAGGCCAGACGAGGTGCTCGGCCTCACCTTCACCCGCAAGGCAGCTGCTGAACTGGCCGGCCGAGTATCGGATGCGTTGATGAGGGCCGGTGTCTTGGCCGGCACTGACGGGGAGGGGGCGGAGCTCGTGATGACCTATGACTCCTTCGCCGCCCGCCTCGTGAGCGAATTCGGCCTGCGTATCGGCATTGACAAGGATCCGGTCATGATCACTGGTGCGTCCAGGTTCCGGCTGGCCACACGCGTGGTGGCGGATGCGCCGGGGCCCTTCAGGAGCATCAGCCGGCTCAGCCACCATTCCATCCCTGAAAGGGTGCTCACGCTGGATGCAGAAATGGCATCGCACCTTGTAGATCCAGCGGATGTGTTGCGGCAAGGGGAGTTGGCAGATCAGCGTTTCCGAGAAGCCCCGCTCTTCCGCGGCAAGATGATGCGAGACGTTGCCCGAGCCATGGACGCGACGGCGGAGCGGCGGGAGTTGGTCAGCCTCGTCCTGGGCTATCAGGAGTTGAAGCGCAAGCTCGGCGTCGTCGAATTCGCGGATCAGTTGCGCGAGGCCGTGCGGCTCGTCACTGAGGCGCCGGAAGTGGGTCGCGAGCTTCGCAGCCGGTTCAAGGTCGTCCTCCTTGACGAGTACCAAGACACCTCGTCTGCGCAGTCGCAGCTCCTCCGCGCCCTGTTCACCGGGCCAGTCACATCGAGTGCCATGGGTTTCCCCGTCACGGCGGTGGGAGACCCCTACCAGGCAATCTACGGATGGCGCGGAGCGGCCTCAGGCAACATCCTGGAGTTTCCGTACCAGTTCCGCCGCTCAGACGGAGCTCCTGCGGAGCGGCAAACCCTCAGCATCAACCGCCGCAGCGGCCACCGGATTCTTGAGGTCGGCAACAGGCTGGCCGCGGGGCTGCACGCCGCCCCCGGGGAAGAGGGCGTTTCGTTGGTGGCACCTGAGGGCGCACCAGCGGGGAGTGTGCTGGCTGCCACCTTTGACACGTTCCGCGACGAGGTGGATTGGCTGGCGGAGCACGTGATCGCCCAACACGATTCGGGAACGCCATGGAAGGAACAGGCCGTTCTCGTTCGGCGCAATGCAGCCCTGGCGCCCATCTTCGAGGCGCTGCGTGAGCGTGACGTTCCGGTGGAGATCGTGGGGTTGGGGGGCCTGCTGACACTTCCAGAGATCGGGCCCATCGTGGCCACGCTGAGAGTTCTCGACGACGTGACGGCAAACCCATCCGTGGCAGCCTTGCTCACCGGGCCGCGGTGGAATCTCGGGCTGGCAGACATGGAGGCCCTTGGGGCGCGCGCTCGCCAGCTGGCAGCGCAGGCGAAGGTGGCGCCGTCGGATCCGGACGCGCTGGTGCGCGCGGTCACCCAAGCGGATCCGGGCGAGGTGGTCTCCCTCCTCGATGCCGTGGCGGATCCGGCAGACGCGCCGCTGAGTAGCGAGGCCCGTCGCAGGTTGGCCAGGTTCCATGGCGAGATCACGGCGCTGAGGCGCCACATCTCTGAACCGGTGGCGGATCTGGTGACCCGGGTCATCTCGTCGCTGGGCCTGGAATCAGAACTCATCGCCTCCGGGCGAGACACCAGCCAGGTGGCGCGCTTCGTCGCCGAGGTGGCCAGCTACGTCGATGTGGACGGCGACGGCAGCCTCACGGGCCTGCTGGCCTATCTCGATGCGGAATCGGACCACGGTGAGGGGCTCCTGCAGGCGGTGCCCAGCGAGGACGATTCCGTCAAGCTGATGACGGTGCACCGCGCCAAGGGGCTTGAGTGGGACACGGTCTTCCTCCCGTCGCTCGCGGACAAGGTGTTCCCGTCCGAATCGCGCTCCGGGGTGTGGCCGCAGCGGGCAGATACCTTGCCGGCGATGTTGCGGGGCGATGCTGATTCGGTGCCGCAGTTGGGGGAGTACACCAAGAAGGGCATCGATGCCTACCGTGAGGCGCTGCGGGCAGATCACCGCTTGGCGGAGGACCGGTTGGCGTATGTGGCGGCCACCAGGGCCAAGAGGCTCTTGATCGCCTCCACACACACCTGGACCCCGGAGAACATCAGGCCGCGTGGTGAATCGCCGTACTTCGAGGTCATCCGTGACCTGTGCGAGGCAGCCGGTACCTACCTGGACGCTCGCACACGTGACGAAGCCACCAACCCCATCCCGGCAGAGCCTGCCCGAGCTGCATGGCCGGTGGAGTTGGATGCCGCCACCCTGATTCAACGGGCAGAAGCCACCCAACTCATCGAGGAAGCTGCCAGCGTCATGCCGTTGCCTGAGGCGCAGCGGGAGGCCTGGATCTGGGAATCAGGCGTGTCCTCTGCCGAGGACGCTGCCACGGTGGCCCAATGGGACGACAGCATTCGGCACCTCGCCGAGTTGGCCCAACGCCGAGGCAGGCGCACCGTGGAGTTGCCAGATGGGTTGTCCGCCACGGCGCTGATGGCGCTGCGGTCGGATCGGGACGGCTTCGCGGCAGGATTGATGCGGCGCATGCCCCGTCGTCCGTCGACGGCTGCCCGCATGGGCTCACGGTTCCATGAATGGCTCCAGGAGAGATTCCTGTTGCCCGCCAGCCTCGAGGAGGTGGAACCGGTGACGGGTGCGGCACCACCCGAACTCGCTGCACTCATCAGGGCCTTCGAGAGCGGGCAGTTCGCCACGCGCACCCCGCTCGGGGTGGAGGTGCCCTTCCTGATGCGCAGGGGCCCCCATGAGCTCCGCGGCCGCATCGACGCGGTCTATCGCTGGCAGCAAGATGGCTTTGCCTACCTTGTGGTGGATTGGAAGACGTCGAACCAAAGCGCGGACCCGCTGCAGTTGGCTGTGTATCGCCAGGCATGGGCGGAGGCTCGCGGTGTGGACCCCGCCACCGTGGGCGCCGCGTTCTACCATGTGCTGACAGATCAGCTGCGCTTGGTTGACGCCCCGGCGGAACTCATTGACCAGGCGCTGAAGATGGAGAACCCATGACCCGATGGCAAGACCCTTCCGCGCTCAACCGCCTGCCTCTCGGGCGGGCCGATGAGGCGCTTGCAGGGCTGTGGGAAGGCGCCGTCGTCGTGGAGGTGGACCCAGACGGCGCCATCGCCTCAGCTCAGGGCCGCCCCCGCCCCTTGTCGGCGCCCGGGCAGCGCCAGGAATCAGACATCCTCTTGGGCACAGTGGGTGGGGTCGCCTGGTTTGCGCGCTCGGTGCCGGATGTTGCGGGCGAGACCATGAGCTGGCGTGACACGGATCCAGACGCCCTTGACCCGCTGGCCGCCGGGGTGGCGCTCGCTCGGTGGCACGGTGGCCAACCACCGTGCGAGGTGTGTGGATCAGCCACCCGCCCGGATCTCGCTGGAGCCAGGCGCCAGTGCCTGGGCTGCGGGCAGTTCATGTTTCCGCGGATCGACCCGTGTGTGATCGTGGCTGTCACAGATCCGGCGGATCGGTTGCTGCTTGCCCGGCAGGCACAGTGGGCGCCCCGGAGGGTGTCGATCATCGCCGGTTTCATTGAGGCTGGAGAATCTGCCGAGCAGGCCGTGCACCGGGAGGCGATGGAGGAAGTTGGCGTGCAGCTGACGCGGGTGAGCTATGTCAGTTCGCAGCCGTGGCCCATGCCGCGCTCGCTCATGCTGGGCTTTGAGGCGCGGGCCACAGATGGCGGCATCACGGTAGACGGCGACGAGATCGTCGAGGGTGTGTACTACACCCGCTCAGATCTCGTCGCCGCTGTTAATTCCGGTGATGTGATCCTTCCCCCTGGGGCCTCGATTGCGCGAAGCCTCATCCAGAGGTGGCTCAGTTCGCGCTGAGCTTGCTGGTTTCGTCCTGGATCCGGCTGGCCACCTCAACGAGCTTTTCTCGGTGAGCGTTGGCGTGGTGGGCGCAGAAGAGCAACTCACCACCGGAACGGAGGAATACGCGCAGGTAGGCCTGGGCACCGCAGCGATCGCAGCGATCGACAGCGGTCAGTGTGGGATCCGTAGCTAGTTCGGTCATCATGGCCTCCTGTCCTTCATTCATACCATCTCACTGTCCAACGTACCGGGCTCCTGCTTTGTTCCCCAGAGGCCACGCCCGCGTTTCGCTGGCAGGGTACGTCTGCGGAGCCGGGTAGCCTGTCGGGGTGCAGACCCCCAAGAGCCAACAGCAGATGTCGCGTGACTACGAGGCCAAGAATCTCCTCGTGCTCGAAGGGCTGGAAGCTGTTCGCAAGCGCCCGGCCATGTACATCGGTTCCACGGACACACGTGGCCTCATGCACTGCCTCTGGGAGATCATCGACAACTCCGTCGACGAGGCCCTCGCCGGCTTTGGTGACCACATCGAGGTAAGACTTGCGGCAGACGGGTCGGTCATCGTGCATGATCATGCTCGCGGCATCCCCGTCGACAAGGAGCCGCGCACCGGTCTGAGCGGTGTGGAGGTGGTCTTCACGAAGCTCCACGCCGGCGGCAAGTTCGGCAACTCGTCGTACACCGCCACGGGCGGTCTGCACGGCGTCGGCGCCTCCGTCGTCAACGCGCTTGCCACGCGGCTCGATGTGCAGGTCGATCGAGGTGGGGCCACCTGGGAGATGAGTTTCCGGCGCGGCGTCCCCGGCGTCTTCGACGGCGACGGGCCCAACGCAAACTTCACCCCGCAGAGCGGCCTGCGCAAGGGCGCCCGAGTTGCCAAGGCCAAGACGGGTACCCGCGTTCGGTACTGGCCTGATCGGCAGATCTTCCTGGCTGATGCCGAACTGTCCCTGCGCCATCTGCACGATCGCGCGCGCCAGACGTCATTCCTCGTGCCCGGCCTCAAGATCGACGTGACGGACGAGCGTGGCGGTGAGGTGACGCATGAGACGTTCCTGCACGAGGGCGGCATCGCCGAGTTCGCAGATTTCCTGGCCCCAGATCCGCAACTCACTGAGATCATCCGCCTTCAAGGCCGAGACTCTTTCGTCGAAACGGTTCCGATGCTGGACGCCAACGGTGCCATGACGCCCACTGATGTTGAACGCGACCTCGACGTGGACATCGCCGTGCGCTGGGGCACCGGCTACGACACGGTGCTGAAATCCTTCGTCAACATCATCGCCACGCCGAAGGGCGGCACCCACGTCCAGGGCTTCGAACGGGGGCTGACCCGCGCACTGGTGAAGTCCTACGAGGGCACCAGAGGGTTGCTGAAGGCCGGGGAGGAAGTGGTGCGTGACGACTGCCTCGAGGGTCTCACCGCCGTCGTCACCGTTCGCCTGGCGGAACCGCAGTTCGAGGGCCAGACCAAGGAAGTGCTGGGTACCCCGCCGGTCAACCGCTTGGTGGCCCGCATCGTCGAGGCCGAGATGGGCAAGTTCCTGACCGCGCCCAAGACGCGGCAGATGGCTCGCACGCTCCAGGAAAAGGTTGTCGCGGCCGCGCGCACCCGGGTGCAGGCCCGCGCGCACCGGGAGAACCAGCGCCGCAAGAACGCGCTGGAATCCTCCACGCTGCCCCCCAAGCTGAAGGACTGCCGCTCCAGCAGCGTGGACAACACGGAACTGTTCATCGTGGAGGGCGACTCCGCGCTGGGCACCGCCAATGTCGCGCGCAACTCCGAGTTCCAGGCCCTGCTCCCCATCCGCGGGAAGATCCTCAACGTGCAGAAGGCCTCCGTGGGAGACATGCTGAAGAACGCAGAGTGCGCCTCCATCATCCAGGTGGTGGGAGCGGGTTCCGGCCGCACGTTCGACGTCGATTCGGCCCGCTACGGCAAGGTCATCTTCATGGCGGATGCGGATTCCGACGGCGCACACATCCGCTGTCTCCTGGCCACCCTCTTCTTCCGCTACATGCGGCCCCTCGTGGAGGCTGGGCGCGTGTACTCGGCCGTGCCGCCGCTGCACCGTTTCGAACTGATCAACCCGAAGCGCGGCTACGACAAGTACATCTACACGTATTCGGATGCCGAATACCAGCGCAAGGCCCTTGAGCTGACCAAGCGTGGCCAGAAGTTCAAGGAGCCGCAGCGCTACAAGGGCCTCGGCGAGATGGATGCGGATCAGTTGGCCGAGACGACCATGAGCCCGAAGCATCGGATGCTGCGCCGCCTCACCGTCGACGACGCTGAGGCGGCGGAGCGTGTCTTCGAGATGCTCATGGGCAATGAGGTGGCTCCCCGCAAGGAGTTCATCATTGAAGGCGCCTACGCCCTCGAAGCTGATCGGATCGACGCCTAATCGGAGACCAGTGGGGCTGGGCAGGCATGGCGGGCGCCTTTCGGGTCAGGGGAGGAGCCAGGAGAGGACTGGGGTGGACATGAGGCCTGAGGTCACGCAGAGCAGAGCCAGCAGCACGAAGCTCCACCCGATGATGCGGCGCAGGATCACCGATTCCGTGCCCGGGATGCCAATGGCGGTGGCCGCGATCGTCAGCGATTGGGGAGAGATCATCTTTCCGACGACACCGCCGGCCGCGTTGGAGCCCACCAGCAGCGCGCGCATGGAGTCGGTGCCGAGGTGGCTGCCGGGGCCGATCTCGGCGCCCACGCCAGACTGCAGGTTGGAGAAGAGGATGTTTGCTGAGGTATCCGAGCCTGTGACGTAGGTGCCGATCCAGCCCAGCACCGGCGCGAGGTAGGGGTACAGCGCGCCGACACCCGCGAAGAAGAGGCCCAATGCCAAGGTCTGCCCGGAGTCGCCCATGACGTAGGCGAGCGCCACCACCGAGCCGATGGTGAACATGGCGGAGCGCAGTTTCTTGGTGTTGGTCCAGAGCACCCCGAGGATCTCGCTGAGCCGCATTCGGTAGATGAGGCCGGTCACGATGGCGACCAGCGCCAGCAGGATGCCCGGCGTGGAGGCCCATCCCAGGGTGTACTGCTGGTGGGAGGCTGCCTCGCCCGCGACGTTGAGCAGTTCGCCGAGCCCTGGCCAGGCGAAGGTCAGATCGGTGGAGGACAGAGCGGCCTTGACGGGGGGGCAGGGCAGCCACTCCGAAGACCGCGATCACCAGGACGTAGGGCACCAGCGCCATGGCGATGCGGCCACGGGTGAGCGGCTCACGATCAGCCGCGGCCTTGGCAGAGCTGGTGGCCGGAGGCCACCGTGACCTCATACATCCAGATGGCCGTCAGCAGGATCCAGATGATGGGGAAGAGGCCGTAGACGAAGCCGTGCGCGCTGGTGGCCAGCACCATCCCGAGTGGCATCCCGAAGGCCAGGACGGCCACTCCTGAGGCGAGCAGCCAAGATGCTGCTGCGGCGAGATGTGCCCTCCAGCGCAGCACTCCGAGCGTGATGAGCATGGCGAGCACCGGCAGGGAGGCCACCAGCGCGGAAAGCCATTGGGCGTCGAGTGGGTTGGTGGTGGGGGTGAAGGTCTCCAAGGACCGGCCTGGCTCAGAGCACCTGGTCGAGCAGGCCGGTGTCCACGTCGTAGATGAAACCGCCCACCTCTGCGTGGCCCTTGATCAGGGGGTGATTGCTGATCATGTCAACGTCTGCCCGCAGGCGACCCGCCTGATCCGGGCTGGAGCCAAAGGAGATCCACGACGTGTCGGTGCCGGTCTTGGCGGAGATCACGCGGCGCAGGTCTTCATCCGTGCCGGAAGCCATGGCGCACCGGGTGTGGGGGATCACCATGATGCGGTTGACCTGCAGAAGCTGCACGCTCAGCACGCAGCCGTTGAGGACGGAGGTGGTCACGCGGCCGCCCGGGGAACGAAGGATCTTCGCGTCGCCCAGGTGCAGGCCCACCATGCCCAGCGGCTCGATGCGGGAGTCCATGCACGTCACGATGCACACCCCCGCCTGTGCGATGCCGTCGAAGTAGCCATCGGAGAATTCGGCTGCGTAGAGCTTGTTGGCGTCCAGCAGATCGTCGAAGTCATTCATGCGGAGTTGGGCTCCCTTCCTCCCGCGGAATGCTACTCCTCGAAGAGGGTTCCGGAGTGATTGTCTGCGGCTGTCTCACCGGTATCGCGGCCTGCCAGCATCATGACCGGCTGCGAGATGGGGGTTCCCGATCCGTCGCGTCGGCCGTGCTCGCCGGGAAGCTCCACGGGGGAGCCGCTGGCGGCAGCGGCGACGACGGGCCTGGGCCCGATGGCGGCGATCAGCAGCGCGTCCTCGCCCTTCAGGAAGCGGTGCGCACGGACGCCGCCGGTGGCCCTGCCCTTGGTGGGGTATTCGCTGAGCGGTGTGACCTTGGCCAAGCCTGTTTCCGTGCCCGGCAGCGAATCGGAGGAGCCGGAGATGGTCACCACGTCGTCCTTGGCGGGATCCACCACACCGAACCAGACGACCTGCGCGGCGCCACCCAGCTTGATGCCCGCCATGCCACCGCCAGTGCGGCCCTGGGGACGGACGGCGGAGGCAGGGAAGTGGAGCAGCTGCGCATCGCTGGTGATGAAGGCCAGGTTGAAGCCCTCGCCGAGCAGTTCGACGGCGCCCACCACCTCGTCGCCATCCTTCAGCGCGATGACCTCCCAGGTGTCGCGCACCAGCAGTTCTGGCTTGACGCGCTTCACGACGCCCTGTGCGGTGCCGATCGCCAAGCCGGGGGAATCTGGGTCCAGTGTCGTGAGGCCCAAGGCCTTCTCGCCCGGATCCAGCGGCCAGAGTTCATGGGCGAGGCTGCCGCCCTGCAGGCTGGCCGCCGTTGCCGTCAGCGGCACCGTGGGCAACTCGATGGCGCGGCAGCGCAGCAGCCGACCACGGTTGGTGAGCACGCCGAATTCGCCTTGGGCGGTGGCGCGTACTCGGGCGATGACCACGTCGTGGGCCGCCCGGCCCTGGGTGGGCAGGGGCCCCAACACGTCCGTCCGAGCAACCAGGCCGGAGCCGCTCAGCAGGACCCAGCACGGGTCGTCGGGCACTTCCAGCGGGGCGGCAACCGCCGTCGTGGGCGCTCCGGAAGAGGCGAGCAGCACGGTGCGGCGGGGAGTTCCGAACTCCTTGGCCGTGGCCGCTAACTCCGTGCCGACAAGCCTGCGCAGCACCTGCGGATCCTCGATGATCTCGCGCAGTGAGGCGATGGTGCCGCTGAGCTCGTCCGCCTCCTTCTCCAACTCGATGGTGGAGAACTTCGTGAGGCGGCGCAGCTGCATGTCGAGGATGTAGGTGGCCTGCGTCTCATCGAGGTCGAACGCGCCCATGAGCCGCTCGCGGGCCTGGGCGGCGTCGTCGGAGGAGCGGATGATGGCGATGACATCGTCGATATCGGCGATCGCGATGATGAGGCCACGGACAAGATGGAGCCGTTCCTCGGCCTTGTTCAGACGGAAGTTGGTGCGCCGGAGCGTCACGTCGAGGCGGTGGTCGAGGTAGACCTCGAGCATCTCCTTGAGGGACAGCGTGCGCGGCTGGCCGTCGACCAGAGCCACAGCGTTGATCGCGAAGGTGTCTTCGAGTTTGGTGGCGCGGAACAGCTGCTCCAGCAGCGCCTCGGGGTTGATGCCGTTCTTGACCTCGATCACCAGCCGCGTGCCGTGGGCGAGATCCGTCAGGTCCTTGACATCTGCGATGCCGGTGAGCTTCTTCTCCTGGACGCCCTTCTTGATCTGCTCGATGATGCGCTCTGGGCCGATCATGTAGGGCAGCTCGGTCACGACGATGCCCATGCGCCGCGGGCTGACCTTCTCGATGCGGGTGGTGGCGCGGATCTTGAAGGAGCCCCGACCGGTGGCGTAGGCGTCCCGGATGCCATCGAGGCCCACGATCTTGCCCCCGGTGGGGAAATCCGGCCCGGGAATGTGGCGCATCAGCTCGTCGAGCTCGATGTCTGGGTTGCGCAGCAGCTGTTGCAGGCCAGCGATGACCTCGACGAGGTTGTGCGGGGCGATGTTGGTGGCCATGCCCACGGCGATGCCGGCGGCACCGTTGACCAGCAGGTTGGGGAAGGCAGCCGGCAGGACGACCGGCTCGGTCTCCTTGCCGTCGTAGTTGGGCTTGAAATCGACGGTGTCCTCATCGATTCCGCGGGTCATGGCCTGCGCGGGCTCGGCCATCCGACATTCGGTGTAACGCATGGCCGCGGGGCCGGCGTCGAGCGAGCCGAAGTTGCCGTGCCCGTCGATGAGTGGGAGCCGCACGGCCCAGTGCTGGCCCATGCGCACCAGGGCGTCGTAGATGGCGGTGTCGCCGTGGGGGTGCAGCAGACCCATGACCTGGCCCACCACGCGAGCGCACTTCACGTGGCTGACGTTGGGGCGCACGCCCATGCGGTCCATCGAGTAGAGGATGCGACGCTGCACGGGCTTGAGGCCGTCGCGGGCATCAGGCAGGGCACGGGAGTAGATGACCGAGTAGGCGTACTCCAGGAAGCTGGTCTCCATCTCCTGGGTGACGTCGACGTCGAGGATGTGTTCTTCCTCTGTGAGTTCGTCGTCGATCGTCCGCTTGCTCATCGGGCGCTCTCCTCTGTGGGTTTACAGCAACCCCGAGAGCTTATCGCCCAAACCATCTCCATCCGGTGCACGAACCTCCGGCGCCGTGTCTGGTTCCCACCGTTGCTCGCTCTGGAGTACTTCCATCGGCAGGCCGTGGGCCAGTGCGTGCTCGCCGGGGGTGAGTTGTCGGATGGCCCGTGCGCGGACGTGCTTGGGCTGCAGGCTGGCGAACTCCGCGTACAGATCCGGGTCGTGTTGGCCATCGTCACCCACGAGCAACCACTTGATGTTGGGTAGGTCCCTGGCCAGCTCGCGCAGACAGCGTCGCTTGTGATCTGGGCCGCTGCGGAACCAGCCGGTGTTGGTGGGGCCCCAGTCTGTCAGCAGCATGGCCCCCTGAGGGATGCCGTGCCGGGCGGTGAATCGCTGGATCATGGGGAAGGTGTTCCAGGCGCCGGTGGACACGAAGATGATGGGGGCGCCGGGGTGCTGCGCGAGCAGTTGTTGATACAGCCGCGCCATCCCAGGGATTGCCTGTCGCGCCTGCTCGGTAAGCACGAAGGAGTTCCAGGCGGCGAGCATGGGGCGGGGGAGGGACGTGCTCAGGATGGTGTCGTCGATGTCGCTGACGATGCCGAAATCCACGTCATCGCCGATCACCTGGACGCTGGCCAGCGCGGACGAGCCGCCGTCGCCCTCCAACGTCACGGAATGCCAGCCGGGCGCAAGGCCTGGATTGCGTACCCGCACATCCACGTAGCCGCCCCGATCTGCCGTCACGGGAATGCGCACGTCCCCGATCTTGACCGTCACGGAGGCGTTGGCCTTCGCCGCGTTCATGAAGTTGCGCCAGCCGCGGCGGTAGATCAGCGCGGAGGCCGCCTGAACCAGGCCGAGATCCGACGAGGGGCGCAGCACCACCCTGGCGAGGATGCGCAACTGTTCACTGGTGCCGTAGCCGGTGTAGGCGATGATCGACTCCTGCCAACCGCGGCGGATCAGCCATCGGTTGAGCAGCACATTGAAGCGGTCTTCGATGCGGGCGGCGATGAAGGGGCGAGAGGCCATGGGCCAAACTTATCTGCCCGCGTGCCACAATGGCCGGGTGAACGCCGACAACCAGAGACTCCCCAACGAACTCATCGAAGAGATCGCGGAATGTGGCTTCTATCCGAGTCTTGTGGCTGAGACAGTGCTGATGGGGCTGGGGGAGCGCCCGGTGCTCGACTACCTGGTGCAGCATGAGGCGACCTTCGCGGGCCGCGAGCTGCACAGGCACATGACGGTGCTGGTGCTGACGCAGGATCAGCTGCAGATCTGCCACATCGACGAGGGTGAGGGTGGCCGCCCAGAGGCACTGGCCACTGCTGAGGTGGTGGCGCTGCGTGCCATCGACTCGGTGGTGGTGACCCGGGCCATGGCGGATCCCGAGAAGCGCTCCGGCCTCCACGAGGCCTGGCTGACGATCGTGTGGGGTGCAGCACGACGGCTGGATCTGGGCCCAGCGGCCTGCGAAGACCCCAACTGCGAGGCTGATCACGGCTACACGGGCGTGCTGCAGCCAGATGACATCACGGTGCGGATGAGCCCGGCCGCAGACGGCGACAACGCCCGGCGGCTCATTGAGTTCGGTTCGAAGCTCCAGCAGGTGATCCGCTGATGGTGGGCTTCATCGATCCGCGGTACGCAGGTCAGGCGCTGTCGAACCTGCTCCCCAGCGTGGTTGCCATGCTCGACGGCGCCAGCCCGGCCATCTCGCTACCCGCCGCCCGGCAGTACGTGGTACTGCTGGTTGACGGCCTGGGATGGCACCAGTTGCGCGAGTTCGCCGAGCACGCCGAAACGATGGCCTCGCTCATGGAGCGTGGGCACCGCCTCACCTGCGGCGTGCCGTCCACCACCGCCACCTCGCTGACCTCGCTTGGTTGCGGCGCCACCCCCGGCGAGCACGGGGTGCTGGGTTACACCTTCTACGAGCCCACCGTCGGCAGGGTCATCAACTCGTTGAGCTGGGAGGGCGGGCCTGAAGACATCAACGGCTTCGCGCAGGTGCCCACCGTCTTCCAGCGGCTGGAATCCCAGGGGAGGCGCAGCGCCGCCGTGACCTTGGGCCGATTTGCGGGCAGCGCGCTCACCCGGGTCGCCTTCTCCGGCACGGAGCTGTTCCCGGTGCTGAATGAAGGCGACCTCACGGAGGTCACCGGGCTCGTCACGGATGCGCTGCAGCACGCCGAAGTGGTCTACCTCTACGAGCGCATGCTTGACGCGGATGGCCACGCCCACGGTGCCGGCAGCTGGCAATGGTTGGAGCGGCTGGCCATCATCGATGACTACGTGGCCCATCTGATCGAGGCCTTGCCGCCGTCGGTGTGCCTGCTCGTGACGGGGGACCACGGAATGCTCAACATCCCTGCCGAGGAGCGGGTCATCGTCGAGGATGAAGCCAGGCTTGGCGGCTACTCCCACCTGGGCGGCGAACCGCGCTTCCGTCATGTCTACGGTGACGACCCGAGGTCGCTTGCATGGGCGTGGGAATCGGTCTTCGGGGAGCGCGCTCACGTGCTCAGGCGCGAAGAGGCAATCGAAGCAGGCTGGTTCGGACCCACAGTGTCAGATCTGAGCGCAGCGCGTATCGGTGACGTGGTGGCCGCCATGACAGGTACCTGGGCGGCGATGTCCTACGCGTCGCCCGGCGAGTTCTCCTTGGTGGGCATGCACGGTTCGCTGACGCCGGCCGAGATGGAGGTACCCCTCCTCATGCATGGCGGCAGCAGATGAGCCTCAGCGTCGCGATCCTGATCGACGATTTCTTCCCAACGTCGGGGGGCATCGGACGCTCCGTGCAGACGCAGCTGGAGGAACTGGCCGCGCTCGGCCACGACGTCACCCTCATTGCACCTGATCGACACCTCCACCGGCCGGCCAACGTGCGCACGATCGCCTGCCCCACCATCTATCGGGAAGGCTGGCCCTCGCACCTCAGCGTGCTGCATCCCACCGAGCGCAGGGCAAAGCTGATCTCCAAGCAGGCGCGCTTCGATGTGGTGCATTCGCAAACGGAGCGGGGCGCGCTCGTCCTTGCCGCCCGCCTGGCGCGCCTTCAGGGTATTCCGCACGTGCACACGTTCCACGCCAACATCGCCGGTACGCACAGCACGCTGCCGGTCGCGGCTGCCTTCGGGTCGCTGAGCTACGAAGTGCTGGTGACAAGGGCTCTTGCCATCGGTTCCAAGCGTCCGCCACGTTTCGCCTCGTCGTTGCCCCCCAAGACGCCGGAGCCAGACAACAACAACTTCTTCTCCCGGATGGACTGGCGTTCGCTCGGCTGGATCGCGGCGCATGCGGATGTGGTCACCAGCCCGGCCCGCTACATGCTGGACAACATCGAGGCCGCGGTGGGCCAGCCCATCCGGGGCACGGTGATCCCCAACGCGTCAGCCGAGACGATCGTCGACGGCGCCGCCGAGCGGCGCATGGAGCGGCCGGGCACCCGGTTCCTCAGCATCGGCCGATTGGCCAAGGAGAAGCGGCTGGACGTGGTCATCCGGGCCTTCAACCGCGCAAACATTCCCGGGGCCGAACTGGTGATCGTCGGCGATGGTGATCAGCGGGCGCGGCTGGAGGCGCTGGCGGGGCCTGGCGTGCGCTTTCTCGGCGCGCTGTCTGGCCGCGAAGCAGTGGCGGAGCAATACCTCGAAGCCGATGCACTGGTGCTGGGCTCCTACCGCTTCGACGTGCAGCCCATGGTCATTCTGGAGGCCGGGGCAGCCCGTTTGCCCGTGCTCTACTGCGACGATCGGCTGACTGCTGGGCTGAGCAGGGAGACCGCGCTGCGCGTCGCCCCAGACATGCAATCACTGGCTCTCGGTATGCAGAAGCTGGCGGAGCCCGACCGGCTGCGGAAGCTGCGCGCCGGGTACGACGAGGTGGACGTGCGGCTGCGGCCAGAAGACATGGCGAAGGCGTACGTGCGCGTCTACGAGAAGGCTGGGAGGCTCCCGAAGCGACATGGCTGAGTTGGTCTTCCACACCGGCCCCATGGACTCCGGCAAGTCCACGATGGCCCTGCAGCTCGAACACGTCCACTCGACCCATGGCCGGCGTGGGCGCATCTTCAGCTCGCAGGACAGGGCCGGGCAGGGGGTCATCACCTCACGTCTGGGCCTGAGCGTCACGGCCATCGAGGCGCCACCCGAGTTCGACTTTTGGCGCTACATCATCGGCGAGCTCACCAGTGGCCAGATCGTCGACTACCTGGTGTGCGACGAGGCCCAGTTCTACACCTCGGATCAGATCGACCAACTCGCCCGGATCGTCGATGAGTTGCAGATCGACGTGTACGCCTTCGGGATCCTCGCAGACTTCCGCACTGAGCTGTTCCCGGGCTCCAAGCGGCTGGTGGAACTTGCGGACCGGCTCGTCATGCTGACCCTGGGGCCGCTGTGTTGGTGCGGTGCCCGCGGCACGCAGAATGCACGCACCGTCGACGGGCTGATGGTGACAGAGGGATCCCAAGTTGTGGTGGGCGACACCGCCGGGGGCGGCGATGTCCGCTACGAGGTGCTCTGCCGGATGCACCACAGGCGGCGCATGACGGCGACGCGGGCCAAGGCCACGTTGTCGCCTGATCCGCTGCCCTTCGACGCGGAGTAGCCGCCCACTACTTGGTGGGGCCACCAAACATGATCTCGTCCCAGCTGGGCACCTTGGCGCGCCGGCGGCGGCGCGTGGGCTTCACATCTTCCTCGGCCGTCTCCACCAGCGGATCCTGCGTTGGCTCTTCTACGAGCTCTTCGGCTTCCGGCTCGTCGGTGATGACGGTGGTCACCTCGTCTGCTTCCGGATCTGCCGGCTCAGGCTCAGGTTCTGCTTCCGGCTCAGGCTCAGGTTCGGGCTCTTCGTCCACCAGATCGACCAGCCCCGTGTAGATGCGCACCGAATCCTCGCTGATTCCGCTCAGCATGTCGTAGAGGCTGTCCAGCTCTGAGGTGTCTTCGTTGCCCTCGTGCATCAGTGCCGAGACCGGCACCTCGTCGCCGGGTAGCGACCCTGGCTGGGTGGCGCGCACCAACGCCAGCTCGTCATGGAAATCGACGGTGTTCTCATCCTCGGGGGCCGCGTCGAGCGCTTCTTCCCCGATCATCCAGCGGGCGTCGGCGTTGGCGGCCACGGAGAAACGGCCCTTGGCGTCGAAGACGAATTCCGCGCTGCGGGCCTCAGCCTCCACATCCGAGGGGAGGGTGGCCACCACGCGCCACTTCAGATCCGCCTGGCGCCAGGCATCCCACACCACGCTGTCGGCGTCGATCCCGCGGGAGCGGAGGCGCGCGGCGATGAGTTCGCCGAGCCGACGGTGCGTCGCCGTCTCGCCGCGGCGCCGGATGGTGGCGCTCTGGGCGGACTGGGCCACGTGCTCACGTTCGGCCAGGACCGGGCCGGCGAAGGCCTCGATGCGCTCCGAGGTCATGCCACTGGCCTCCACCAGATCGGCGACGGAAGCGCCCGTGCGGATCCGGGCCTGGATCTCCCGTGGGGTCAGAGACTGGTCCATTGGACTCCTCGTGCGGCTGGCTACTGTTTGAGACAACTTACCAGCGTGCTGGCGCCGGGTGCGGGAGGCCGCCCCGGCACCGTTGAACAATCAAGTGCGGCCCCGGTATCTACATGCGGCCCCGATGTGATACACATAGCGCGATCGTGGCAACGAAAGGACCAACGGATGGCAACGGACTACGACGCTCCCCGCAAGACCGACGAGGAGATGAGTGAGGATTCCCTAGAGGAGCTGAAGTCTCGTCGAGCAGACAAGAACTCGGGGAAGGTCGATGAGGACGAGGTCGAGGCGGCGGAGACGTTCGAACTGCCCGGAGCAGATCTCTCGCACGAGGAATTGACCGTGCGGGTGCTGCCCAGGCAGTCCAACGAATTCACGTGCGCGTCCTGCTTCCTCGTGAAGGCCCGCGCTCAGCTGGCCGAAGAGAAGAACGGGCAGTCCTACTGCGTGGACTGCGTCTGACTCACGTCAACTTGCTCCGCAGCCGGCCTGGGCCGGCGTGGTTGTAGTTGGCCATCCACCGCTGGTGCACCACGCGGTTCATGACCAACTGGGCCATGCCGACGCCCAGGCCGCTTGCTGCGGCCCAGATGAGGGCCTTGGTCAGCGGCACCTCCGGATCGTTCGGATCGGGCGGGACGTCGCCAGTAGAGGCCTCCCACAGCTTGGTGACCAGTTTCTGGGCCACGATCGTGGTGACGGCGCCCGCCACCCCCGCATAGACCTTCCACATGATCTTCTCGGTCATCGCCATGGGGCTTCCTTTCACTGGGACCAGGTCACAACCCATTATGCCCGCGGGTTAAGGTGACATCCGTGAGCTATTCGGAACGTCTGCACATCCCCGCCTGGTGGATAGTGCTCGGCCTGTTGTTCGTTGCCAGCATCGGCGTGGCGGTGATCGCCTACCTGGAGCTGTGGCTGGCCATCACGGTGATCGTGCTCACCCTCATCGCGGTGGCCCTCGGCCTGCTGGCCTACAGCCGCACGCAACTGCGCGTGGATTCTGCAGCCTTCACCGCCGGGCGGTACCGCCTGGAGCATGCCTACATCGGCGAGGTCACCCCGCTGGAGGGAGAGGCCGCGCGCTTGGCGCTTGGCCCCGAGGCGGATCATCGGGCGTTCCTGTTCACCCGCCCCTACATCCCGGGTCTGGTCCGGATCGACGTCGAGGACGATGCGGATCCGCACAGCGCATGGATGGTGAGCACCAGGCGTCCCGCCGAACTCGCCGCGGCCCTGGCGAAGGAAGCGGTAACCCGATGAACATCCCCACGCTCGCCGTCGATGGGCATCTCCCCGCCTATGCTCACCCGGGCGATGCGGGTGCGGATCTGCGCGCCACGGAGGACGTCGTGCTGGCACCGGGGGAGCGGGCGCTGGTCGGAACAGGGGTGGCGCTGGCGCTGCCCGACGGGCATGTCGGCTTGGTGACTCCGCGCTCCGGGCTGGCCGCAAAGGCCGGGCTCAGCATCGTCAACGCCCCAGGAGTGATCGACTCTGGCTACCGCGGGGAGATCAAGGTCAACCTCGTGAACCTGGATCCACGCAACCCCGTTCACCTGCACGCCGGGGACCGCATCGCCCAACTCCTCGTCGTACCGTTCGTCAGCGCCACTTTCGTCCCCGTCGACACGCTCGATGAGACTGTGCGCGGTGACGGTGGGTATGGTTCAACCGGTGGGTTCACCACCCCCTGACACCAGAAGGATTAATCCCTGTGATTTTCGGACGCAAGAAGCCCGAGGCCGAAGTGGCCCCGGTCGAGCAGATCGAGGACGTGGCACCCGAGGAGACCGACGCTGGCCAAGCGCCGTCGTCGATCGAGGAGCAGGCGGCCCAGTGGGACGCTGCCTTCGACCGCGAATGGGGCCCCTTCGACATCGAAGAGGTGGATCTGGAAGCTGACGCCGACGAGGTGCAGCGCCTGGATCTGGACACGCTGGTGCTCACCCCGTTTGAGGGCATGACCCTACAGCTCCAGGTCAACAAGGACACCAACAAAGTGCAGTCCCTCCTGGTCGGTGACGGCCAGTCCGCACTCGAGGTGGGCGTGTTCGCGGGGCCGGCCAAGTCGTCGATGGTGGACGAGATCCGCTCGGAGATCATCCGCGTCACGGAGCAGCAAAAGGGCAGCATCGACATCGTCGAGGGCCCGTTCGGCGCCGAGATCCGCCGGGCGCTGCCCGTGGTGGATCCCAACGGCAACCCCGCCATGCACATGTCGCGCACGTGGCTCGTGGGCGGCCCGGGATGGGTGCTGCGCGGCGTGCTGCTGGGCAAGGCCACCTTTGAGCCAGACAACGATGAGGCGCAGGTGGCGCTGGAGGAGTTCTTCGGCAACCTCGTGGTCCGCCGGGGCACGCTGCCGGCAGCACCGGGCAGCCTCCTGCCCATGACCGTCCCGCAACAGAGCGCGAGCGAGGGCTGAGCCATGGCCGAAAGGTCGCTCCTGGAGCGACTGCGACGGTGGCTCACCCCCATCGAGGAGCTTGAAGCCACCGAACTCAGGCAACGCGCGGAAGACTGCGGTGCCGAGCCGGTGGCCGACGCTGCGCCCCGCAGCCGCGTGACGCTGCGTGGAGAGATCCTCTCCATCACGTCAGACGCCAAGAACGGGTGGCTTGAAGCCGAGGTCAACGACGGATCGGGAACCGTGGGGCTGATCTGGATGGGGCGCAGCCGCCTCGAATGCCTCATGCCGGGCAGGCACATCCGAGTGACGGGCCGGCTGGCGGAGGATGAGGGCCGCCCGGTGATCTTCAACCCGGATTTCGAGATCATCCCCTGACGGGGCTCTAGTCGTCGTCCTCCGCGTCAGGGTCAAACAGATCTGCCAGTTCGGCCTCCGAATCCTGGGTGACCAGGAAGAGCAGCTCGTCTGAGGCCTCAAACGCCCGATCACGCTCCGGGGTGAGCGGCGCACCGTCGCGGATGATGGCCACCAACACCACATCGCCGGGCAGTTCGATGTCGCGGATCCGGCGGCCAATGAAGCGCGAGCCCACGGGCAGGCGAACCTCTGACAGGTGCGTCGTCGACTTCGTGAAGGTCAACAGCCGCACCAGATCACCCGTGGAGACTGCCTCCTCGACGAGGGCGGACATGAGCCGGGGAGTGGAGACGGAGACGTCGACCCCCCACTGGTCGTCGAACATCCACTCGTTGCCGGGGTGGTTGACGCGTCCGACGGTGCGAGGCACCCCGAATTCTGTCTTGGCAAGGAGCGAATGCACCAGATTGGCCTTGTCATCACCGGTTGCAGCGATGGCCACGTCGTAGCGGTCCAGGCCTGCCTCCTCCAGCGAGCTGAGTTCGCACGCATCTGCCTCCAACCAGGTGGCGCCAGGGACGGCGTCGTGGTGGATGGCGGAACGGTCCTTCTCGATCAGCAGGATCTCGTGACCGTTGGCGATGAGCTCCCGTGCGATGGAGCGGCCCACATTGCCAGCTCCAGCGATGGCGACACGCATCGGTTTCTCCTAGTTCCTGGTGGGCGGGGCGGCGAAGAGGGTCTCCAGATCGTCGATCCGATCTGAGTAGCAGGCGACATAGATGAGGTCGCCGTCCTGGTAGATGGTGTCGCGGTCAGGCA
>JAUNUF010000124.1 GCA_030538315.1 Propionibacteriaceae bacterium
GTTAAGCACGCCGCCAGCGTTCGTCCTGAGCCAGGATCAAACTCTCCGTTGAAAATTTATAGGTCAGGCCGAAGCCTGTTTACCTTCAACTAGTTTGATACTGACAAAATCCATAGCTGGACTTTTATCAATTTCAAAGGAATCGTTACCTGATTTTCATCAGGTGACGAGTTCGCATTTTGTAGGGCAAGCCCTACTAGTGCATGTTTTTGGCTTTCGAGGCCGAGGCCTCGGTTAGCCTATGACTACAAGACCGAAGTCTTGTAAGTGCATGTATTTGGCATTGACTTAAAGCACACTGTTGAGTTCTCAAGTTTCGGGTGCGTCCCGCGCTTCGCTCGAGCTTTTGGCTCGTTTTCCGCTTGGGGCAACTCGATCAACTTTACTTGGCTGCGTTCCGGCCTGTCAAATCGGCTGGTTTCAGCTAGCTAGTTGAGTTGTTTTTGTCGCTAGGCGACTCGTCCAACTTTACCTGCTGGCGTTCGGCCTGTCAAATCGCTTCGACTTGGCTGAGGGGCTCAGTAGTTCGGGCTCAAATCCCAGCTGACTGGGGGTTTTACCCGTTGGAGGTTCGCTTTCGCGGCTTCCAACTCTACTCGGCTTCCTTCAGGATGTCAAACCGTTTGGTTTGAGGCCGATCGCTGTTGAGTTGTTGGTCCCGCCGAAGCGGGCTTGTTAAACATTACCTGATCCCTGCCGCCGGAGCAAATCGCCTGGTAGCGGGCCGCACTCGACGCCCGGACCTTGAGCGGGTTCCAATTGAACGCACACTCGTCCGCACGAAAAGTTTGGTAGGTGATGGCTTCGGGTCCGTCCTGTTCGTCCGGTGCACCGTCGAAGCTTGGATTACATTACACAGGCTGGAGCGACTGCGCAAATCGGGGGTTCCTCAGGGCCCGCAACTCCCAAGAGTGGGTCCGGAGGTGCCCCACGCTTATGGTGGAGCCATGCGTGCACGTTGGTTTCCGCTGGTTCTTCTAGGACCGTTGCTTCTGTCTGCCTGCGCCCCCGCGGGCCTCCATGGGGCCCCTGTCGCACCAACGGTTCCCAGCACCGCTGCTGCCACGCCGGCAAGCACGCCCAGCCCATCGGCCACCAATCCTGCCGTCCCATCCGTGTCGCAACCCGCAGCGGTGGAGACAACCATCCCTTCCCCATCTCCCTCCCCCACGATCAGCGCGACGCCCATCCCAACGGAACCTCCCTTCGTGCCTCGCACCGCCACGATCAACGTCAGCGGTGACCTGCTGTGGCACAACAGCCTCTGGCGCAGTGCGGAACTGGATGCGCGCCGAACTGGGGCCAAGAAGTTGGATTTCGTTCCCCAGCTCGCGTCGCTCACCGAGTACGTGACGCAAGCAGACCTGGCCATTTGCCATTCGGAGGTCCCGTTCGCGCCCGCGAATGGGCCGTACCAGAACTACCCACTCTTCGCGGCCCCCCAGGAGATCGCCCCTGCCATCAAGGCGACGGGGTGGGATCTGTGCACCACAGCCTCCAACCACACCATGGACCAGGGCTGGGAAGGGCTGGTACGCACCATTGAGGTGCACCACACCGCCGACATCCTGACCGCCGGCTCCTACGCCACTGAAGAAGCTGCCCGGACTCCTGTGATCTACACCACCGATGGGGGCGTGAAGGTGGCGGTGATCAGTCAGACCTATGGCCTCAACGGCATTTCCAAGGCAAAGGGCAAGGAGTGGTCTGTGGAACTCCTCAACGCCGAGCTCGCCGTCGAGCAGGCAAAGGCCGCCAAGGCAGCCGGGGCGGACATCGTTGCAGTGCATATCCATGCCGGCGACGAGTACTCCCGCAAGATCAACGCCCAACAGGCCGCCTACGCGCAAGCCGTGACAGCTGCCCCCGAAGTGGATGTCCTCTTTGGCCAGCACGCGCACGTGGTGCAACCCATCACGAAGGTCAACAACAAGTGGGTGGTCTACGGGGCAGGCAACCTCATCGCCGCCAGTGGGCCGGCCAAGCCCCACACCTATGACGGCTACATGGCCCAGATCACCTTCACCGAGGAATCCCCCGGCAAGTTCGTCGCCACTGCGGCCGAGTACGCCCCCACCTACATCACCAGACACTCCGGCGGATCTCCCGCCCGCGTCTACCTGATTCCAGATGCGCTGAAGGCAGGGACAGGACCGGCCGCGGAAATGCAGAAGTCTGCAGCCAGAACGCGTGAGACCGTCTACTCCCTGGGAGCAGACGGCCTCACGGAGCGCCAGTAGGGCTAGAGCACGTTGACGATGCCCAAGGTCTTGCGGCCGCGGCGCACGACGGCGTGCTTGCCGTGCAGCAGGTGCTCGGGGCCGAGCACCAACTCCGGATCCGTCACCTTCTCGTTGTTGAGGTAGGCGCCGCCTTCGCTGATGGCGCGACGAGCCTCGCCGTTGGACTTCACCACACCGGCAGCCACCATGGCGTCGACGATCGTGGCACCAGAGGCGACATCTCCACCGCCAACCTCACGGGCGGCACCCTGCAACGTGTCCTCGCCGAGTTCGCGGAGTTCGCCGCGCCCGAACAGGGCCGAGGCCGCCGCCACCGCGGCTTGGCGCTGCTCGACTCCATGCACGAGATCAGTCACGTCGTCCGCCAATGCGCGCTGCGCCTCCCGCTTGAAGGGAGCCTCATTGCGGGATTGCTCCAGCGCCTCGATCTCCTCGCGCGAGCGGAACGAGAACACCTTGAGGTAGTCGATCACCATGGCGTCCTCCGCGTTCAGGAAGAACTGGTGGAACGCATAGGGGCTGGTGAGTGCAGGGTCGAGCCACACGGTGCCGGATTCGGTCTTGCCGAACTTGGTGCCGTCCGCCTTGGTCAGCAGGGGCGTCGCCAGCGCGTGGGCCTTGCCCTGATCTGAGCGACGGATGAGGTCGACGCCGGCGGTGAGGTTGCCCCACTGGTCCGAGCCGCCGGTCTGCAGCGTCACGCCGTAGCGGCGGTACAGTTCCCGAAAGTCCATCGACTGCAACAGGACATAGGAGAACTCCGTGTAGGAGATGCCCGCCTCCAGCCGGCTCGCCACCACCTCGCGCGCCAACATCCGGTTGACAGGGAAGTGCTTGCCGACGTCGCGCAGGAAGTCGAGCACCGACATTTGGGAGGTCCAGTCGTAGTTGTTGACCATGACCGCGGCGTTGGAGCCCTCGAAACTCACGTAGCGCTCCACTTGGCTGCGGATGCGCTCAACCCAAGCATGAACGGTCTCGATCGGGTTGAGGGTGCGCTCTCCCGACTCCTTCGGATCACCGATGAGGCCTGTCGCGCCTCCCACCAGCATGAACGGCTGATGGCCGGCATCCTGGAGGCGACGGGCCAACAACGCCTGGACGAGGTTGCCCATGTGAATGCTGGGCGCCGTCGGATCAAACCCGATATAGGACTTGATCGGCCCCGCGTCCAGGTGCGCGGCCAGCGCATCCGGATCGGTCGAGTGGGCGATCAGCCCGCGCCAACGGAGGTCCTCAAGCAGTGCATTCACGGAGGCCACTCTATCGTCAGAGCAGGTGGCCCAACTTTCGGTAACGGTTGCGGCGGATGGCGCGCCTGTCGCGCCCTGCCATCGTGATGACGCGCGCCACCTCGTCATGGAGAGCTGCACCCAGCCGTCGGCAGAACTCCTCACGCTGCTGGGCGGGGTCCTCCGGTTCCTCCACGATCCGATCGACAATGCCAGCCGCCACCAGATCTGCAGACCGCACGCCCTGTGCTGTGGCCATCTCCGCGGCGTGCTCGACATCGCGGAAGACGATGGCCGAGGCGCCTTCAGGCGGGAGGGGCGCGAGGAAGGCGTGCTGTGCCGCCACCACCCGGTCTGCGGGAGTGAGGGCCAGCGCGATGCCGCCGGTCCCCTGCCCCATCAGCAGGCTGACGGTGGGGCTGGGCAGCGTCAGCAGCTCACTGAGCGTGCGGGCAATCTCCGACGCCAAGCCCCGCTCCTCGGCCTCCTTGGAGAGGGCAGCACCGGGGGTGTCGATCACGGAGATGAGGGGAAGTTTCAGCTCGCGCGCGAGCCGAATGCCCCGTCGAACCTCCCGCAGAGCGGCAGGGTCGAGGGGGCGGCCTTGATCGTGGCGATCCTGGCCCACGATGACGCAGGGAGCGTCACCCCAGCGCGCCAGCGCCAGCACCGAGCCAGGGTGGGATTCGCCGTCGCCCGTGCCGTTGAGCATCGTGACGTCGGAGGCGGCCACCTCGAGGAGGTCGCGGAGACCTGGCCTGTCGTCGCGACGAGTCCGCAGCACCGAATCCCAGGCGGGCACATCTGGCAGGTCCACCGACGGCGGGGCCGGCGGCGGGAGAGAGTGCACCCGTTGGCCCACCACTCTGAGCATCCGGTCGAAGGCACCGGCAACCTCGGAGACCTCGCACACAGCGTCGATCACACCGCGCTCAGCAAGGTTGTCGGAAAGCTGAACACCCGGCGGGAAGGGTGCGCCGTAGATCGCCTCATAGACGCGGGGGCCGAGGAACCCCACGAGGGCGCCGGGCTCCGCCAACGTCACGTGCCCCAGCGAACCCCAGGACGCAAAGACTCCACCCATGGTGGGATTGCGCAGATACACCAGATACGGGAGGTGCTCCTCCTTGTGCGCCATCACGGCACCGGTGATTTTCACCATCTGCAGGAACGCGACGGTGCCCTCCTGCATGCGGGTACCCCCGCCCACCGGCAGCGCGATGAGAGGCAGCCGCTCGGCGGTGGCCCGCTCAATGGCCCGTGTGAGCAGCTCGCCCGCCGCCACCCCGATGGATCCGCCCAGGAACGCTGGGTCGCCTGCCACAAGAGCCACCCTGCGGCCGTTGAGCGTGCCCTCGCAGGCAACCACAGACTCGGTGCGTCCGGTCTTGACTCTGGCCGCATCCAGCTCGTCGCGGTACCGCTCGACGAGAGGTGGGTCAGGCACTTCGTCGTTCCACGGCACGATGGAGCCGTCGTCGAGGATGGTGGAGATCATCTCGTCCACAGTGAGGCGCGTCATTGCTTCCCCTGGTGTTGTCCGATGCCCCAGAGGGTACCGGGTTGCGCCGAGGGTCGCAGGTGATCTCACGCTGGGTCCTTGCCGCGTCGCTGGCAAACTTAGGCCCGGATCGCCGTACTCCGGCAACAGCAACCACAACGGTTTCGGCCAGCACCCAAGAAAAGTGAAGGGTCGAAGCGGAGCGCGGGAGATGAAGGGCGCGAGTTCTTGGCGCTTACCGGACGGCGATCAGGGTGACGTCGCCTGACCAGCCGAATGTCTACGCGAGCGCCCTTCATCTCCCGGGCTACGCGGAACTTGGCTCCGTGGTGAAGGCCGTAGGCACGCCGAAGGGTTTCGACACGATCGCGCTGCTCGTTCCTCGCAGGCGATCGGCTCAACCAGCGTCAGAAGGTACGGAGGGCGACCTGGGCCGAGCGGAGTTCGGCGAGCTGCTCGGCGACCCGCGCGGGAGCAGTGCCCCCGCGACCGTCGCGGGAGGCGACCGAACCCTCGACCGTCAGCACGCCAAGCACGCCGTCG
>JAUNUF010000125.1 GCA_030538315.1 Propionibacteriaceae bacterium
CGTTGCAGTGGATAGGTCGCTGGCTGCGGCGGAAGGCTCGCTCGCGGTGGTGGACCCCCCGCTCACTGCGGTGGTGGAGCTTGCCGAGTGCTGCGGGCTGCTGACCATCGACCATCTCGCCCCGCGGGAGGCGCACACCTTGGGCTTCGGTTTGGCCATTCGGGCGGCGCTCGAGTGCGGGGCCGAGCGGCTGCTGCTCGCCGTCGGCGGGAGTGCCTCCACCGACGGCGGGCTGGGCTTGCTGGTGGGCCTGGGTTTGAGGGTTGCTGTCTCCGGGGTTGAGGAAATAGTGCTGCATATGCGGGCCCAGGATGTGGAGGATCCACATCTACCCCCGGAATCTGCAGCAATGGTTTCCGCGTCGGCCTCGGCCGCGCTTCCTCCCCTTGGAAACGCAGCGTTGCCGGGCATCGTGCAGGTGGATTGGAGCCGGGTGTTGCCCGCTCCCACGGGTGGTGCGGTGATTCTCTCAGACGTCACCAATCCGCTCTTGGGCCCCGATGGGGCCGCCGCGGTGTTCGGCCCGCAGAAGGGCGGGGCTTCGTTGGTTGAGGAGATGGACGCCAACCTTGCGCACTGGGCGGGAGTCCTCGGTGGTTCTGGCGGGCGCCCACATGGCGCTGCGAACGCCTCGGCCTCGCCAGCCGCCGTTGACCCTGGAGCTTTGGTTGCTGGTCGTGGAGCGGCGACCGGTAATCCCGCCGCGCTCGGTGCAGGGGCGGCTGGAGGCGCCGGTTTCGCGCTGCAGCGCTGGGGTGCAACCTCCACATCAGGGGCACGGGCGGTGGCGGACGCCGTCGGGCTCCGCGAGGCGATGCTGGATGCCGATCTCGTCATTACAGGGGAAGGCTCCTTCGATGACCAGACCGCCAGCGGAAAGGTGGTCGACGTGGTGCGCCAGCTCGCCGTCGAGGTGGGGGAGGAGCGGAGGCGAGAGTTGCCGGTCGCTGTGGTCGCCGGGCGGTTGGCGGCTCCGTTCGATGGGCCCGCCGTCGCTCTGTGGGACCTGGCCGGTGAGCGGGCGTTGACCCAGGCTCCGGAGGTCGCCAGGCAGGCAGGACGTGAGTTCGCCATGCGGTTCAGCGATGAGCCCCAAATCTAGATTTGGGGTCACAGACGCGGCCGAATCTAGATTCGGGCCGCGCCCTCGGTGCTGGCCCACGCGCCCAAATCTAGATTTGGGGTCACGGACGGCGCTGAATCTAGATTTGGGGCCTCCTGTTTGACCCAGCCTGACGCTTCCTAGATATGAGGGAGTTGCGCGAGGCTCAGAAATCGCGAGGAGCCGAGGCCTGGGAATGCTTGCGGTGTGCCCCGAGGTGAACTAAATTAGATACATGTCGAACGATGTTGATCGGCAGGTGCAGCTGCTGAAGACGATTGCTGACGAGACCAGGCTGCGGATCCTCGGTCTCCTGGCGGCCGGGTCGCGGACGGGTCGCGAGCTTGCCGCCGAGCTGGGGCTCACCCCGCCCACCATCAGCCACCACATGGCCCGCCTCGTGGAGGTGGGGATCGTGGGCGTGCAGGTGGACGGAACCCGGCACCACTACACGCTCACCCTCGACGGCGTGACCACGCCCGAGGCCAACCTTGCGCAGGATCCCTTCCAAGCCAAGACCGTACGCACGTTCTTCGACGGCGAGCGGCTGAAGCAGATTCCTGCGAAGCGGAAGGCGAGGGTCGCGGTGCTGCTTGAGCTGCTGAAGCGCTTCGAACCCGGCAGGCGGTACTCGGAGCCTGAGGTCAACGCCGTCCTCCGCACTGCGCACGACGACGTGGCCACGCTCCGTCGCGAGTTGGTGGATTACCGCTACCTGAAGCGTGACTTTGGCTACTACTCCGTGACCGACGAGGTGCCTGAGCGCGACGCCAACGAGGCTCAGGAGGTGCCGGAGGGTGAGGCCAGCTGGCTTGCCCAGCTCATCCGGTCCACTGTTCCGAACGTCGCTGGCTGATCTTCATGGGGTGATTTCGTGCAGATATGCCGTATATGGGGCTATCTACACGTTTTCACCCCCTCAGGCGGAGAGAGTGACGACGCGGGTGCAGCGTTCAACCACGTCGGGGTCATGCGTGATCACCAACACAGGGTGATCCGCGAATGCCTGCCAGACGTCCTCCATCAGCGCCTCCGCGGTTTCGCGGTCGAGGTGTTCGGTGGGCTCGTCGAGGATGATGAGGTCGCGCTCGCCCACCAGCAGCCGCGCGAGCGCCAGACGGCGACGCTCGCCGCCGCTCAACGTGATGCCAGCCTCGCCGATCCGACGCTCGGGGTCCAACGGCAGCCCCGCCTTCGCCAGCGCAGCCGTGATCTGCTCGTCCGTGGCATCCTTGTCACCGATCCGCACGTTCTCAGCCACCGTCGTGGCGAAGATGTGCGCATCCTGCTCCAAGTACCCCACGCGACCCCCGCGCTCGACGGCGCCAGCCAGCGGCGGAATGAGCCCCAATGCAGTAGCCGCGACGGTGGTCTTGCCGATGCCAGACTGCCCCACCAAGGCGACCCTCTCCCCAGGGCTCACCCGCAGCGACACGTCTTCCTGCACCACCGCGGTGCCGCCGTCGGGCAGCGGCCAGCCGACGGTGACGCCGTCGAACACCAGGCCGGGGGCGCCCTCGCCGGGGACGGCGTCGCCGGTGCCGACGGGCTCGGCCTCGAGCACCTCGGAGATGCGATCCAGCGCGGAGCGGGCGCGGGTGTAGGTCTGGGCGGCCTGCGCGAATGTGCCGAGCACCTCGTGCATGGCCAGCGGCGTGAGCACCAGCACGGCAAGCATCCGCGGGTCGAGCGTGCCTGCCTCCAGAGCCTGCGTGCCGAAGTACAGCGCGGCGAGCACCGCGACCCCCGCCGCCACCAGCTGCCCGCCCGTCGCGATGCCCCGGATCCATGCGCCGCGGGCCTCCTGCTCGCGCAGCTCGTCGTCGACCTTCAGCAGCTTCTCCAGAGCCGCGGCGTCTGCGCCGTAGGCCACGAGATCCGTGGACGTGCGGGCCAGCTCGCGCACGCCGTCGGCCAAGCGACCCCGCGTGGGGACCGCCGCCACGTCCACCGCCATGGATGCCCGCTGCGTCCACAACGGCAGCAGCACGCCCGCAACAACCGCAGTCAGCAGCAGGAACAGCGCCGTTGGCCAGTTGAAGATGGCGAACATCACGGTGGTGGCCACGACGACGAGCCCGGCCGAGACGAAGGGGATGACGACGCGCACCACGAGGTCGTTGATGGCGGCGGCATCTGCGACGACGCGGGTCAGGAGGTCGCCTCGACGGCGCCCGATGAGCGTGGTGGCGGCGAGTTTGTCGTAGACCCGGATGCGAAGCGCGCTCTGCATGCGCAGCGCGAGGTCGTGGCCGACGAGCCGCTCCACGTAGCGGAATACCGCGCGGGAGATCGCGAACGCGCGGACCCCGACGGCGGCCGGCTGCAGGTAGAGGACGGGCGGTGCCATCGCGGCGAAGGACAGAAGCCAGGCGGAGACGCCCATCAGCGCCACTGAGGAGCTGGAGGCCAGCATCGCGAGGAGCACGGCGAGTAGGAATCGACGGCGACCCTTGGGGGAGGAGTCCATGAGGTCGCGGGCGAGGATCAAGGTCTTCCTCATGCCGTCACCACCTCCACGACGCGGTCCGCGGCGGCGAGGACGGCGGGGCGGTGGCTGACGATCAGGGCGCCGGCTCCGGTGGCGCGGACGGCCTCGATGACGCGGGCCTCCGTCGCGGCGTCAAGGCCGGCGGTGGGCTCGTCGAGGATGAGGAACCTTGCGCCGCCGAGGCGGATGCGCACCAGGGCCCGCGCGAGGGCGACCCGTCGTCGCTCGCCGGCAGACAGGCCCTCGCCGTCGTCGCCCACGGGCTTGTCGGGGCCGAAATCTGCGCCGGCGTCTGTGAGGGCCTGCGCCACGTCGTGGGGTGTCGCGGAGGTGTGGCCGAGGGCGACGTTGTCTGCCACCGTGCCGTTGATCAGGCCGGGCTCCTGCGCCACCCAGGCGACCTGGTCGCGCCAACTGCCCAAGTCCACGTCAGTGAGGGGCACTCCGCCAACCGTCACCCGGCCGGAGGCGGGCGCCAGGAAGCCCATGGCCAAGGCCAGCGCCGTCGACTTTCCGCCGCCAGAGTGCCCGCTCATGGCCACCACCTCGCCCGGCTCCACCCGCAAGCTCAACCCCTCGACGGCGGGCTCAACCGCCCCGGGATAGGTGTAGGTCACGTCCTCCAGAGCCAAAGCCCCGGCGGGGGCCGGAGTGGATCCGGCGTGGGTGGTGGCGTCGTCGATGACCTCGAAGGCGGCATCTGCGGCGGCCACGCCGTCGACCGAATCGTGGAAGTGCACGCCCACCTGCCGCACGGGCAGGAACGCCTCCGGGGCGAGGATGAGCACGAAGAGGGCGGTGGTGAAGTCGACGTGCCCGTAGACCAAGCGGAAGCCGATCGTCACCGCGACTACGGCCACGGAAAGCGACGCCAACAGTTCCAGCGCGAACGCGGAGAGGAAGGAGACATAGAGCACCTTCATGGTGGCGCCGCGGTACTGCTCCTCGTTGAGGTCGACGCCGCGCTTCTGGGCTCGCGCCCGGGCGAACGCCTGGAGGGTGGGGAGGCCGGCGATGAGATCTGCGAAGTGGTTGGTGAGGCGGTCTGCGACGGCGTAGGAGTGGCGGGTTGCCTTCTCGGTGGTCCAGCCGATGAGCGCCATGAAGACGGGGATCAGCGGCAGCGTGAACGCGATGATCAACGCGGATTGCCAGTCGGTCAGCAGGATGGTGCCGCCCACCAGGAAGGGGACGGTGACCGCCAGGCCCAGTTGGGGGAGGTACTTGCTGAAGTAGCCGTCGAGGGCGTCAAGGCCCTGGGTGAGGGTGCGCACGAGGGAGGCTGAGGTCGCGGCCCCCACGGGTGTGGAGAGGCGCGCCTTGAGCACGTCGCGTCGGAGGGTGGATTTGACCGAGGCGGCGCTGCGATGCGCCAGCCACGAGTTGACCCACGCCAAGAGCCCTCGGCCGAGGAACACCAGGGCGAGGAGGAGGAGGGCGGTGGGCCAGCCGGGTGGGAAGGCCTTGATGTCGAAGGCGAGGGTGACCCAGTCAGCGATCAGGCGGGCCTGCGCGATCAGGAGCGCGGCGGTGAGGATGCCCACCACCACGGTCGCGATCAAGAACCGACGCGTGGCCGCCGCTCGCTTGAGCAATCTGGGATGAATCGGGCCGGCCACGGATCCATCCTTCCACACGCGTCTCTTGGGTTCATCGCATCCCCTCGCCCCGCGGCGGTCGCGCTCCCGCGGTGGGCTCCGGGGGACGTCGCAGGCCTTTGGTCATCGTCGCAGGGCTTCCGGACGCATTAAGGGCTGCGAGGATGCGTATTGCCCTGCGACGTTGTTCCATCGCGGCCGGAAGCCCTGCGACG
>JAUNUF010000126.1 GCA_030538315.1 Propionibacteriaceae bacterium
TCGCGCTCTTCGAAAGCTGGTCCCTGAGCGGCGAGAGCAGGTCCCTGAGCGACGCAGGTGCGAGCTTGCGAGCACCCCGTGGCGACGAAGGGCCGCTGCTCCGCCCCGTCCCTCTCCCGAAGCCGTTCCTGCTGGACGACGACCTGGTGACCATCCCGAAGTACCATGGCAAGACCAACGAACAGTTCACCCAGCTGCTCGTGAACGTGACGCTTGCCGCCATCACGCGCGAGCCCACCGGGCCGCGCCAGATCCTCGACCCCCTCGCCGGGCGCGGCACCACCCTCTCGACGGCCTTGTTGCTCGGCCATGACGCCTACGGCGTGGAGGGCGACGCGAAGGCGTTCGAGCTCATGGCCTCGTTCTACAAGACGTACCTTCGCCGTGGCCGCATCAAGCACACCGCGGACGTCTCGCCTGTGCGGCGCGACGGCAAGGCGATCGGCAAGCGGTTCGACGCGGAGATCACCACCGCAGCCGGCAAGCGGGTGATCGCGGCGTTCACGGGTGACACCCGAGATTCGGCGTTGTTGTTCGGCAAGAAGAAGTTCGACGCCATCATCACCGACGCCCCCTACGGCGTGGCCCACGGGGCCACCACGGATGTGCGGGGAGTCTCCGGCAAGCGGGACCGCTCCCCCGCGGGCCTGCTGAAGGAGGCCATCCCGGTCTGGGCGGGCCAGCTGATGCACGGTGGCGCGCTGGGCCTGTCCTGGAACACCTTCGGCCTGTCCCGCGAGGATCTGGCCGCTCTGCTCACCCGCAACGGGCTCACCGTGCAGGAGGGCGGGGCTTGGGAGCGGTTTGGGCACCGGGTGGATTCCTCCATCAAGCGCGACCTCATCGTCGCCATCAAGCCGTAGGCTCAAGCAATGCGACGACTCATACTGATGCGCCACGCTCACACGGAATCCAACAACATCCGCGGTGACAAGGCCCGCAACCTCACACCACGCGGTGTGCAGCAGGCTCAGGAAGCGGGCGTCGAGCTCCGCGCGTTGGGCGTTGACTACGCGCTGGTGTCGACGGCGGAGCGCACCCGCCAGACCTTCGCGGCACTGGGCCTCGACGTGCCGGTGGAGTTCCAGGACGTGCTCTACCACGACGGGACGGAGACGATGATCCAGCGCATCTCCGAGATGACGGACGACGTGCAGACCTTGCTGGTGGTGGGACACGCGCCCACGATCCCCAGCCTGGTTGCCGAGATGGCATTTGCGAGCAACCGCTCGGAGGCGGATGAGGCGCAGTGCCACTTCCCCACCTCGTCATACAGCTCGTTCAGCTTCGACGGCACGTGGGATCAGCTCGCCGACGGCGACTTCAGCCACCTCCGCCTCGACGGCATCACCCGCCGTTAGCGGTTCCTGAGCCAGACGCGTCCGAGGAACGAGGACCGCGACTGGTCGAAGGACCCCCAGACGCTCTCGGCCGCCTAAGCGCCCACGAAGGGGAACTGGGCAAACAAGTTCTCCACTCGCTTCACCGTCGTCGGTGAGTGGTCCGTGAACGCGTCCACCTGCAGCCTCCGCTTGCCCGGGCGGCCAGCGCGAGTCCAGATGCCGACGACCTTGCCACCCACGACGATGGAGCGCTTGAACACCCCGTTGTTGCCGGGCACCAAGCGATGGTGCTCGTCCGCACTCATCGCGAACAGCCGGTCTTGGTAGCCCAGGATGAACTCGTCGAAGCCGGGCAACAACAGTGGGGTCGCCGTCGCCCTGCCCAACGCCTGCGTCTCCTCCATCAGGCCCGGACGCCAGTAGCTGGGTTCAGCTTCGCCGTCGGTCTCGAACTTTCCCTCAATCAGCGCGAGGCCGCGCCGGATCTGCGCGAGCGTGAGCTTGGTCCACCAAGCGAAGTCCCGCACTGTCGCCGGGCCGTGCGTCGTGAAGTAGCGGCGCATGAGTTCCGCCGTCGCGGCATCGCGGTCTCCGTTGAAGCGGGCCTCCAAACCCGTGCCTGCCGGCAGCCAGGTTGAGGTCAGCGCCACGTCCTGGTCCGTGCCGTTCCACGGGCCGTAACACACGGTGCCCTCCATGATGAGGTGGGACAGCAGGTGATAGCCCCGGCCCTCTGCCGCGCTGACACCAGCCGCCTCCCAGCCGCCGAAGAGGTCCGCCCGGCTGAGCGTCCCGTCGCCGAGCAGCGCGACGGTGAGGTCGCGGGCTTGGTCGAGGATGCCCTCGTGGAGCTCGGGCCACCGCGCGACCGCCGCCCTGATCGACGGTTTCGCGCAGAGCTCGGTGATCCACAGCAGGTCCGATGCTGGCATGAGGAACACGGTGCCGCGCATGGGGTACCCACGCACGATCCGCCCCTCATTCAGGTGCTCGAGAACGTCTTGCACGGAGTTCGACGGCGTGCGCAGCGCTGCTGATGCCAGCACCCCCGGCAGGTCCTGCCCCTGCATCGCGCCGAAGGCGGTGATCGCGTCGACGGCGGTCTCATACGGACGCGTGATCAACCCCTGTGCGACGAGCCGGGAGCGGCCAAGTGCAATTGCCATGCGCCAAGTATCGCGGTTCTCTGCACCCCACGAATCCCCACCGCCCCTTGTAGACTGATTTGTCTACACGACGTAGGCTTGCGCCATGTCCGAAACGACAACCATCCGCATCAGCCGCGAAACCCACGCACGGGTCACGCGATTGGCCGCAGAGCGCCACGAGACGATCGATGAGACGGTGCGCAACGCAATCCGAGCGCTGAGGCAGGACGCCATGGCGCGCGACTTGGCGGCAGAACTCACCGACGCCGAAACAGCCTGGCTCGATGCTGACGCCGGGTGACGTCGTCGAGATCGACCTCGGTGTCCCCGCAGGTAGCGAAGCAGGGCTGCGCCGGCCTGCAGTTGTCGTCACCGCTGGTCGGATTCTGCGAGGTCAGCCCAACGTGATTCAGGTCGTTCCCCTGACTCGGACGATCCGTAGCAGTTCCGTTGAGGTGATCATTGAACCCGACGACGGAAACCGCTTGACCGAGCAGTCATCAGCACAGTGTCAGCGCGTGCGGTCAGTTGCCACCACTCGCATCCTTCGCCGAACCGGAAATGTTGGGCCCGCCATCCTTGGCGAGGTGCGGGAGACGCTTGCCCTGCTACTGGACGTGTAAGCCCACCAGAGCGGTGTCGAAGGCCTGAAGCAGCCGCTCGGAGAACAACACGAAGCGCACCACCTCCACACCTGGCACATCGGCAGCCGCGACCTCCTCGACGGCGATCCGGGCCGCCTCGTCCGCATCCCAGCCGTACACCCCCGCTCCGACGGCGGGGAAGGCGACACCTGTGGCGCCCAACTCCCCCGCCACGCGCAGGGAGTTGCGGAAGCACGCAGCCAGCACGGACGGATCCGTCTGGCCGGCGTGCCTGTTCGGGCCGACGGTGTGGATCACCCAGCGCGCCGGCAGCAGGTGGGCATCGGTCGCCACGGCTTCACCCGCGGGCAGCCCGTCCGGCAGCGAGGTCTCGCGCAACCGGCGGCAGTCGGCCAACAGCCCAGGGCCTGCGGCCCGGTGAATGGCGCCGTCGACCCCGCCTCCGCCCAGCAGGCTCGAGTTGGCGGCGTTGACAATGGCGTCGACTTGCTGCTCGGTGATGTCGCCGAGAGTCGTCTCGATGGAGATCATGCCTTCACCCTACGCACGCACGAGACGCTTGGCCGTCCAGCGCCGCAACCACAATCTGGCTCCCCCCAACCGAGAACACTCGCGTCCTTCTTTCCCCGAACTACGCGGCAACCTCCATGGTGAAGGTGCTGGGCACGTTTGGCGGCAGCGCTAGGCGAGGCTGCGGGCGACCACCGCGGCGACCTCGCGGCCGCTGCGCACAGCGCCCTCAAGGTAGCCATTGAAGCGATTGGCGTACTCGGCGCCAGCCCAGTGGAGCACGCCTGCGGCCTCGGCGAGGATGGGCCCATTGCTGGTCCAGACGCCGGGCGCGAAGTGGGCACCATGGCAACCACCGGTGAACTCCTCGGCCGCCCAATCCCGCTCCAGGTAGGCGACAGGCTTGGCGCCCTGCTCACCGAAGCTGCGCACCACGGAGTCGACGAACGCCCGCTCGCGCAGGGTCACGGAGCGACGCGACAGCGAATCTGCATCTGCGCCCTCGAAGAAGCCCATGAGGTGTCCCTTCGCGGCACCTTCGGCGGTGGTGTCGAACGTGACGCGGACGGCGCCCTCATCCGCCGACGACTGGCCGCTGAGGCCGAGGTCTCGCCAGAAGGGGGTGTCGTAGATCAGGAACGCCTTGATGACGTTGCCTGGGGCCACCTTGTCTGCTGCCTCCGAGCGCCATTCCGGCAGCGGCGGCTCGTGCTCGAGGGACATCGCCAGGCGGGGAGGCAGGGTGGAGATGACGTGCTTGGCTTCGACCACCTCACCATCTGCCAGGGTGAGGGTGGCGGTGTCGCCGTGCTGCACCTTGACCACCTGCGCTTCGAGGCGCACCACATCTCCGAGTTTCGCGGCCAGCGCGTCGGTGACCGCGGCCATGCCGCCGTCGACCCGCTTCTGGTGGAGGCCGCCGTTGCTGGCCAGCATGGTTTCGAGATCCGGGCCAGCGTTGACCTGGTGGAGCCCCTCAAGCAGCGTGCATTCTGCGGGCATGGGGCCGAAGGCGGCTGAGTACACCTCCGCGAAGCGCTTCTGCGCCCCCTGAGTACGGAGGTTGGTGGTGATCCAGCGGCGCAGGTCCTGGTTGAGCCACGTGTCGTTGGCCTGACGCCATGCGTTGTCCGTGCGGAGGCGCTCAGCGAGGCGGCGCAGCCTCATGAGGCCCTGGCCGAGATCTGAGACCTCAAACGGGGTGAGGGCAGGCTCGTCCTCAGATGAAGGGACGGCGAGCGCCTGGCCGCGGAGGCGCACGATGAGGTTTCCTTCGGCCGGGAGACCAATGGTTTCCAGGCCCAGTTCGTCGATGATTTCGAGGAGGGAATCGAAGCCGGGGCCAATCCACTGGCCGCCCAGCTCAACGTAGCTGCCGTCGTTCAGGATCTTGTTCTCAACCCGGCCGCCAACGCGGTTGCGGGCTTCCAGCACGGTGACGCTCAGCCCACGATCTGCCAGATGCTGAGCAGCTACCAGTCCCGCCAGGCCAGCTCCGATGATGGCGCAGTCGAACACGAGTTTCCTCCTCTATCGGACGCGAAGGGCCTTATCCCTCCGCGCAATGCCCAGCCTACAAGGCGACCCCTCGGGGGTAACGGCGGGTCGGACATCCGAGGCTGAGGAAAAGAAAAACGCCCCTGGTTCCGGTGGAACCAGGGGCAGTGGAGCCGCCCACGGGAATCGAACCCGTGACCTACGCTTTACGAGAGCGTCGCTCTACCGACTGAGCTAGGGCGGCAGC
>JAUNUF010000127.1 GCA_030538315.1 Propionibacteriaceae bacterium
GTCGCCACTGGGTGCTCCTTCGTCGCACCTGTGACGCTCAGGGACCACGCGCGGCTTAGACTCACTAACGCCTACTGAGTCGGAATCACTAACCCCAAGGAGCGCCCATGCTGGAGCACGCCATCTGGTGGCACGTCTATCCCCTCGGCGCCACGGGAGCCCCCATCAGAGGCGACCGCGGCGCCCCAGCGCACAGACTCCGCAAGCTCGACGCCTGGTTGGACTACGCCGTCGAGCTCGGCACCAACGGCCTCCTGCTCGGCCCCATCTTCCAATCCGCCTCCCACGGTTACGACACCCTGGATCACTACCGCCTGGATTCCCGCCTAGGTGATGACGAAGACTTCACCCACTTCATCCACGAAGCCCATCAGCGCGGCCTCCACGTCATCCTCGACGGCGTGTTCAACCACGTCTCCCGCCATCACCGCATCGTCACCGAGCAGCCCGAGCTCCTCCGCTGGGACGGCGACCACCCCCGCACGTGGGAGGGTCACGGCGACCTCCTCGAGCTCAACCACGACAACCCCGCGGTGCTGGAGTTCGTCGTCGACATCATGCTGCACTGGCTCCGCCGCGGCATCGCCGGTTGGCGCCTCGACGTGGCCTACGCCGTGCCCACCTGGTTCTGGCGCGCGGCGGCCGAGCGGGTGCGCCAGGAGTTCCCGCACGCCGTGTTCATCGGCGAGGTCATCCACGGCGACTACCCGCGCTTCATAGAGGAATCCACCCTCACCACCCTCACGCAATATGAATTGTGGAAGGGTATCTGGAGCTCGCTCACCGACGTCAACGGCTGGGAGCTCGCCCACGCCATCGAGCGCCACGCCAGCTTCACCCAACACTTCATCCCCAACACGTTCCTCGGCAACCACGACGTCACGCGCTTCGCCACCCAGGTGCCCGCCGCCACCACGGTGGCCCCGTACCTGCTCATGACCCTGCCCGGCGCGCCCAGCCTCTACTACGGCGATGAGCAGGGCTTCACGGGCACCAAGACCGAGGCCTGGCATGGCGACGACGAGATCCGCCCCGCGCTCCCCGCCTCGCCCGCGGAACTCTCCACGCTCGGGGCACACGTGCTGCGCCACTATCAGGCTGCGGTTGCGCTGCGCCGCAGGCATCCGTGGATCGTGCGCGCCGCCGTCGAGGTGCTGGAGAAGGCCAACGAAACCCTCACCTACCGTGTGCACGACGGCGGGCGCAGCCTCACCGTCCACCTCAACCTGGCCACGCCCTCTGTGCACGTTTCCGGCGAAGGTGAGGAGATCGCCGCCTAACATGGCGCCATGAGCAAACGCGAGCAGGTGGAAGCTGCGGCCCAGCAGGTGGAGCAGCATCCCGTCCTCGCCAAGTTGGCGGGGGTTGGCCACGCCGTCAACGGCATCGTCCACATCATCATCGGCCTGATCGCCATCAGCGTGGCGCGTGGCGCGGGAGGCTCCGCGGATCAATCCGGCGCGATGCGCGCCATCGATTCCACCCCGCTGGGCTCCATTGGCCTCTGGGCAGCTGCACTGGCCCTCTTTGCGCTGGCGCTGTACTCCGCGGCCGTGGCCATCGGCGACATCCGCCACAGCAAGAAGGAGGCGGCGCGCCACGCTGGCCGCGCCGTCGCCTATATAGCGGTGGGCGTGGTGGCCGTCACCTACGCCACCGGCGGCACCTCCGACGGCGAGGAGACCGCCAAATCCGTCAGCGCCCAACTCATGGCCACCACCTGGGGCTCCTTGCTCTTGGGGGCCGTCGGCGTGGGTGTGCTCGTGGCTGGCATCACCATGGTGGTCAAGGGCATCCGCAAGAAGTTCATGGATCAGGTAGACGTCACCGGCAAGACCCGTCGCACCTTCGCCGCCCTCGGCATGGCCGGCTACATCGCCCGCGGCGTGGCGTTCGGCATCATCGGCATCCTGTTCGTGGTGGCCGTCCTCACCAACAACCCGGACGAAGCGGGCGGCATGGACGGGGCACTGAAGAAGCTCACCGAGCTGCCATTCGGTGGCATCCTGCTGATCCTCGTGGGCGCCGGGCTCATCATGTACGGCATCTTCTGCTTCGCCCGCGCCCGCGCCACGGCCCGGGACAACGCCTGAGCACACCCTGGCCGTGCCAGTATTGGGGCGTGCTCGGATACTTTGGCCCCGCGGGAACCTTCACCCATCAGGCGTTGCTCACCATCAGCCAGGACGAGGCTGTTCCCTTCCCCAGCGTGCGCGAGGCGCTCGACGCCGTGCGCCAGGGCCAGGTGGACGGCGCCGTGGTGCCCATCGAGAACTCCGTGGAGGGCGGTGTGTCTGCCACCCTCGACGAGCTGATTGCCGGCGATCACCTCATGATCCACAAGGAGATCGTCATCCCGGTGGAGTTTGGCCTGTACGCGCGCCGTGGCACCAACCTCGCGGATGTGCGCCAGGTGCTCACCCACGGTCATGCGGCCGCCCAGTGCCGCGAGTGGCTGAGCGTGATGGTGCCGGAGGCGCACATCACCGCGGCTGGATCGACGGCGGGTGCAGCGGAAGAGGTGGCCCGGCCCGAGTCTGTGTACGACGCGGCCGTGTGCGCGCGCGTGGCCGGCGAGCTGTACGGCCTCGCGGAGCTGGCCTATGCCATCGAAGACAACCCCGGCGCGGTGACCCGCTTCATCGAGGTGCGTCGCTCCGGCCCGGTGGCGGAGCGCACGGGCGCAGACAAGACCACGCTGGTGGCCTTCATGCGGGAAGACCATTCCGGTGCGCTGCTGGAGATCCTCCAGCAGTTCGCCGTGCGCGGCGTGAACCTCACGCGCATCGAATCCCGCCCGACGAAGACGACGCTGGGCTCCTACTGGTTCTCCATCGACATCGAGGGCCACCTGTCAGACAAGCGGGTGGCGGAAGCGCTTGAGGGCCTGCACCGCGTGTGCCCCCGGGTGCTGTTCTTCGGCTCCTACCCCCGCGCCAGCGGGCTGCGCCCGGTCATCCCAGAGGATTTCACGGACGAGGCCTTCGACGCTGCGCAGGATTGGGTGGATGGCTTCTTCCTGCCGTGAGTGCACACATATATATAGGTATGCGTGCAGGGCAACACCTCAGGGTGAACTTGAGGTTTCACCATCGCTTAGGAGGGTTGTCCACTTTAAGAATTCTCAGGTAGCGAACTCAAAGCGCCCCCCACTGGGGGTTCAGCCGCAGGCCAGCACTATTTGAACGAGCAAACGCAAACCTGAGAATGACAATGTTGCCGTGCGCGAGCCCAGAAACGACACCATGGTTTAGACCCTCCGCTCAGGGTGTGTTACATTGAATCCGCGTCCGCCGCCGGCAGGCGCTGAGGGCCTAAACCGGGCCCGCTGCAAAACCACTCTCCACAAGGAGTCCCGAATGGGAATCAAAACTAGGATCGCTGCTTCTGCGGTCGCTGCGGTGATGGCGCTGTCGGTCGTTCCGCAGGCCGCGAACGCACTCAACTGGGACGGGCAGGGCGTTGACGCCACCTGGCCCGCGAACCACCGCATCGGTGGCCTCGATCGCGCGCAGACCGCTGCGAAGATCGCTGACGCCAACGGTAACCGCGGCACGGTCATCCTGGCCGTCGGCCGCAACTTCCCGGATGCGCTGGCCGCTACCCCCCTCGCTGATTCGCTGGACGCCCCCGTGCTCCTCAACGATGGCGGCAAGCTGAACAACGCCACCTCCAAGTGGTTCTTCGACAACGCTCGTAGCGTCAAGAAGGTCGTCGTCGTCGGCGGCGAGGGCATCATCCCTCAGTCCGTCCTGAACGAGATCAACGCCGTCTACCAGCAGGTTGACACCAAGCTGGCCAAGCCCACCTTCGTGCGCTACGCCGGTCTCAACCGCTTCGAGACCGCCTACGAGATCTCGGCACGCACCGTCGCCGGCTACTACTCCGCTGGCACCTGCGACAGCACCGGTGTTTCGGTGACCTACACCGCCAAGCAGGTCGGCACCGCCGCTGCTCTGGCCGCTGCCGACGCCAACCTGGCGGGCATCGACGCCAAGATCGCTGAGTACAACGCTGCCAAGGCCAAGTACGAGGCCACCAAGAAGGCGTACGACGCCTCGGTCGACAAGGTCATCGCCGCCGGCGCTGCCTACGACAAGGCCATCGCGGATCAGGAAGCCATCACCAAGAAGCTCCAGGTTGTCGGCGACCTCGCCGCACTCAAGGCTGACATGGACGCCAAGGGTCAGGCCATCGCTGCCGCTTCGGCTGCTTCCGCCAAGACCCAGGGCCTCTACAACGAGCTCATGGCCATCCTGGACGCCGCCATCAAGGCCGGCGTTGAGGGCACCGAAGAGACCGTCTGGGAGAACCTGTACGCCACCACTTGGGCAGACGCAAAGGTTCAGCTCCCCGCACTCGCCGGCAAGATCGACGCCGTTGTGGCTGAGTTCGGTGGCACCACCATTGGTGCAACCCGCAACGCCGCTGACGCCAAGGTTGCCGCCGCTCAGGCTGCCGTGACCGGTGCCCAGCAGGCTTTCGCCGAGGCCACCAAGAAGTTCACGGACGCTGCTGCCAAGGACGCCGCCAACGCCGCCCTGGCCAAGGACATCGCCGCTGCTGCGGAGAAGGTCGTTGCCGCCAAGAAGGCTCTGGATGACGCCATTGCTGCTTCCGCCAAGGCTTACACCGATTACGAGGCCGCTGCCATTGCGTACGCCGCTCTGGTCGATGACCCGGCTCTCGTGCCCGGCGCCAAGGTTCGCGCCCAGGCCGCCGTTGCCAAGGCTCTCGACGCCGTGGTTGCCGCCGCTGACAATGTCCCGGTCTTCCTGGGCACTGGCCACAACTTCGCTGACGCTCTGACCGCTGGCCCCGTGGCCGCCGATCAGTGTGGCGTCATCCTCCTCACCGACAATGGCAAGCTCTCTGATCCCACCTCCAAGTGGATCACCTCCGCCAAGCCTCGCGTCGTCGCCGCCGTTGGTGGCCCCGCCGCTACCGCTGCCGGCAACGCCGCCACGGTGAAGTACATCGGTGCTGACCGCTTCGATACCGCCAAGATCATCAACCTGCGCTACCTCTCGGACCGCAACGTCCTGGGCATCGCTACCGGCTACGACTTCCCGGATGCCCTCACCGGCGCCGCTCTGGTTGCCAACGCCGACGGTGGTCTGCTCCTCGTCAACAAGAACCTCCCGCTGCCCGCCGCCACCTCGGCTGGCATCCACGGCGGTAAGTGGAACCAGCTCGTCGTCTTCGGTGGCGACGGTGTGGTTTCCTCTCCTGTTGCCAAGGCTGTCTACGACATCGTCAAGAACTGATCACTCAGTAACTAGCGAGTTGTAAACACTCAAAAT
>JAUNUF010000128.1 GCA_030538315.1 Propionibacteriaceae bacterium
CCGTCGTCGGCAGGCAGAACAGCTTGACGAAGCCGTCCGTGAAGCCCTGCATCTTGGCGCGAGCATTGGGGCCCAGCGGCAGCAGCACGGAGGCGACCCGCACCTCGCCCGCATCCACCATCTTCTGCGTCACGCCCACCGTCGCGATCTCGGGAGTGGTGAAGACGTTCGACGAGACGGTGCGCAGGTTCAGCGGGTGGACGGCGTCGCCCAGGGAGTGCCACATGGCGATCCGGCCCTGCATGGCGGCCACCGACGCCAGCGCGAACACGCCCGTGACGTCGCCGGCGGCGTAGATGTTGCGCACGGAGGTGCGCGAGACCCGATCGACGGGGATGTAGCCCCACTGGTTCAGCTCAACCCCAGCCTCCTCCAAGCCAAGCCCGGCGGAGTTGGGAATGGCGCCCACGGCGAAGAGGCAGTGCGAGCCTTCAACCTCGCGGCCGTCCTCCAGCGTGACGACGACGCCGTCGCCCTCGCGGCGAGCTGCGACAGCGCGGCTCTCGGAGAGAATCTCCATGCCGCGCGCTTCGAACGCGCGCTGCAGCACGGCGGCGGCGTCCTGATCCTCACCCGGGAGCACCTGCTTGCGGGACGACACGAGCACAACCTGGCAGCCCAAACCGTCGTAGGCGGAGGCGAACTCTGCGCCGGTGACGCCGGAGCCCACCACGATGAGTTTCTCCGGCAATTCGGTGAGGTTGTACACCTGCTTCCAGTTCAGGATGCGCTCGCCGTCGCAAGGCGCATCTGGCAGCTCGCGCGGGGTGGTGCCGGTGGCGAGCAGGATGATGTCCGCGTCGAACGCCTCCTCGCCCTCCTCCGTGGTGGCGATCACACGGTTCGGCCCGTCCAGCCGGGCCTGCCCCTTGACGATGCGCACGCCGTCCTGCCGCAGCTTGTTCTCGATATCGTGGGATTGGGCGTGCGCCAGGTCCAGGACGCGCTTGTTGACCTCGTCGAGGTTCACGTCGACGACGTCGCCCACGTCCTCAGCCTGAATGTGGAGCCCCAAGCGGTGCGCGTTCTTGATCCGCACCATCACTTCCGCCGTGGCGATCAGCGTCTTCGACGGGACGCAGTCACTCAGCACTGCCGCGCCGCCCAAGCCGTCGCGCTCAATCAGGGTGACCTCACCACCTAGCTGATTTCCGACGAGAGCGGCCTCATAGCCGCCGGGCCCACCACCGATGATCACAACTCTGGTCACGGCCCCTATCCTTCCATAGCCACGGCGCGTCTGCGGGCGCTGACTTATGCTGATGGGCGTGAGTGAAGCATTTGAACTGGCCGGTGAGGCCGCAACGTATCTGCGTGACCGATTGGGCGTGGACAAGATCGATATCGCGCTGGTGCTCGGCTCCGGCTGGTCCTCGGGCGCCGATGCGCTGGGCGAACTCGTGGGTGAACTTGAGTTGGGCGACGTGCCGGGCTTCAGCAAGCCCGTCGTCAGCGGCCACGGCGGCAAGTTGCTCCTCGTGCGCACCGAAAACGGCAAGTTGGCCGCGATCTTCACCGGACGGACCCACTACTACGAGGGCCGCGGCGTGGCTCCCGTGGCGCACGGCGTGCGCACCGCCAAGGCATGGGGCGCGGAGACGATGGTGCTCACCAACGGCTGTGGCGGCCTGAACCCCGAGTGGGCGCCGGGCACCGTCGTCCTGATCAAGGATCACATCAACCTCACTGGAGACACCCCCCTGGAGGGCGCCAACTTCGTGGATCTCTCAGAGGCCTACTCGAAGCGGCTGCGAGACCTCGCCAAGGAGGCGGCGGGAGATCTCCCCGAGGGCGTCTACGTGCAGTTCCGCGGCCCCCAGTACGAGACCCCCGCCGAGGTCCGCATGGCCGGCATCCTCGGAGGCGACCTCGTGGGCATGTCCACCACCCTCGAAACCATCGCGGCCCGCGAGGCCGGCATGGAGGTGTTGGGGCTTTCGCTGGTCACCAACGCCGCAGCTGGGCTGAGCGAGACGAACCTCGATCACGCCGAGGTGCTGCAGACCGGGAAGGACGCCGGGCCGCGCCTGGCCGCGCTGCTCGCCACGATCGTGGGGAGGCTCTGATGACGGACCTGCTCTCGCGCGCCATCCGGTGGCGCGACATGGATCCTGACCCGGATACCCGTGATCAGCTGGATCACCTCATCGTGCAGGCGCAGGCCAACGACGAGACGTTCCGCGTGGCCGCCGAAGAGGAACTGGCTCTGGCGTTCGCCGGCCCGCTCGAGTTCGGCACCGCTGGCCTCCGCGGCGCCATCGGCCCCGGCCCGGCCCGGATGAACCGTTCCGTGGTCACCCAGGCCGCCGCCGGCTTCGCCGCGTGGCTGACCGCCCAGGGGCTGGCTGGGGGCAAGGTCATCGTCGGCTACGACGCCCGGCACAAGTCTGCCGACTTCGCCGAGGACACCGCCCACATCATGGCCGGCGCCGGCTTCGAGGTGCTGTGGGTGACCGAGCCCACGCCCACCCCCGTGATCGCCTTCGGCATCCAGCAGTTCGGCTGCGTGGCCGGCGTGGTGGTGACCGCCTCGCACAACCCGCCGCAGGACAACGGCTACAAGGTCTACCTCGGCGACGGCTCCCAGATCGTCCCGCCAGCAGACGCGGAGATTGCGGCCGAGATCGCCAAGGTCGCCGCCCGCGACTGGACGGATCTCCCCAGGGGCGAGGCCCGCACGGACGTCACCGCAGAACTGCGTGAGGCCTATGTGGCCCGCGCCAAGTCCCTCTACCCCGACGACGGCCCGCGAGATCTGGTCTGGGTGCACACCGCCATGCACGGCGTGGGTACCGCCACCGTCCGCGCCGTCATCGACGCCATCGGCGTGCCCGCGGCCCACGAGGTGGCGGAACAGGCGCAGCCTGATCCCAACTTCCCCACCGTGGCATTCCCCAACCCGGAGGAGAAGGGCGCCATCGATCTCGCGCTGGCGCTGGCCCAGGAGAAGAACGCGGATGTCGTCATCGCCAACGACCCCGACGCGGATCGCTGCGCTGTTGCCGCCGTCGTTGACGGGCAGTGGCGCATGCTCACCGGCGACGAGTTGGGCTCGCTGCTGGGCGACGACGCCATCCGCCGCGGGGTTCCCGGCATCTTCGCGAACTCGGTGGTGAGCTCTACGGAGCTCAGCCGCCTCGCAAAGGCCGCCGGGCGCGAACACACCACCACGCTCACGGGCTTCAAGTGGATCGGCCGCGTGCCGGATCTGGCCTTCGGCTATGAGGAGGCCATCGGGTACTGCTGCGACTCGCGCGCCGTGCCAGACAAGGACGGCATCACGGCCGCTGTCACGGTGCTGCGCATCGTTGCCGAGCTCAAGGCACAGGGCAAGTCGCTCTCGGACCGGCTGGCAGATATCGCCCACACCCACGGCCTCACCGCCACCTCGCAGCTCTCGGTGCGCGTTGCGGATCTTTCTTTGATCGCAGACGCGATGGCCAAGCTCCGCGGCAACCCGCCGGCTGCCCTGCTGGATGAGCCCGTCGTCGTGACGGATCTGGCTGAGGGCTCCGAGGCGCTGCCTCCCACGGATGCCATCGAGTTGACCGGCGAGAGCGTGCACGTGGTGGCACGTCCGTCCGGCACCGAGCCCAAGCTGAAGTGCTACCTCGAGGTGCGCCTGGAGGTCGACGAATCTCAGGACGTGCCCGCGGCGCGCGCAGTGGCGGCCGCGAAGCTGGCCACGCTGCGGCAGGAGATGGCCGACGCGCTGGGCGTGGAGGCCTGAGGCCTACAGTTCCTTCCTCTGCCGGGAGGGGAGCATTCCGTGCTCCACTCCCCAGAGGACGGCCTGGCTGCGTCGTTCGACACCCATCTTCCGATAGGCGGAGCGGATGTAGCTCTTGACCGAGTTGATGCTGAGGTAGCACGCCTTGGCGATCTCCTCGTTGGTGATGCCCTGCGTGATCATGGAGACCACCTCGGATTCGCGAGCCGACAACCCCTCTTCACGGCCGGGCCAGTTCCCCTTGTCGACCTCTTGGGGCACTTCCTTCGGTTCGACGACCTGCTCACCGTCGTGCACACGCACCAGCGCGTCGCACAGCGTCTGGGCGTCGACGGCCTTCGAGATGTAACCGTGGACGCCGGCATCGACGGCTCGGTCCACCTGATCTGGCTTGAGGTTCCAGGTGTAGACCACGAGCCTGCGGTACTTCGGGTTCTTGAGGAGCCGGGCGATGTCGTCGTCGACGTGGAGTTGGCTGAACGCGTCGAAGAGCACCACATCCACGCTGCTCTTGGGATCCGCGAGGGTATCGAGTTCCACCAGGTTCAGCCGGTGATCATGCAGCAAGAGCTGCGCAACGCCTTCTACGACAACCGGATAATCGTTGACGATGGCAATCGAGATGCCCTCAGCGTGTCCATTCACATACGCACCGTACCCCCAAAACCCCAATTCAGCGCCATATTGAGGACCTAGTGATCCCGGTCGCCGGTCTGCGTTGGTTCCCGTCGGTACGCTGGAAACATGCTGAAGCTGCGCGCCGGACTCACCGCTCTGCTCCTCGTCCTGTTCACCGCCCTCACGGCGGTGCCAGCGGCGGCAGATGATTCTGCCCCCATCACGAAGTACCACGTCGACGTCAACCTCACCAAGGAAGGCGTGGCGCAGGTCACCGTGGACTTCACCATGGATTTCGGGGCCGTCAGCGGCCGCGGCCCCTACTTCGTCTTCCCCACCCGGCAGGACGGGCAGGCCGGCCAGTACTACGTCTTCGACTACTCCAACATCCAGGTGTCCTCCCCCACCGGGGCACGCACGGACACGCAGCGCGAGAGCACCACTGATGGCTTCCGCCTGCGCATCGGCCACCCGGATGTGGTCAACTACTCGCCGCAGGATTACACCGTCAGCTACGACGTCACGGGCCTCATTGCGCCCAACCACTCGCAATCCGGCCTGGATGAGTTCAACTGGGACGTCATCGGCCCCTCCTGGCAATCCCGCTTCAGCGACGTGCGCGTCACCGTGACAGGCCCCGCAGACGTCCAGAAGACCGCCTGCTTCTACGGCCCGTACAGCAACCAGACGCCCTGTGAGACCAGCTACTCCGGCAACTCCGCCACCTTCGCGGTGCCCGCCGTCAACCCCAAGACCCCCGTTCAGGTGGTCACCGGCTTCCCCGCCGGCACCTTCCCGGCAGCCACGCAGGACATCCGCGAGGTGGTCAACCCCTTCGAACTGACGCCCGCCACAGGCGCGCTCACCGGCGCCGGCTTGCTGGCGGCCATCGGCGGCCTGCTCGCGGTGCGCCGTCGCCACACCCGCGACGAGGTGTTCCTCGGCCTCACCCCG
>JAUNUF010000129.1 GCA_030538315.1 Propionibacteriaceae bacterium
CTCGCACTCGCCCCGCTCAGGGACCAGTCTTCGGCCACGCTCAGGGGCCAGCGGTCAGATGGTGACGATGCCCTTGTTGGGGGTGTCGAAGGTCACGGAGTTGATGCCGGGGGCGCCGTACTGCGCGACGAGGTCGAGCTTGACGCCGTCGATCTCGTCGGCGACCTCGACGCCCAGCCACTCGGACAGGCGATCTGCCGAACCGCTGATGGACAGCTCCTTCAGGTGGCAATCGCCGTGGAGGGCCGCGGGGCGCAGCGAATCGTCGGACTTCCACTCCAGGAAGTACGGCAGCTGCGGATCAGCGATGAGGCCGCGGATGCCGATCTGCACCCACTCCAGACGGCGACCGTCAGGGAACTGACGCGAGCCCGGCACGGCGGAGCGCTCAAGGCGCTGCTCGTAGGCGGAGATGTCATTGACGCTGAGCACCCAGCCCATCCAGCCGCCGCCCTGCTCGGAGCGGGCGCGGACGGCCTGCCCGAAGGCGGCCTTGTCTGCGGCGGGGTGATCCAGCACCTCCACCACCTCGATGTAGCGGGCGTCGGCCAGCGGAATGATGTGGTTGCGGGTGCCGAAGCGGGGGTGGAAGCCACCGTCCTTGAAGTCGGTGCCCAGCGCTTCAGCGAGGCGGGCAGCCTCAGCCTTGAGGCCGTCGGGCCCGGTCGCAAAGATCAGATGGTCGACGTGCATAGCCTCATTGTTCCCCGCGCGGACCCGAAACGACTAATCGGGCCCGGTTAGCACCGATGCCGCCGCTCACAGAGCACTCAACCACGTTGAGCGGCAGGAGCGTTCGCCGCTCGCGCGGCACTCGTGCGCTGGGCCGGAGGGGATCGCGGACCACACAACCGCACTGCGCGCTAGTGTTGAGCCGTGACCCAGTCGAAGGTTCTGCTGTCGACCACTTCCGTCTATCCGGAAGCGTCCACCAGCGCGTTCGAGGTGGCTGCCTCGCTCGGCTACGACGGCATCGAACTGATGGTGGGCGTGGACGGCCTCTCCACAGATATCGGCTCCATCGAGAAGATGGCCAGCTACCACTCCATGCCCGTGCTCTCCGTGCACGCGCCCACGCTGCTGGTCACGCAAGGCACATGGGGGACGGATGCGTGGGGCAAGCTCCGACGCTCAGGTGAGGCGGTGCAACAACTCGGCGGCGACACCGTCGTGCTGCATCCCCCCTTCCGCTGGCAGCGCGAGTACGGCGCGGGTTTCGTGGAGGGCGTCAAGCGGCTCAACGCTGAGGCCAACGGCGCGGTGAAGTATTGCGTGGAGAACATGTTCCCGTGGCGCACCCCGGCCGGTTCCATGCAGACGTACCTGCCGGGCTGGGATCCCACACCCTATGACTACGACTACCTCACGCTTGACCTGTCGCACGCCTCCACCTCGCGCAGACAGTCCATGGATTTCGTGCACGCGTGGGGCGACAGGCTCGCCAACGTCCACTTCACCGATGGGCGCGGCTCCTTCAAGGACGAACATCTGCTGCCCGGGGAGGGCGACCAGAACGCGTGGGAGGTCCTCGCAGAGATCGCCCGCAGCGGATACACCGGCCACGTCGTCCTGGAGGTGTCGACGCGGCGGGCGCGCTCCCGGCACGAACGCGAAGACCTGCTGGGCGGCGCCCTCGAACGCATCCGGGCCACCCTCGCCAAGGCGCAGGCCGCCTGATGTTGCGGCTCAACAGCGCGGTGCGCTCCTTGATCCGCGCCCCCTGGGTGCGCTCTGCCGCCCTCAACTCCGGGGTGGCCGAAGAGTTCGCCTCCGCCTACGTGGTGCCCCGGGAGGCAGCGGCCATCGACGTTGCCCGCACGCTGCGCAAGCAGGGTCTGGAGGTGTCGCTGGCCTACCTCCCGCTGAGCGACGACGAATCCGAATCTCCCGAACAGATTCTCGAGACCCTCGAGCACCTCGGGGAACTCGCCGACGGCACGGAACTCTCCGTCAAGCCCTCCTCGTTGGGGCTGCGCACGGATCCGGCCAGTGCCGGGGCAGTGCTGACCGATCTGTGCGCCGCGGCAGACCAGGCAGGCGCCGTCATCACGCTGGAGATGCAGGGTGGCGTTGAGTACCAAGCCACCCTGGACCTCTGGCGGCGCGTCCACGAAGCCCACCCCCAACTGGGCATCACGCTTCCGGTCGACATCCGCCGCGCAGATCGCGATGTGGAGGCCATCGCCGCCACCGGTGCCCGCGTGCGCCTGTGCGTGGGCTCCTATCCCGTGCCGCCGTCGATGGGTTACCGCAGGGAACGCGACAAGCAGAAGGCCCTTGTGCGAAGCCTCCGCACCGCGATGGAGAGCGGCGGCTACGCCATGCTCGCCTCGCACGATCCCACGATGATCGCCATCGCGCAGGATCTGGCCCGCCGCAACGCCATTCCGCGCACCGGTTTCGAGTTCCAGATGTTCTACGGCGTGCGCCCGCTGGAACAGCGCCGGCTTGCCGACATCGGGTATCGTTCCCGCACCTACGTCCCGTTCGGCCCCGCGTGGTTCGAGTACCTCTCCACAAGGGTTGCCGCCCGCCCCCGCACGGCGTTCAGCTATCTGCGCGCCGTCGCAGACAAGAGCTGAGCCCATGACCGAAGCACTGCAGCCCCGCCCCGGGCTGCGGCAGTTGCGCACCGAGATCATCATCGTGATGCTGCTGTCGCTGGGGCAATCGGCCGTCTACTCGATCCTCTCCATCATCAACAAGCTCACCCGCCCTGAGCCGCTCAAGCAGCAGGTGACGCGGATGAACACCTCCGCCACGCCAGACCGGCCATGGCTGGATTTCGCCTACCAGATGGCCAACCTCGCCTTCCCGCTGATGCCCGTGGTGCTGGTGCTGTTCCTGCTGGCCGTGCATCATCGCCCCGACGAAGGGCCGTGGCGCGTCATGGGCTTCGATCTCCGCCGCCCCAAGTTCGATCTGGCGTGGGGTTTCGGGATCTTCGCGGTGATCGGCGCGCTGGGCCTGGTGTTCTACCTGTTCGCCACCACCATCGGCATCAACACGCAGGTCTCGCCCGCCAACCTGGCCGCGAACTGGTGGACCGTTCCCGTGCTGATCCTGCGCGCCATCATGAACGGCGTCCTCGAGGAGGTGGTCATGGTGGGCTACCTGTTCACCAGATGGGCCCAGAGGGGCGGACGCATGTGGGTGATCGTGGTGGTCAGCGCCTTCATCCGCGCCGGCTACCACTTCTACCAGGGCTTCGGCGGGTTCATCGGCAACCTGGTGATGGGCCTTGCCTTCGGTTGGCTCTACCTCAAGATCAAACGCGTCATGCCGCTGGTGATCGTGCACTCGCTGCTCGACATCGTCGCGTTCCTCGGCGCCCCCCTGCTGCCGTATCTGATGGCGTGGATGGGAAATCTGCTCAGCTGACGCGGAGGCGTAGAATGCGCCCCATGCATGTTGGAGTCTTTGGTGCCACCGGTCAGGTCGGTGGCGTGCTGCGCGCCCTTCTCGAGGAGCGCAACTACCCCGTCTCGTCCGTCCGTTTCTTCGCGTCCTCCCGCTCTGCCGGCCGCACGCTGCCGTTCAAGGGCGAGGAGATCGTCGTCGAAGACATCGCGACGGCGGATTTCTCCGGCCTCGACGTCGCGCTGTTCTCCGCTGGCGGCAGCACCTCCAAGGCGTACGCGGAGAAGGTGGCCGCCGCCGGCGCCACCGTCGTGGACAACTCCAGCGCATGGCGCCTCGATGAGCGCGTCCCGCTGATCGTCTCCGAGGTCAACCCGGAGGACGTCGGCAAGGCGGAGCTGGGCATCATCGCCAACCCGAACTGCACCACCATGGCGGCCATGCCTGTGCTGAAGGCGCTCGACGAGGCCGCCGGCCTGGTCTCGATGCAGGTCACCACCTTCCAGGCCGTCTCCGGCTCCGGCCTGGCCGGCGTCGAGACGCTCGCCACCCAGATCGGCCAGATCGAGGATCCCACCGTGCTCGCGCACGACGGCTCCGCGTTCCAGCCCGCCAGCAACGGCCCCTACGTGGCGCCCATCGCCTACAACGTGGTGGCCCTCGCAGGCGCCATGGTGGACGACGGCGAAGGCGAGACGGATGAGGAGAAGAAGCTGCGCAACGAATCGCGCAAGATCCTCCACCTGCCTGAGCTCCGCGTCGCGGGCACCTGCGTGCGCGTGCCGGTGTTCACGGGCCACTCGCTGAGCATCCACGCCCAGTTCGCCAACGACATCACGCCCGACGAGGCCCGTGCGGTGCTCGCCGAGGCGGCCGGAGTCGAGCTGGCAGACGTGCCCACCCCGCTCCAGGCCGCTGGCGGCGACACCTCGCTGGTGGGCCGCATTCGCCAGGATCAGAGCGTGGAGGGCAACAAGGGCCTCGTGCTGTTCATCAGCAACGACAACCTCCGCAAGGGTGCCGCGCTCAACACCATCCAGATCGCAGAACTGCTGGTCAAGTGAGCCTCGCGGTCATCGGCGCCGGCGCGATGGGGGAGGCCCTCATCGCCGGTTGGCTCGCCTCCGGCATGCAGCCGGCAGACATCGTGATCGTCGACGCCCACGAGCCCCGCGTGCAGGAGCTCGAGGAGCGCCACGGCGTGACCGGGGTCTCCCTGGCGGAGGCCGCCGCGGCGGATACGGTGCTGCTGGCCGTCAAGCCTCACCAGATCGAGGGCATCCTCGGCGCGGTCAAGGACGAGCTGGGGGAGGAGAGCCTTGTGGTCTCCATCGCCGCAGGCGTCACCCTGGCCGCGCTGGAGGCCGCCGCCCCAGGCTGCGCCGTCGTGCGCGTCATGCCCAACACCCCCGCCCTGGTGGGCCAGGGCATGGCCGGCATCGTGCGCGGGCAGCACGCCACGGACGCCCAGGTGGAGCGTGTCGTGGAGCTGATGGGCGCCGTCGGCAAGGCCGTGGTGATCGAGGAGAAGAGCCTCGACGCCCTCACCGCGCTCTCCGGCAGCGGCCCGGCGTACCTCTTCTACATCGCCGAGGCGATGATCGAGGGCGGCGTGCACCAGGGCCTCACGCGCGCCGAGGCCACGGAACTGGTCAACCAGACGTTCGTGGGTTCGGCTGCCATGCTGGCCGAAACCGGCAAGAGCGCCACGCAGCTGCGTGAGATGGTCACGTCCCCGGCCGGTACCACCGCTGCGGCGCTGCGCGCCCTCGACGACCACGGCGTCCGCGCCGCCTTCCTTGACGCCATCGAGGTCTGCCGCGCGCGGGGGCTTGAGATGGGCCGGGATTGACGCTCGGCCGGCCCTTCGTCGTGC
>JAUNUF010000130.1 GCA_030538315.1 Propionibacteriaceae bacterium
CAGGACACGCATCAGATCCGGCTCGGTTCTGGCGGGGTGATGCTGCCCAACCACGCGCCGTTGGCCGTGGCTGAGCAGTTCGCGCTGCTCACCGCCGTGTACGGCGACCGCATCGACCTGGGCATCGGGCGCGCGCCCGGCACGGATCCCATCACGTCGGCGGCCATCCGCGGGCATCTGGGCGGTGGCCACTTCGTCGACGCAGACGGCCGCCCGGTGGATCCGGTGCGGGAGTTTCCCCGCAACGTGCAGGACATCCTCACGCTGCTCAGCCCAGGCGGCGCGGAGATCCGCATGCCGCACGGCCGCAACTACCACCTGCGGGCGGCCCCGGACATCCAGCACTCGCCGCAGGTGTGGCTGCTGGGCTCCAGCGACTACTCGGCACAGCTGGCCGCCGCGCTCGGTCTGCCGTACGTGTTCGCGCACCACTTCAGCGGCCGCGGCACGCAGCAGGCGCTTGACCTGTACCGCGGCTCGTTCCAGCCCACGGAGTACGGCGAGCAGCCGCGCACCTTCCTGTCGATGAACGTATGCGTCGCGGAGACGAGCGACGAGGCGTGGGAGCTGGTGGAGCCGCACCTCTACACCATGACGAAGTTCCTCACCGGCGGCGGATTGACGCCGGCGCCCTTCGTCGGGGATGACGTGAAGCGCCTCTTCACCGACGATCTGCGCGCGGCGGGCCAGGCCAGCGTCGACACCTGGGCGGTGGGCGATCCGGAGGAGGTGGCCCATCAGCTCCGCGAAACGGCCGCTGAGCTGGGCGTCGACGAGATCATGATCCATCCGGTGCAGGGCGCCTACGAATCAGATCCTGCCGATGCTTGGCCCGCGAAGATCCGCGGCTTCGAGCTGCTGGCTGAGCAGTTTCTCGCTGGGGAAGGTGCCAGCTGAGCCCGAGACATGGAGGCAGCAGCGTTAGGCTGGCTGCGTAGGAGGAAACATGCAGATCATCGACAACGGGCCCAAGCCCAACACCTTCGACATCGAGACCGCCACGCGCGAGAACACCAACTACCGCACCGTCGCGTGGACGGGAAAGTACTTCCAGGTGACGCTGATGTCGATCCCCGTGGGGGAATCGATTGGCCTCGAGGTGCATCCGGAGACTGACCAGTTCATCCGCATCGACGCTGGCGAAGGCAAGTGCGTGATGGGCCCTGAGAAGGACAACCTCGATTACGAGCAGGAAGTGGGCGACGGCTGGTCCATCCAGGTGCCCGCTGGCACGTGGCACGACGTGATCAACACCGGCCAGGAGCCGCTGCAGCTCTACGTGGTGTACGCCCCCACGCACCACGCGCAGGGCAAGATCCACGAGACGGCCGCGCTGGCTGAGGCCGACGAGGAGGCCGGCAACGACGAGCCGCCCAGCTGGACGCACCAGCCGGCGCCCGACGCCGAGGACGAATCCGCCTAGCCCCGGCCGCCGACGCCAGCCCGACGTCGGCACCTTGGGCCGGTCCTTCGGCCGGGCAAAGCGCACCTGTGCACCAACTCCCCTGCACAGGTTCGCACCGCCCCAGCCACGGGCCGACAGACGGAGGCTGCGGCGGGCGCGATGGTGTGGACGCAGAGGTGGTGGTTGAGATTTTGATTAGCCTAGGTAATGAGCTAAGCTAACGTCCGGCTCCTAAGAAAGGACACCGTGACGAAGACCAGAACCTCAAACCCCGACGGCGACCTCACCCAGCTCGACAAGCCCGCCCTCGCCAACGACCTCCGCATCGCGTGCCAGCGCATCGCGCGCCGCGTGCGTTTCGAATCCACCTCAGACCTCCCGCCGCACCTCTTCGGCGTGCTCGCCCGCGTCCACCGCGTCGGCCCCCAAACCCCCACGCAGCTGGCGGAGCACGACCGCGTCAGCACGCCGTCGATGACCCGCACCCTCAACGCGCTCTGCGAGCGCGGCCTCGTCGAGAAGCAGCCCCACCCCAGCGACGGCCGGCAGGTGCTCATCACCGCCACCGCTGAGGGCGCAGACGTGGTGCAGCAGACCATCGCGCACCGCGACCTCTGGATGCTCACCCACATCGAATCCCTCGACGACGACGCCCTGGCGCTCTTGAGGAAGGCCGCCAACCTCCTGCTGGAGGTGTCGCATGCCTGAAACCCGTTGGCGCATGTTCGCCTCGTTCGCGGTACGCAACTACCGCTTCTTCTTCCTGGGCGCGCTCATCAGCAACCTGGGCACGTGGATCCAGCGCATCGGCCAGGACTGGCTGGTGCTCACCGAGCTGACGGACAACTCCAGCACCGCGCTGGGCATCGTCACCGCGCTGCAGTTCCTGGCCATCCCCATCCTCGCGCCGTACGCCGGCGCCGTCGTTGACCGCTTCGACAAGCGTCGCGTGCTGGCCGTCACCCAGCTTCTCCTGGCCGGCACTGCGCTGGGCCTGTGGGCGCTCGTGGCCACCGGCACCGTCCAGCTCTGGCACGTCTACGTCTTCGCGTTCGTCTCGGGCGCCATCACGGCCTTCGACAACCCCGCCCGCCAATCCTTCGTTTCCGAGGTGGTGCCGACGGCGTTGCTCCCCAACGCGGTGGGCCTCAACTCCACGTCCTTCAATGGCGCCCGGCTGATCGGCCCCGGCCTTGCGGGCGTGCTCGTCGCCGCCGTCGGGGTGGGTCCCACACTGCTGATCAACGGGTTGAGCTTCTTCGCGTTCATCGGCGCGCTCGCCCTGATGCGCACGCGAGACCTCCACCCGGCACCGCCCGTCAAGGCCCGCGGCGCCACCATGGACGGCCTGCGCTACCTGGCCGGCCGCCCTGATCTGCTCGTGGTGCTGTTCCTCGTGTTCATGCTGGGCACCTTCGGCATGAACTTCCAGATCTTCAACGCCACCATGGCCACCGAGGTCTTCGGCGTCGGCGCCCAGGAGTTCGGCCTGCTCGGCACCATCATGGCCATCGGCACCCTTGGCGGCGCCCTCATGGCCACCCGCCGCACCAACCCCACGCTGCGCACCATCCTGATCGCACTCGCTGGCTTCGCGCTGAGCACGCTCGCGCTCACGTTCGCACCCAACTACCTCACCTATGCGGTGCTGCTGGTGCCCTCCGGCTTCTTCGCCCTCACGGTGATGACGACGGCGAACGCCGCGGTGCAGCTGTCCACGGCGCCCGAGTACCGAGGCCGCGTGATGGCGGTCTACATGGCCATCTTCATGGGCGGCACGCCGCTGGGCGCGCCCATCATCGGCTGGCTGGGCGAGATCCTGAGCCCACGCGCGTCGGTGCTGGTGGCCTCCGTCTCCACCGGAGTCGCAGCCCTGGGCGTACTCGCCTACTTCATGCTGCACGACGGCCTGCGCCTCCACATCGAGCGCGGCCGCCCGCTGCGCATCAGGGCCACCCTCCCCAGGCATCGGCTGGCCTACAGCGCTCGCTGATCCCTGTCCCCGGCGTAGCGCCAGTGGGTATCGTCGGGCCATGGCGATCAGCGCGTTGGACTTGTTCAAGATCGGGGTGGGCCCGTCGTCGTCCCACACCATGGGCCCCATGCGCGCCGGCGTGCTCTTCCGCGCGCTGTTGCTCAGCAAGGTCCAACCCGACGACGTGGCCCGGCTCCGCGTCGACCTCTACGGCTCGCTCGCGGCCACCGGGCTGGGGCACGGCACCGACCGCGCGGTGGTCGCGGGGCTGCTGGGGTTCGAGCCGCAGCGCGTGAACCCGGATGAGATGAAGGCCGCCGTGGATGGGGTGGTGCACGGCGAGGGGCTGGCGCTGGGCGAGCACACCGTCGCGTTCTCGTGGCCGGAGGATTTGCTCTTCCACCGCGAATCCAAGCCGCACCACCCCAACGCCCTGACCGTCACGGCGCTGGGCGCCGACGGCGACGAACTGCTGGCGGAGACGTACTACTCGATCGGCGGCGGGTTCGTCGTCGACGAGGCGCAGGCGGAGGCCGGCGAGACGGGCGTGCAGGACGTGACCGTGGAGTTCTCCTTCAGCACCGCGGAGGAACTGCTGGACATCTGCTCCGCGCAGGATCTGAGCATCGCCCAGGTGGTGGCCCGCAACGAGCTCGCGTGGCGGCCCGAGGAGGAGACCCGCGCCGCCCTGCTGGAGATCTGGCAGGCCATGCGCAACTGCGTGGACCGCGGCGTGAAGATGGAGGGCCACCTGCCCGGCGGGCTGCGCGTGAAGCGACGCGCGCCTGAGCTGCACCGCCACCTCAACTCCCGCGACGCCGTGCCCAACCTCATCACGCGCACCTTCTCCGCCATGGACTGGGTGAACCTGTACGCGCTGGCCGTCAACGAGGAGAACGCCGCCGGCGGATGCGTGGTGACCGCTCCGACGAACGGCGCCGCCGGGATCATCCCCGCGGTGCTGCACTACTTCATGAAGTTCCAGCCCGGCGCCTCCGACGACGACGTGGTGGATTTCCTGCTGGCCGCCACCGCCGTCGGGATGCTGTTCAAGATGAACGCCTCCATCTCCGGTGCGGAGGTGGGGTGCCAGGGCGAGGTTGGATCGGCCTGCGCCATGGCCGCAGCTGGCTTGGCCCAGGTGATGGGCGGCTCCCCCGCCCAGGTGGAGAACGCAGCCGAAGTGGGCTTGGAGCACAACCTGGGCCTGACCTGCGACCCCATCGGCGGGCTGGTGCAGGTGCCGTGCATCGAGCGCAACGCCATGGCGTCGATCAAGGCGATCAACGCCGCGCAGTTGGCGCTCAGCGGCGACGGGCGCCACCGCGTCACCCTGGACCAGGCGATCCGCACCATGCGTGACACCGGCCGCGACATGCTGAGCAAGTACAAGGAGACCTCCGAGGGAGGCTTGGCGGTCGCCTTCATCGAGTGCTGACGCTCCGCATCAACCTCGCAGCCCTAGCCGCAACGTCGCAGGCCTTTACCCCACGTCGCAGGCCTTCCCGTCGATGCGAGATCACTTCGCAGGCCTAGGCGCGGCGTGGGCCGGGGTGCGCCCCCCCGCATCCCCGCGGCCGGGTGGTAAATGCCGGGGCCTGCCCCCTGCGCTGAGGACAACCACAC
>JAUNUF010000131.1 GCA_030538315.1 Propionibacteriaceae bacterium
AGGAGCACCCAGTGGCGACGAAGGGCCGCCAAGCGTGCAGGCCCCTCAGCCCCGCTCAGCCTGGCGTCGACGGGATGCTTCGACGAACGCCGCGATCCGCGCCCGCGCATCCTCGGTGTCGAAGGCCTCACCGATCGTGCGGGCCTCCACCCCCACCTGCTCCTCGAACGTGCGCTCGGCAGACGAGCGGATGAGCTGCTTCGCGGCACCGTAGGCACCGGTAGCCCCGGTGAGCCAGGAGCGGGCGACCTCTTCCGCGCGGGCGAGCACGCCGTCGTCCGGGACAACCTCGGCCACCAGGCCCCATTCCAGGGCTTCCTGCGCGGAGAGCAGCCGCTCCGTCAACACCAACTGCAGAGCACGGCGCTCCCCCACGGCCCGGACGAGTTGCGCCGTGACCGAGAGATCCGGGGTCAGGCCCATGCTGGCGTACTTGCTGCCGATGCGCGCGGACTCGCCCGCGACGGCGTAGTCGCTGCACAGCATGATGCCCAAGCCGCCTCCGGCGGTGGCGCCATGCAGGGCCGCCGCCACGGGAACGTTTGACCTTGTCAACGCAAGGATTCCCTCGTTGATGGTGCGCGCAAGCTCAGCAACCTCGGAGCCACCGCTCATGGTGGCCGCCATGTCCGCGACGTCGCCGCCCGCACAGAACGCCGGGCCGTTGCCGCTGAGCAGCACGGCCCCCACGTCGTCGCGAGAGGTGACCTCCGCGACGGCGTGTGTCCAGGCGTGCGCGAGCTCGGCGTTGAAGGCGTTGAGGCGGTGGGGTCGGTTGAGGGTGAGCCGTGCAAGGCCGTCGTCGACACTCAGCAGAATGGGGCGGGTCATTGTCTCTCCGTCGTCGCAGAACAAGTCGGGCCAGCCTAGCCGGGTGACCCTCGGTGGAACCCGGTAGATGTCCACTCGATGGGGTCACCCCCTCGTTTTTGGGGAGGGTGACCCCATCGAGTGGACATTTGCCGGGTTGAGAGGTCAGCGCCTCAGCCGTCCCCCGAGCGTCCGCACACCTGGGCCGTCGATCTGGCGCAGCAGCGCACGCCTCAGCGAAGTGTCGGCAGGCAGCGCACTGAGATCCACCGGCTGCAAGGCCGGCTCGCTCCGGAAACCGTAGAACAACGCGTCCCGCCACCCGTCTCTGCCGGCTCCGGTCAGTTCGAAGCGCTGCGCGAACCGCGCGAAGTTCGACTCCGGGTTCAACAACCCCGCGACCCCGGGATCCAGCAGCCAGGAGTAGATCATGAAACGCTCGACGTCATACTCGGCGAACACTGTGGGCGCTAGGCGCCGCGCCCAGGCCAGGGACTCGTCGACAGCATCCGGGGTGAGCGGCCCGCTCTCGGGGATGTGCACGCCCATGAACGTGCCTTCGTCGTCGCGCTCGAGTGTGTACTGCAGCCGCCCCAGCCAGAGGAGCCTGCCGGTGTAGTTGCTGGCACACCACCCCCGTGCGAGGAGCCCGAAGAAGCCAAACACCTGCCGGAAGATGTGTGCCTGCTGGCCGAGATCCGCCAGAGACGCCCAGGCCACGTCGTCGGGCACGCCGCGGCGCACCATCTCGGCGTGCACGTCCTCGGCCACGGCCACGAGGGCCAGCATGGTGACGAGGCCTTCCTCGAGGGCGGCAAGGTCGTTGTCTTCCGAAACCCCTAGGTCAGTACGGAAGAAGTCACCCACCTGGCTGCGGAACCGCGTCGCCAGAGCCTCCACCCGCGCAAGCCGCGCCGGGTCAGATGGCAGGGCGTCGATCAGGCCGGCGACGTCACGGGCGTCCGCCTCCCGGAAGCCGAGGCGATGAAGATCCGCCCTGGCCAGGGCGTCGAGCACGCTCACGCGCGCCCGTCGTCTGGGGTCAGGTTCACGGCGGTGGTGGCGCCAGAATTGAGCGTGCGGGCCACGGTGCAGAGGCGTTCGATGGCGCCGAGCGCTCGTTCGATGAGCGCCTCATGACGGGCTGGATCGAGCTCCGACATGTCGACGGTGAACTGCGTATCGATGCTGGTGTATCGGTTCTGCTCACCCACGCCGTCGACGGCGAAGGACGCGTCGAAATCCGGCCCCAGCCTGTTGCTCAGCACGTGATCCGCCGTCAGCGAAGCACACGCTGCGGCCGCCAACTGCAGCAGCTCGCCGGGCGAGAACACGCCCTCCTGGTCGGAGCTGCCGATGCGCACCTCCGCCCCACGGTTGTTCTTGGCCAGGTAGACGGCCTTCTCCACCCTGTGCCCGGTCAGCCGGGGTTCACGCACACTCTCGTTGGATGCCATGCCTCAGTGTTTCATGACATAGCCGGGCGTTAGCCTGCTCCCATGACGTTCCAGCAGCGCATCGACGAGCAACTCCACGTCTACTACTCCACGGGCAATGAGGCGCGCCGCCTGAGCAAGTCGCTGGGTGGGCGGCTGGAGTTCGTGCGCACGCTCGAGCTCGTCCAGGGGGCCGTGCCCGCGGGCGCCCGGATCACCGACATCGGAGGCGCCAACGGCGTCTACGCCGCGCCCCTCGCTGAGGCCGGGTACGCCGTCGTGCTGGTGGATCCGGTGGCGTACCAGGTGGAGGAGGCGCGCCGGCATGGCACGTTCGACGCGCTCGTAGGCGATGCCCGGCAGCTCCCCTTCAGCGACGGCGAGTTCGACGCGGCCCTGCTGCTGGGGCCGCTGTACCACCTGCAGTCGCGCGCGGATCGGGTGGGCGCGCTCCGCGAGGCGAGCCGCGTCGTGAAGCCTGGCGGCCTGGTGATCGCGGCGGTCATCAGCCGCATGTCGGCGTTCACGGATTCCTACTTCGAACGGGCGGAGCAGGGCCTCGAACCGTGGTTTGACGAGGGCGCCCAGATCCTCGCCGACGGTTGGCACGACGCCCCCGAGATCCCCTTCCCCTTCGGGCACTTCCACACAGGGCCGGAGCTCCACTCGGAGGCGGAGGAGGCGGGGCTCACGGTTGAGGCCATCCACGGCGTCGAGGGTCCGCTCGCGTTGGCGGCGGAGTACCTGCCGGCGGATCACCCGTCGTTCGAGTCCCAGCTCCAGATCGCTCGGGAGTACTCGCTGCACCCGGGCCTACGCGAGGCTGGGCCCCACATGCTCCTCATCGGCCGGGCGGGTTAGATGCGCGCCAGGATCTCGGTGTGCAACATGGCGAACCACGCATCGGGGTCTTCGGACCACTCGCGCCACGCTTCTGCAATCCCGGGCAGCTCGTCGGGCGTCGCAACGCCCGCCTCGACGGACTGAGTCGCGAATGCTGATTCCAGCGCCCGCTTCTGCCACTGACCGCCCCAGAACGCGCGGCCCTCGTCGCCGGAGTAATGCCACGTGGATGTGCTGACCTGCACGTCCGTCAGGCCGGCCGCGTGGGCCCAGGCCAGCATGTGCCGGGCCGCGTCCGGTTCTCCGTTGTTGGCACGGGCCGTCTGTCGATAGACGTCCAGCCAGCGCGTCAGGCCAGGCAGCGGAGGGTACCAGATCATCCCTCCGTAGTCCGCGTCGCGGGCGGCCACGAGCCCGCCGGGTCTGGTGACGCGCGCCATCTCCCGTAGCGCGGCCACGGGATCAGCCAGATGCTGCAGCACCTGGTGGGCGTGCGCGACGTCGAACGTGCCGTCCTCGAACGGCAGGCCGTAGGCATCAGCGAGCTCCCACTCGACCAGTGTGTCACCACGCTGCGCGGCGTTGCGCCGCGCCAGTTCAAGCGGTGCCGAGGTGTTCTCAACGCCCACCACGCGAGCCCCTTCGCCGGCCACGGCGGCAGCCAAGTCCAGTGTGATGCTCCCGGGGCCGCAGCCCACGTCGAGCACCGACATGCCCGGCCTGAGTTGAGGAGCGAGGTAGGCCGCGCTGTCCGCCATGGTCCTCGCGCCATGCGACGCCACCACGCTGGCGTGGTGTCCGCGAATGTAGGTGGCCATGACCTCTCCCGTCGACGGGTCTGAGCCTAGAACCACCAGAGCTCTCCCCAGAGCGTTGCTCACGCCACGCGCGCCAGCACTGCAAAGCTGGGTGCCTCCTCGTCGAACCGGGCACCTGCCACGTCGCCGAAGAGCGAGTCGACGACGAACCCTGCGGCCTCGAGCTCCTCAGTCACCTGGTCCGGGGTCAGGCAGTGCGTCCAGTTCCAGAACTCGCGGCGCTTGCCGTCCCTGTCGATCAGGTAGCGCTCCAGCACGAGCCGCAACTCCGGGTAGGTCCACGTCTCCTTCGTGCCGACGTAGGGCTCAGCCGCCCAGAAGCCCCGGCCCAGGTTGTCCTCCTGGATGCTCGCGTCGTTGAACTCCTCGAACCGAGGAGCTGCGGTGACGCCTGACTTTTCCGCGTCTGCGTTTTCTACGACTGGGTTTTTCCTGCAGATGTCGGCGCATGGGGCGAGATCTGCAGGAATAACGCTGTCTTGGTTGGGCCTCAATCTTGAGGGCGACGCCGAGCGGCCTTTATTTCGGCCGTTCGGCGCTTCGCGGCCAGCCTGCGCTCCACCGAGCCGCGGGTGGGCCGGGTGGCGCGACGCTTCGGCGGCGGCGGGACCAACGCCTCGCGCAGCAGCGCCGCCATGCGCTCGCGGGCGGCCGTCCGGTTCTGGAACTGGGAGCGTTTCTCCGCCGCATCCACGGTGAGCACCGTGCCCACCAACCGGTGCCGCAACCGGTGCAGCACCCGACGACGCTGCGCCTCGGTGAGCACCGCCGAGGCAGCCACGTCGAAGGACAACTGCACCCGGCTGTCCGTGGTGTTGACACCCTGCCCACCGGGCCCAGATGCCCGGGCAAAGCGCTCGGAGAACTCACCCGCGGGGATCACCAAGCCCTCGGGCACGCCGGGGCCCGGTTGGATGGTCAGTTCACTCACGCCCCGGAGTCTACGGCTGGACAGCGCCTGCCCTAAGTACACGTGCCTGCTCTGCAGGGCAGGCACCTTCAAAGACGGCAGGCGCCTACCTCAGCAAGGCAGGCGTCTTCACACAAGGCAGG
>JAUNUF010000132.1 GCA_030538315.1 Propionibacteriaceae bacterium
CGGAGTTCGGAAACTGGCGCACCTGGGTGCGGGGCAAGGGCATGTTCAACGCGGAATTCATCTACGAACGCACCTCACTCCCCCACCAGGCGCTCCCCTTCGACTGGCAGACATTCCAGGACAACCCCGTCGAACTGGCCATCGGTGCGATGCGCTGCCACGACGGTGAGATGGTCTACTGGAACCGCAGCGACATCACCCGCATGACGGATCTCATGAAGCGCGTGCGGGCCTCCTCCACGATGCCGCTGCTCATGCCGCTGACCACGGTGGATGGCGAGCTCTACTGCGACGGCGCACTTGGCCCCACAGGCGGCTTCGCCCTCGACGCGGCCCAGGCGGACGGCTATGAGAAGTTCGTCGTCGTGATGACCCGCACCCGTGGCTATCGCAAGTCAGCCGCCCGCTTCCCCGCGGGTTACCGGCGTCTGTTCCGGGAGTATCCGGCCATCGCCAGGGGCGTGTTGGAGCGCCCCGCAAACTACAATCGGACGCTGGATGAGTTGTTCGAACTGGAGCGCCAGGGCCGGGCGTTCCTGATCTTCCCGGATCAGATGCCCATCAAGAATTCCGAGCGCCGTGTGCCCGTGCTGCGGCAGGTCTTCCACTCGGGTCGCGAGGTCGCCGAGCGGCGACTCGACGAACTGCAGGCGTTCCTCAGCCGCTAGATTCCGGGCGGTGCCGAGCACAGTTTGTCAGGTTCCGGCAGATCGCTGATACACTCAACGGCGGTTCTGCGGATGTAGCTCAATGGTAGAGCCCTAGTCTTCCAAACTAGCTACGCGGGTTCGATTCCCGTCATCCGCTCGAGGTCGTGGAGCCCCTTGTCAACGGGGGTTTCCACGCTCACCGGGGCGTAGCGTAGTGGCTAGCGCGCCTGCTTTGGGAGCAGGAGACCGCAGGTTCGAGTCCTGTCGCCCCGACCACCCCTCTCCGTGGCAACTAGTCCTTTGGAATGACGCCGTTGATGCGCTGGATCTCGCGCTGGTGGTCTGCCACCACGGTGCTCGAGATTCGGCAATCCACCACGACGGCGCCCCTCGCCCCGGCTTCAACCCAGCGCCGCACGGCATCCAGATCAGCTGGAGACTGCACCACGATCCCGGTGGCGCCCAAAGCCTCTCCGACGGCGGCGAAATCTACCTCAGGAATTCGCATGGGCCCTTGGTCCAGACCCATCTCCCCGTAGAGGTGCACTTCGGCGCCATAGGCCGCGTCGTTGAAGACGACCACCATGGCGCTCGGGCACGCGCGGACGACAGACTCCAGGTCTGCCAGCGCCATCAAGCCTCCGCCGTCGCCGGTCGCCAGCACCACCGTCGCACCCTCGATCGCCATTGCGGCACCCACTGCAGAGGGGAAACCGAGGCCGATAGTCTGATACGCGGTTCCCACCATGATCATGCGTTCGGGTGATACCACTGGCCAATGGGTGTTGGGCCAGCCGATGAAGTGGCCGCCGTCAGTCACGACAACCCGATTCGCTGGCAGAAGCTCCGCGAGCCACGACGAGACCGAGCGCGGATCCAGACGGCCGTCGGCGCATACGCCCACCCCAGCGTCGCGCTGGCGAGGCTGAAGCTGCGTGGCACGCCCCAGCCACCCGGAATCGATTGCCACGGGGCCGAGCGCATCGAGCAGCGCCTCCGCTGCCAGCCGGGCATCTCCCAGCACATGCAGGTCGACGCGCGGATTCGTCGGCGCTGGGGCATCGTCGATCTGGATCAGCTTCGCCTCCGGGCCGAGCAGTTCCCCAAAGCGCATGGTGAACTGCGACAGACTGGCGCCAGCCGCCACCACGACGTCGGCTTCGCGGAACAGCGCCATCGCCTGCTCGTGACCGAACCCACCGGTAACGCCCAGGTGATGTTGCGATTCGGCGAACAGGCCGCGCGCCAAGGCGGTTTCGGCGGTGAGTGCACCCACGGCGTCGGCCAGGAGCGTCAGGGCGGGGCTCGCGTCGGCGTCGTGAGCTCCGCGCCCGGCCAGGATCACGGGGCGTTGGGCGCTGCTGAGCACGCGCGCTGCTTCACCCACGGCACCCTGATCAGGCACGACACCCTCTGGCCACAGCACCCCCGGCTCCGGTAACGGACCCGTCGGGGACTCCGCTCGGGTCAGGTCGTAGGGCAGGTCAAGGACGACGGGGAGCCGTTCTCCGAGCGCAGTACGGATTGCCTGGTGGACCGCATCTGCAGGCTCCTCAGAACCGACGCGCACGTACGCCGCTCCCACAGCTTTGGCGATGGCGGCCTGATCGACATCCCAGGGCCGCGGCCCTGTCAGGGGCTCTCCCCCGGTCAGAAGGATGAGCGGGATCCGCGCCTGAGCGGCTTCCGCCAGGGCGGTGAGCGTGTTGGTGTAGCCGGCGCCGTAGGTGGTGGTTGCCACGGCCAGGCACCGGGAGGCACGCCAGTACGTATCAGCTGCGGCGACGGTCCCCGCCTCGTGGCGCAGAGCGGTGAACGGGACGCCGAGCTCACGCAAGGCGTCGATGACATGGGCGTTGCCGTTGCCCATCAACCCGAAGACGTGATGGATGTGGGGCGCAATCGCGGCGGCCACGCGGCGCGGAACCGTCACGCCTGTCACCCGCCCTGGCCCTTGAGGCGGCTGGCCGCCTCGATGATGCGGTCGTTGGCCTCGTCCTCCGCGATCGTCACGCGGATACCTTCGCCCGGAAAGGCACGCACGATGAGGCCGTGTTCCTCGAACGTGCGGGCGCCCAGATCCGTCGCCTCACCCAACGGCAGCCACAGAAAGTTGGCCTCGCTGCGCGGGAGGCGCCAGCCGTCGGCGGCGAGGGCACTGGCCACGCGCTCCCGCTCGGCGACGATGTAGCGCACCCGCTGCGTCAGCTCCGCGTCCGCGTCGTAGGAGGCTCGGGCGGCTGCTTGGGCCAGGTTGGTGACGCCAAAGGGCAGCGCCACCTTGCGCATGGCTTCCGCAACGTTTTGCGGAGCCAGCGCGTAGCCGATCCGCAGCCCCGCCAGCCCATAGGCCTTCGAGAAGGTGTGCGCCACGATGACGTTTTCGTGTTCGCGCCCGATGGCGAGGCCGACGGCGGCGTCAGGGTGGTCGCTGAACTGGTAATACGCCTCGTCGATCAGGATGGCGATCTCCGGGGGAACCTGCGCCACGAACTCCGCCAGCTCCTGAGGGTTGACGGCCGTTCCGGTGGGGTTGTTGGGCGTGCAGACGATGATCAGACGCGTCGCCGGGGTGATGGCCGCGAGCATGGCCGGCAGGTCGTGGCGGTGATCCGCAGTGAGCGGCACCTCGACGGGGGTGGCGCCGGCCCCTCTGGTGAGGATGGGGTAGGCCTCGAACGAGCGCCAGGCATAGATCACCTCGTCGCCCGCTCCTGCGACGGTGCGGATCACCTGGGAGATCGATTCCACCGAGCCAGCACCAAACACGATGCGATCCGATGGCACCTGGAGCCTCGCTGCCGTGGCCCGGGTCAGTTCCTCGACGGCGGCGTCTGGGTAGCGGTGCACCATCGACGCTTGGAGCGTGATTGCCTCACTCACCGACGGCAACGGCGGGTAGGGAGACTCGTTGGACGAGAGCTTGAACCACGTCGCGGCGCCCTGCGCCGGAGATCTGCCCGGTTTGTAGGTGGGGATGGTTGCCAAGTCGGCTCGTACCCGGACCGCCACGGATGCGCCTCCACTTCGTCGTAGCCTTCATGCGCTTCGAACATGGATAGCACATGGGGCTGCGGCCGGGTCAAGGGTTATGACGGACGCTGACAACCAGCCCCTCGGCGAACGTTATTGAACCGTTACCTACCCCTGCCGGTTGAGAGGGCATGCGGTCCTATTTTTGTCAGTGCGTGCAGCAAGAATGATTCACATGAACGAGATCCAGCACGCAGCGCAACACTTCGTTGCTACCCTCTGGGAAACTGGCATCTCCTCACTAACAGATGCGGAAGGCCACACCACAGCCCTCACCTTGGAGATCGTCACCGAAGTCGAAGCCCAACTCGCCGGCTTCCGCCTCCACGCCCTCCACCAAGCCCGGCTCAGCGGCGCAGAGAAAGTCCTTGACCAAGAACGCCACTCGCTGCGCACCACGACGAAGCAGGCCACAGCCGCCTTGAAACTCGCCACCGACCTCGGAGAGCGCTTCCCACTCATCGCAGCAGCTCTCAATGAGGGGCGCATCTCGGTGGAGCAGACCCGAGCCATCATCGACGGGCTCCGCAAACTGCCGTCTCAACTGACGCGTTCCGAACTGGCGCAGTGTCAGGAAACCATCCTCGAACACGCCCACAGCTTCGGACCCCAAGACCTGCGGAAACTCGCAGCCCGCCTCTATGAAGTTGTGGACCCCGACGGCGCCGACGAAGAAGAAGCCAAACGCCTCGCCGCGCAGGACCGGGCTGCTGAACGCAACCGGTCCGTCAGGTTCAGCTTCGACGGCCACGGCACCGGCATCATGCGAGCCGTCCTCCCCGAAGCGCAGATGGCACTACTCAAGGCGCAGATTGACGCGTTGATGCCGTCGATCTCCTCCTACCGGGAGACCAACCAACTGCCTGCCCCTGATGCGCGGCGTGCTGATGCTCTGGTGTTGTGGGCAGGCATCGCCGCCAACTCCAAGGATCTACCCGCCCACGGTGGTGACCGGCCCCACGTCTACGTCGGCGTCAACCTCGACACGCTGCTGACCGGGCTCGGCAGCACCGATCTGATCGGGATCCCTGAGATCGACAGCATCTCCGCTGGTGAAGCACGCCGGCTGGCGTGTGATGCGGGGATCATCCCTGCGGTGCTCGGCTCGAAGTCTGAACCATTGGATGTGGGGCGTGAACACCGGCTGTTCACCCCCACCATCCGCGCAGCCCTCACCCTGAGAGACCAAGGATGCGCCTTCCCCGGCTGCGAGGCACCACCCG
>JAUNUF010000133.1 GCA_030538315.1 Propionibacteriaceae bacterium
GGCGCGGAGGGTGGCATCGGCGTCGGAACTGTTGAGCGTGACTCGGCCGCCATCAACCTCCACACCCACGACGGCGGCAATCTGCCTCCAGTCGCGCTCAGGCCCGCGGAAGCTGACGTGACGCCCGCCCACCCGCTGCTTGATCTCGGTGCCGGTGCCGTCGGCCACGAGCCTGCCATCGTTGAGCACCACGATCCGGTCCGCGAACTCGTCGGCTTCGTCCAGGTAGTGGGTGGCGAACACCACGGTGCGGCCGTTGCTGGTGAGGTCGCCCATCACCTGCCAGAACCGGCGCCGGGCATCCACGTCGAGGCCGACGGTGGGCTCATCCAGAATGATCAGCTGCGGGTTGCCCATGATGGCCAACGCGAAGCGTACGCGCTGGGCCTGGCCGCCGGACAGCTTGGCAGTGCTGGTCTTGAGGAACTTGCTCACGTCGGCCAGGTCGATGACCTCGGCGAGCGGGAGCGGCCGCGCATGCACGCCGTGCATCATCTTGAGGAGCCGCAGCACGGAGGTGTCGGCCAGCAGCGCACCGTTCTGCAACATGGCGCCGGTGCGCCCGGCCCTGACGGCCGTCGTCGGCTCCAGACCGAAGACCTTGGCCGAGCCGGCGTCGGGCTGGGTGAGCCCGATGATCATCTCGGTGGTGGTGGACTTCCCGGCGCCGTTGGGGCCGAGCATCGCGAGGATCTGGCCAGCGGGAACGTCGAGATCGAGCCGGTCAACGGCGGTGAGGGACCCATAGGTCTTGGTGAGGCCGGTGAGCTGGATGGCTGCTGTTGTCATGCCTCAAGCCTCGCGCCTCAGCGACTGTGCGCCGAGGGGACGATGTCACCGATGTGGGGTGACTTCTGTCATCCAATCGAGAGCCAGGCCAGATCCAGCGGCGAGGCCTGCACGGACAGCACGCACAGCAACCGGTGTTCGGCCACCATGGCGTACGACGAGGCGCGCAGCCCCTGCTCGCTTTCTCCCAGGCCTGCGGCGAAGAGCTTCGCGACAGCCACATCGCGGCCCCGCAACGCCGGGCCAGCCGAGCGCACGCGGCCGTAGCCGATGCGCGACAGGGCCTCCACACCCAACTCCGCGAAGTTGCCGATGGGCCAGCCGCCGCCCAACAGGTCGATGGGCACGAGCCCGTGCATGGCCAGGAGGATCACGTCGTCCGTGCGGCCCCGCGAGAGCACCTGGGTGGCCGCCTCCTGCGCCTCGTCCTCCAGCGGCAACCCCAGTTGGGTGGCGAGGTGTGCCGCGGCTGCGCTCCACGCCGTCGGCGTTTCCAGGACCTGGCCCAGGACGAAATCAACCCTGTCCACCAGTTCGTCCGGAGTCCAGCTCTCCATCATGTGCCGCACGGCCACATAGGCCCACGCGTCGTCGACCATGCGGCCTTGAGCCATGCGCTCCCGGAGACGTTCGGCATCGTGTCTGGAGCCGATCTCCAGCAGCGTGCGGCCAGCCGGACCCCAAACGCCGACGTTTGACAGGCCCAGCGGTGGAAACAGCTCGAATTCGCCGTCCTCCTCCGTGACCCGCACCTCGTCATCGGCAGCCACAAGCCCGTCCGGCACGCTCAGCTCCACGCTGTGGCCCAGCGCGGGATACCTGTCGAACGGGAACCAGGACGGCTCGCCGGGGATGTCGAGGATGTCTCCCTGCTGCGCCTCATACGTCCACGACGACGCCATGGACGCCCTCGCGCGCAGCAGCGGCTCGCTCTCCAGCAGGTAGGCGGTGCCCGGCTCAGGCCCATCGGTGCAGAGGCCTCGCCGCTGCGTCAGGAGGCCGGGGCCACGCTCTGACGGCAATACGATTTCGCCGGATGCCTCGGCGAGCCAGCAGATGGCGGGCAGTTCGCCCTCCACCCGCAGAAGCGGCCCTGGAACGGTGACCACCTCGTCGCGCTCGGAGGTCAGCACCACCTGCAACCTGACGCGGGGCCCTGAGGTCACCTGAACCTGAGCGGTGACACCTGCCGGGTGGCGCAGTTGGATGCCCACCTCGTCGACGGCGTGGTCCAACGGTTCCCAGCCGTCGCCGAACTCCACACTGAGGCGGCGCAGCCGGCCGTCTCCGGTGATCTCGAATCCGTCTGGCCGCGCCCGCGTCTCGAAGTGTTCGCTGACCACCCCGGTGAGTTCCAGGCTCACGTCACCTCTTCCCGCCTCCGGTCAGGAGGCACGCTTTCGACGCTGGCAGCGCCCGCACCAGTACATGTTACGGCCCTCAAGCATGGCCGTGCGGATCTCGGATCCGCACACCAGGCAGGGCTGACCAGCCCGCCGGTAGACGTAGACCTCGCCGCCGTGCCGGTCCTCGCGGGGGTCGCGGCCTTGGGCCTCTGGGCCGTGCTCGTCGCGCACCGTGTCGATGCGGCCCTTGCCCACCGCGTACTGCATGAGCCCCACCAGATCCGTCCACAGGGCGTCCCAGGTGCGGCGGTCGATCTGCTTGCCGGGCACAGTGGGATCAAGCCGATGTCGGTACAGCACCTCGGCCCGGAAGATGTTGCCCACGCCAGCTGCCACCTTCTGATCCATCAGCAGCGCAGCGATGGACTTGCCGGAGCGGCGCACCCGCTCGTAGCCCTTGACCGGATCTGCATCTGAACGAAGGGGGTCTGGGCCGCTGGCCTCGACGACGGCGTCGCGTTCCTCTGGCGTGATGGTTCGGCACCATATTGTGGGCCGCGCAGATCCGCTGCGGTCCGCCCGTTGTGGATGCGCAGCCGCACCTCCCCCACGGGCGGGGCGAGGGGCTCGAAGCGAATCTTGCCGATGAGCCCCAAGTGGATGTGCACGATGTCGCCCGTCGAGAAATCGAGGAACAGGTGCTTGCCCACAGCCTCGCCCTGCTCGAAGATCGAGCCGTCGAGCGGCGCGGCATCGAAACGCCCCTGCGGGGACGTGACCGACACCTGGGCCCCACCAAAGGTGGTGGTGTACTCCGAGGCGAGCCGGTGGATGACGTGACCTTCAGGCATCCAGCCAGCCTAGCCGTCGTAGACTGCGCCCATGAACAAGGAGCAGCAGCGCCGCGAGTTTGGGCGCGACGGCGTGTCTGGGCTGGTGGACAAGGACCGGGCCCTGCGCGCCCGCCTGCTCCCCCAGCGCGACCGTCGCACCGAGGATCAGGAGCGCTTCCGCCGCCTCAACCCGAAGAAGCGCTGATTGAGCCGGTCGCCCTCACGCTGAGTGAGCTGGTCGCCCTGAGGAACGAAGGCCCGACCGTGTCGAAATCAGCGACTACCGGTTCTCGTACTCGGTGATCAGGTCGATGCGGCGCTGGTGGCGCTCCTCACCGGGGAACTCCGTGGTCACGAACGCCTTGACGATGTCGTAGCTCTCTTCGAGCGACTGCATGCGGCCGCCCAGCGAGACGATGTTGGCGTTGTTGTGCTCACGGGCCAGCGTGGCGAGCTCGACGTTGTAGGCCAACGCAGCGCGCACGCCCTTCACCTTGTTCGCGGCGATCTGCTCACCGTTGCCGGAGCCGCCCAGCACGATCCCGAGGGCGCCCTCCTCCACCACCGCTTCGGCGCAGGGCAGCACGAAGGGCGGGTAGTCGTCGAGCGCATCGTATTCGTGGGCTCCGTGGTCAACCACCTCGTAGCCGTCCTCTTGGAGGCGCTCAACGAGGTAGTTCTTCAGCTCGAACGCAGCATGATCAGTGGCAATGTGGATTCGCATGGCTCCTACTATTCCAGCCCCGCCGGGCCGCTGTTCAGAAGGGTGACGAAACCGGCCTCGTCGAGGATGGGCAGGCCCAGCTCTTCGGCCTTGACTGCCTTGGAGCCGGCGCTTTCACCCACCACCACGTAGTCGGTGTTCTTGCTGACGGAGCCCGCTGCCTTGCCGCCGCGGCTGATGATGGCCTCCTTCGCGCCGTCGCGCGTGAAGCCCACGAGGGAGCCGGTGACCACGACGGTGAGCCCCTCCAGAGTGCGCGGCGTGGCGTCGTTCGCCTCATCTGCCATCCGGACGCCGGCTGCAGCCCACTTGTCCACGATGGTCACGTGCCAATCCACCGTGAACCAGTTCTGCACGGACTCGGCGATCACGCCGCCCACGCCGTCTGTGGAGGCAAGCTCCTCCAGCGACGCGGAGCGGATGGCATCCAGGGACGCGAAGCGCGTGGCCAGCGACCGCGCAGCGGTGGGGCCCACGTGGCGGATGGACAGCGCCACCAGCACGCGCCAGAGCGGCTGCTCCTTGACGGCCTGCAGGTTGGCCAGCAGCTTCTCCCCCACCGTCGACAGCACGCGGCCATCGCGGCTGCCGCGCGTGTAGAGATCTGTCTTCAGCAGATCTGCCTCCGTGAGCGTGAAGAGATCTCCCTCATCCGCGAGCAGGCCGGCGCTGAGCAGCGCATCTGCGCCCTTCCAGCCGAGTGCCTCGATGTCGAAGGCGCCGCGCGAGGCGAGACTGAACAGCCGCTCGCGCAACTGGCTGGGGCAGGTCTGCGAATTGGGGCAGCGGATGTCCTTGTCGCCCTCCTTCTCCGGCCGCAGCTCCGTGCCGCAGGACGGGCACTGGGTGGGCATGACGAAGGGCCGCTCGGTGCCGTCGCGCAGCGCAACCACGGGCGCGACGATCTCCGGGATGACGTCTCCCGCCTTGCGCAACACCACCGTGTCTCCGATGAGCACCCCCTTGCGCTCCACCTCGAAGGCGTTGTGCAGGGTGGCCATCTCCACAGTCGAGCCGCTCACGAACACCGGCTCCATCACACCGAAGGGGGTGACGCGGCCGGTGCGGCCCACGTTGACCTGGATGTCGAGCAGCTTGGTGTTGACCT
>JAUNUF010000014.1:0-842 GCA_030538315.1 Propionibacteriaceae bacterium
CAGTAGAGCAGCGCGAGCGCAGGCTCGGCGAGGATGGACGCGACGTCGTGCAGGAAGCGCGAGCCCTGCTCGCCGTCGATGATCCGATGATCGAACGCCACCGCGAGCGTGGTCACCCACCGCGGCTCGACGCGCTCGTCGGCGCCCGTGCCCACCACCCAGGGGCGGCGGTCGATCGAGCCCATGCAGAAGATCGCCGACTCGTCGCCATTGATGATGGGCGTGCCAGCGTCGATCCCGAAGACGCCCACGTTGGTGATCGTGAACGTGCCGTGCGAGTAATCCGACGGCTGCAGCTTGCCCTCGCGGGACACCTGCACCAGCTGGTTCACGGCCTGGCACAGCTGCAACAGGCTCAGGCGATGCGCGCCCTTGATGTTGGGCACCATCAAACCGCGCGGCGTGGCGGCCGCGATGCCGAGGTTCACGTCGCGGTGGTAGACGATCTCCTGCGTCTCCTCATCCCAACTCGTGTTGAGATCCGGGTTGCGCTGCAGCGCCAGGCAGATCGCCTTGGCGTAGACCAGCAGCGGCGAGACGCGCAGGCCGGTGAACTCGCGGCGGCCCTTCAGGGTCTCGACGAATTCCATCGTGCCGGTGACGTCGATGGTGATCCACTCGGTGACATGCACCTTGGTAGATACAGATCGAACCATGTTGTCGGCCGTGACCTTGCGCACACCCTTGATGGGGACGCGGCGTTCCGCGCGACCCTCGAAGGGGTCGAAACCGCCCAAGCCCTCCGTCGGCCCAAAGCCACCCCCGAAGGACGAGCCGCTGAACGACGTGCCGGCGTGGGTCTGGAACTGCTCGCCGGGAGGGGTTTGGAAGGAACCTTGGAA
>JAUNUF010000014.1:852-38157 GCA_030538315.1 Propionibacteriaceae bacterium
GAGGCCTGGGCCTGGAACGACGCCTGGTCGTTGAGGATGCGCCCCTGCTTGGGCTGCTCGTCCAGGAACTGGAACGCAGCGGCGGCCTCCACGTCGCGGCGGGTGACGGTGCCGTCGGGGCCGGTACCGACGACCGTGCTGAGATCGACGCCCAGATCCTGCGCGTACTTGCGCACGGGGGGCTTGGCCCTGGAATCGCCTGGGTCCGACGCCAGCACCAGCATGGATTCCGACGGCGCGGTGCCCGGCGTGGGCAGCGGATCGCCGGTGGCCTGGGCGTGGACGGGCTCGGCGGGGTGCACCTCATCCGGGCGGCGGCCGGGCTCGTGCTGGCCGTAGGCGGCGGAGAGCGCTTCCTTGGCGTGGGTGGTGTCGCGGGGCGGGGCCTGGTGTCGGCGGCGACGGCGCGTCGACGGCGTGTCCGAAGCGCCGTAGCCCACCAGGTTCGGTGTGGGCGCGTCGTCGGTGGCCGGGGTGGGCGCGTCGGCTTGGCGTCCTTCGACCACCCGCGCGCCTCCTTCGTCGGCGGCGGCTGGCTCAGGAACCGAGGTGCCGCCCTCTCCGGTAACGGCTGGCTCAGGAACCGACGTGCCGCCCTCTCCGGTAACGGCTGACTCAGGAACCGATGTGTCGCCGCCGCCTACGGCGGGCTCCGACGGCGACGCTTCGCCGTCGTCGATCTCGACGATCGGGTTGCCGATGTCGACGGTGGTGCCCTCGGCGTAGAGCAGCGCGGTCACGGTGCCGGCGAACGGCGAGGGCAGTTCAACAAGCGACTTGGCGGTCTCGATTTCGACGAGCACGTCGTTGACCTCGACCTCGTCGCCCACGGCGACCCGCCAGGCCACGATCTCGGCCTCCAAGAGGCCCTCACCGGGATCAGGGAGCAGGAATTGGCGCTTCATCGACGTCTCCTCGCGTACACGGGGCTCTTGTTAGGCCCCAAATCTAGATTCGGGCCCGTCTGTGCCCCCAAATCTAGATTCGGAGCCGTGGGGGCAGGGTGAGGCAAGACCCCCAAATCTAGATTCGGGGTCGTCTGTGCCTCCAAATCTAGATTTGGAGCCCATCGCGGCGACCAAACCGCCGTCGTCAACGCAACCATCAGTAGGCCAGCGACTGGTCGACGGCGTCGAGGATCCGATCCACGGACGGCAGGTATTCCTCTTCCACGCGCGACGGCGGGTACGGCATGTCGTACCCGGCCACGCGCAGCACCGGAGATTCCATCACGTAGAAGAGGTCCTGATGCAGCTTGGCGGCGATCTCCGCCCCCAGCCCCAGGGTCAACGGCGCCTCGTGGACGACGATGGCGCGCTTGGTGCGCCGCACCGACGACATGATGGTCACCCAATCCACCGGGCTCAACGTGCGCAGGTCAACCACCTCAAGCGACGTGCCCTCCTCGGCCGCCACCGTGGCCGCGTCGAGGCACGTCTTCACCATGGGGCCGTAACACAGCAGGGTTGCGTCGGTGCCGTACCGGGTGATCGACGCCTGGTGCATGGGCTGCGGCCGCGCGCTGAAGTTCACCGTCGACTTCGTGTGATAGCGGCGCTTCGGCTCGAAGAAGACCACCGGATCATCCGACTGAATGGCCTGCTGGATCATCCAATACGCATCGTTGGAGTTGGAGCAGGTCACCACCTTCAGGCCCGGCGTGTGCGCGAAATACGCCTCGGGCGATTCCGAATGGTGCTCAATGGCGCCAATCCCACCGCCGTAGGGGATGCGGATCACCATGGGCATGGGCGTCTGCCCGCCGGTGCGCATGTGCAGCTTCGCCACCTGCGTCACGATCTGCGAGAACGCCGGAAACACGAACCCGTCGAACTGCATCTCGACGACGGGCCGGTACCCGCGCATCGCCAAACCAATGGCGGTGCCGACGATCCCGGATTCGGCCAGCGGGGAATCGATCACCCGGTTCTCGCCGAACTCCGCCTGGAGGTTCTCCGTGATGCGGAACACGCCGCCCAACTTGCCGATGTCTTCGCCAGCCAGCAGCACCTTCGGATCCGCCTGGAGCGCGCGGCGCAGGCCCCGGTTGAGGGCCTTGGCCATGGTGAGCGTCTCGGTCATGCGTCCTCCCCGGCGGCGGCGTAGCTGAGGTATTCGCGGCGCTGGGCTTCGAGCGCGACGGATTCCTCGGCGTAGACGGTCTGGAACAGGCCGTCCATGGTGACGGATTCGAGGGTGGGGATGGCGGCCCGGAGGTCGACGCCGAGCTGCTTGGCCTCGTCGTCCATGGCGGCGAGCCACGCGTCGTCGATGGCGCCCTCGTTGCGGAGATAGGTGGTCAGCCGCGAGATGGGATCTCGCCCGCGCCACGCCTCCTCATCCGCGTAGGCCCGGTACTTCGTGGGGTCATCCGACGTGGTGTGCGCGCCCATGCGGTAGGTGAACGCCTCGATGAACGTGGGCCCCTCACCGTTCCGGGCGCGATCCATCGCCCAATCCGTGACGGCCTTGACGGCGAGCACATCGTTGCCGTCCACCTGCACGCCCGGGAACCCGAAGCCGCGGGCCCGTTCGTACAGCGGGATGCGGCTCTGCAGCGCGATGGGCTCCGAGATGGCCCACTGGTTGTTCTGGCAGAAGAACACGACGGGGGCGTTGTACGAGGCGGCGAACACGTAGGCCTCGTTGACATCGCCCTGACTGGAGGCGCCGTCGCCGTGGTAGACGATCACCGCGGCCGGGTCCTCGGCATCCGGGCCCACCACGCCGTCGAACTGGAGACCCATGGCGTAGCCGGTGGCGTGGAGGGCTTGGCAGCCGATGACGATCTGGTAGTTCTTGAACTTGTCCAGGTTGCCCCAGTTGCCGCCGTCGGTGCCGCGGAACAGGCTGAGGAAGTTGGTCAGCGGCACACCCAACACCATGGCGACGGCGTGCTCCCGGTAGCTGGGAAACACCACGTCTGCGGGGCGCACCGCATGGGCAGAGCCCACCTGGGCCGCCTCCTGGCCGAGCAGTGGCGGCCAGAGGCCCAGCTCGCCGTGCCTCTGCAGGGCGGTGGCCTCGGCGTCGAAACGCCTTGCCAGAATCATGTCCCGGAGGTAACCGACGAGCTCGTCGGTGGTCCCGGTGAATTCGAAGTCGCTGTTCTGGACGCGCTGCCCCTCGGGGGTGAGCAGCTGCACCATGTCGTGGCTCTGACCGCGCACGCAGCCTCCTTCTCGCAAACCTACGTAACCGTAACTTACGCCAGCGTAGCTTAACGACCCACCACTTCCCGGTTCGCGCTACCTCCACAGGTTGCCCGAAAGTCTTGTGGGAATTGAACAAGAGCACCTGAACCCCCACCTCGGGGTGAAGTCAAGGTGAAGGCAACGTTAACAACGCCCAACGGGCTTGACCTGCGCTTTTTCTCCAGAAAGAGTGACAGGTAGCCACCTCCAGGTGGACGGGGATCAATGTTGTCCAACCCTTGAAACGGAGAGACATGACCAAGACCATCAAGCGCGCATCCGCGGCGCTGGCGGCAACCGCGCTGGTTGCTTCCGGCTTCACGTTTGCGTCGGCAACCACCGCGCAGGCCGACACAGCCGCCGCGTGCGTTGCCAACGACACCATCACCCTGCTGGGCTTCAACGACTTCCACGGGCGCATCCTGACCAACGACAAGGCGCCATGGACGGGCATCCTCCCGCTCGCCTCCACGGTGGAGAAGGTCCGCGCTGACAAGGGCGCAGACAAGGTTTCCGTCATCTCGGTGGGCGACAACATTGGCGCCACCATCTTCGAATCCATGGTCACCGACGACAACGTGGCCATCGACGTGCTCAACGCGCTGGCCATCGACGCCTCGGCCGTGGGCAACCACGAGCTCGACAAGGGCTGGAGCGATCTCTCCGGCCGCGTCAACACCCGCGCCAAGTACCCCCACCTGGCCGCCAACATGAAGCGCAGCGGCGCCGTGGCAGCCCCGGTGAAGGAATACCAGATCATCGAGAAGGCCGGTCTCAAGATCGCCATCGTCGGTGCCGTCACCAAGGACGTGCCCTCGCTCGTCTCCCCCGGTGGCATCACGGGCCTCACCTTCGAGGATCCGGTGGCCGCGGTCAACGCCACCACCAAGAAGGTGCTCGACGCCAAGGAAGCCGACATCGTGGTGGCCGCCATCCATGAGGGCGCCGGAGATTCCATGCTGGCCCAGCTGGACAAGCGCATCGCCGGCGTCTTCACCGCCCACACCCACGAGACCTACGTGAAGAAGACCGCCGGCGGCGCCCCCGTCGTCCAGTCGGCCTCCTACGCTTCGGCTCTCTCCAAGATCGAGCTCGCCGTCGACACCAAGACGAAGGCCGTCTGCAAGGCGGAGGGCTTCAACGACGAGCTTGTCGCGGTCAACGCCGACAACGCCGTCGTCAAGGAGATCTCCAAGCTCGTTGACGCCGCCAAGGCTGAGGCAGATCGCGTGGGCCAGCAGGTCATCGGCCAGGCCGAGGCCGCCATCTCCACGCCCACCGGCAACGCCGACAAGCGCGACACCGAATCCCCCATGACCAACATGGTGGCCCAGATGTTCTTCGAGATCGTGGGCAAGGGCAACGCAGACAACTTCATTGGCATCCAGAACCCGGGCGGCACCCGCTCGTCGTTCGACAAGGGTGACATCACCTACAAGGAAGCCGCCACCACCCTCCCGTTCGCCAACTCGCTGTTCACCACGCAGCTCACCGGCGCGCAGGTCAAGCAGGTGCTTGAGGAGCAGTGGCAGCGCAAGGACGGCAAGGCGCTCACCGAGGGCCGCACCTTCCTCCAGGTTGGCCTGTCCAACAACGTGACCTACACCTACGACGCCAGCAAGCCGATGGATCAGCGCATCACCTCGGTGACCGTCAACGGCAAGCCCATTGACAACGCCAAGCTCTACACCATGGCTTCGGGCTCGTTCCTGATCTCCGGTGGCGACAACTTCCACACCTTCGCCAAGGGCGTCAACACTGCCGACGCAGGCCGGGCGGATCTCGAGGCCTGGGTTGACTGGGTCAAGGGCAAGAAGACCCTGAAGCCGGATTACACGAAGCGCGGCGTCGAAGTGAAGCTCCCAGCTGCGGCTCCCACCGCTGGCGGCGCTGCTGCCACCTACACCTTCGCCAACCTCGACATGGATCTGGGCACCGGAGACAACGTCTCGCCCAAGCTGGCCAACACCACCATCACCGCCACCATCGGCAACGTTGAGGTGGGCAAGGCCGCCGTCGCGAACGGCGCAGCCACTGTCTCGGTGAAGATCCCGGCCAACGTGTCCGGCAACCAGGCGCTCGTGTTCAAGGCGGCTCCTTCGGGCACCACCATCACCGTTCCGCTGTCGGTGAAGGCCAGCACGGGATTCGTCCCGTCTGCTCCCTACACCTTGGCTGGTGAGCACAAGAACCTGAACGGCCGCGACTGGAAGACCACCTGTGAGGCGTACTCCAAGACCACGCGCTGCACCACGCTGATCTGGGGCACCACGGTCAAGCGCGTGGGCAACAAGTACGTGCAGACCAACGGCTGGCAGTTCAACAACATGACCTACCTGCCCGCGAAGAAGGCCCTCTGGGGCAAGAACCCGCTGGCCAACACCGGCACGTTCGTCTCCGGTGGTCGCGACTGGGAAACCGAGTGCAACACCGCTCGCTCCGGTGGCAACGGCTGCCGTAGCTACGTGCAGGCCAGCGTGATCGAGGCCAAGCCCGGTGGTGGGTACCGCACCGTGACGAAGATGGTGTTCAACAACATCGTCATGTTCGAGAAGTGACGGGTCCCTGAGCCAAAGGGGCCGGGTTCCATGTGGAACCCGGCCCCTTTGCTGTGCGGTCGCGGCTGTGTCGGCGGTTAGCCAGCGAGCGTGGCCACGAGGATCGCCTTGATGGTGTGCATGCGGTTCTCCGCTTGGTCGAACACGATGCTGGCCTCGGACTCGAACACCTCGTCGGTCACCTCAACCCCTTCCAGGCCGAACTCGTCGAAGAGGCTTTGGCCCACCGTCGTGTTGAGGTCGTGGAAGGCGGGCAGGCAGTGCATGAACTTCACGTCTGGGTTGTTGGTCTTGGCGAGCAGTTCAGCGTTGACCTGGTAGCCGCGCAGCAGCGCGATGCGCTCCGCCCAGACCTCCTTGGGTTCACCGAGGGAGACCCAGACATCCGTGTAGATGAAGTCCACGCCGTCGACGGCATCCGTGTCATCCGTGATGGTGATGCGGGCTCCGGTTTCGGCGGCGATGCGGCGGGCTTCGGCAACCACGTCGTCGGCGTTCTGCTGCTGGGTGGGCGCGATCATCCGCACGTCCATGCCCATCATTGCGCCGCTGATCAGCAGGGAGTTGCCCACGTTGTTGCGGGCATCGCCGATGAAGGCGAACGCGATCTCGCCCAGCGGCTTGTCCGAGTGCTCCAGCATCGTGAGCTGATCGGCCAGCATCTGGGTGGGGTGCCAGTCATCCGTGAGGCCGTTGTAGACGGGCACGCCGGCGTGGGCGGCGAGGGTCTCCACCACGTCTTGGCCGGTGCCGCGGTACTCGATGCCGTCGTACCAGCGGCCGAGCACGCGCGCGGTGTCGGCGGCGGATTCCTTGTGCCCGATCTGCGACCCAGCCGGATCCAGGTAGGTGGTGGTGCCACCCTGATCCGCCACGGCCACTTCGAAAGCGCACCGGGTTCGGGTGGAGGTCTTCTCGAAGAGGAGGGCCACCTGCTTGCCCACGAGGCGGCGCTCCTCGCGGCCCTCGCGTCGGGCGGCCTTCAGCTCTGCGGAGAGCTCCAGGAGGGAGCGCCATTCGTCGGGCGTGAAGTCGAGTTCCTTGAGGAAGGAGCGTCCGAGCAAGCTCATGGGGGTCGCCTTTCGCTGTCGTGGGAAAGTGTCAGCGTATTCCTCGCGGCGGTCCACGGGTGACGAGGTCCACAACCCGGTAGATGTCCTTTCGATGGGGTCACCCCCCTCTTTTTCAGGGGGGGGTGACCCCGCCGAGTGGACATTCACCGGGTCGTCCGACTTATCCACAGGGCACAACATCCATGAAAAATCGCGGCCTCCATTGCCGATCAATGGAGGTATGAACCCCGAGATCACCTCAATCCTGAACAGCCACCTCGTCATCACCCCCAGCGAGCACCCGCACCTGGGCCACTCAATCGAGCACTACCGGGCCAAGGGGCAGCTCGTGCGAGTACTGGGTGATGCCTACTCCACGCCCGCGGCGGCCCTCTCATTCGAAGCGAGGGTCGCCGCCGCCCGTGCGGTGTACCCCAATTGCGTGTTTGTCCGTGAAACTGCAGCACGCCTGACCTTCAAGACCTCGCAGCCCACGGGTCCCGTGCAGGTGGCTGCGGAGAGAAGGCAACAGAGCAAGGGCTTCGCCTTCGAGAGGAGATCCATCCCGGATCAGCTGGTCCGGTGGGATGGGCAGCACTACATGTCATCCGTTGCGCTGACCGTGCTTGACCTCACCGACACCCTTGGCAGCGAAGCCATCACTGATGCCCTGAGGCAAGAGATCGTGACCGTCGAGCAACTCACTCGGGCCTTGGATCTCACCAAGGGCAGGAGGGGAAACCAGAGGAGGGCCCAATTGGTGCGTCAGGCCCGCCAAAACCCCTGGTCTCCGCTGGAGGTGGATGGGCATCTCAGGCTCCGAAAGGCGCACATCGATGGGTGGGTTGCCAACCATCCTGTGGTCATCAAGGGCGAACGCTTCTACGTGGACCTTGCCATCCCTGAAATCAAGCTGGCCGTGGAGGTGGACGGGTGGACATTCCACAACAGCCATGGAGTCTTCGTCTCGGACCGGAGGAAGTGGAACCTGCTGACGCTGGATGGCTGGACCGTGCTCCACTTCACGGCGACCACCATGGAGGACCTCGTGCCCCAGATGCAGCAGGCGATCACCATGCTCTCAACCCGGTAGATGTCCTTTCGACGGGGTCACCCCCCTCTTTTTCAGGGGGGTGACCCCATCGAGTGGACATTCAGCGGGTTCAGCCGCAGGTGACCTCTGGAAGGGCAGACAGGCCGAGGGGCCTCTGCTCCACCCCCACCACGTGCACCCACAGGTTCCCCTCGCGCAACGAGTAGTCATCCCGGCCGCCGGGCAACACAACGGTGACGCCCGTGCGATGGTTGAACAGCGCATCCCGCTCCATCTCGTCCACGGTCGTCGCCCCGAGTACCCAATCCCCCTCGATAGCTCGCCCATTCACCGGGAGGGGCTCCGGCCTCTCCCTCATCACGAAGGTCTCGGAGGTCTCCGGGTCCATGACCAGCGCCACCTCCCCGGATGAGCCGCGGTAGGTGTCCAACACCTCCTTGTCCTGCAACTGGCCGCGCAGCTCCGTGACCTCGCCTGTAGCTTGCAGGAGCTGCATCGGCTGCTCCCCAGATCGCACCTGCAAGCCCCCAAGGACGGGGCCCACCGGCTCCAAATCAGCGGCCCGCAGCGTCCAGGTTGCGTCGATTCCCTCGCTCAGGGTCACCAAGCGGAGGTTGGTTATCCGCCGCGGGGAGCCGGGGTCATTCTCGAAATCCGCCAGCCAGACTTTCCCGTCATCGAGCCACGCGTGTTCGATGACGCTGCCTGGCAGCTCCCGCCCGGTCCAGCCGGGGTTTTCTGAGTCCCACAGCAGCGCTCGCCCGCCGCTGCGATACACCACGTAGCGCCCATCGGTGACGGCGCTGAAGGGCAGAATGTTGACGTCGTGCGCAAACGTGATGCTCTGCCCGCCGCGGTGCCACGTCAGCTCATAGCGAGTGCGCTCGAGCCACGGCCCGTCCACGTCGACGATGCGCCGCCTCCTTGTCTCGTCGATGAGTTCATCCCACGACGGCGGCGCCTCGATGATGCAGGACTCATCGGTGGCAGGGGATCCGCCTTCTCCCTCGCCCGGGTCAGGAGCCGGCGCTGCCGGGGACACCGGGATGGCGTTGGGCCCAGTCTGCATGGCCAACGCCACACCACCAGCTCCCACAACGGCGACTACGGTCAGCGCCGCCGCGCCACGCTGGATCCGGTGGCGGCGTCGATCAACCTGCGCGGCCACAGCCCGCGGCGAGACGCTGGTCTGGCTGGGAGTTTCCTCGAGGAGGTCCTTCAGGTGCGCGAGTTCCATGGTCAGAGTCCAATCGGGGTGGGAACGGATGAACGCAGCTTCGCCAGTGCCCGGGCGGCGGTGCTCTTGACGGTGCCCAGCGCGATGCCCAGCTCCCGGGCGGTCTCGGCCTCGGACAGATCTGCGAGGCAACGCAACACGATGACTTGGCGCTCACGCGGAGTGAGAGGAGCAAGCAACGCATCGACGTTGGCGGCGGCCACCGCGAGACTCTCCGGGCCGTGCTCTTCCGTGGGCCGGTCTTCACCGTCGACCTGCTGGCCCCAATGGGCACGGTGCCGGTTCTTGCGACGCCAGGCGTCGTAGGCGGAGTTGACCAGGATGCGCCGGGTGTAGGCGAACTTCTGGTCCTGCGTTTGGGAGGCGACCTTGCGCCACGACCGATAGGCCTTCTCCAGGGCGGTCTGGATGAGGTCGTCCGCCGCGTCGCGGCTGCCGGTCAGGGCACGTGCGATGCGCACGAGCTGAGGCAGCCGCTGGTCGGCAAACGCGGTGAAGTCACCGCTGAGGTCTCGGGTGGGCATGTGGCGCCTCCTTCATGCGTCCAAACGCACTGGGGCGCCGAAAGGTTCTGGTGCCATCCAACCCGGTAGATGTCCTTTCGATGGGGTCACCCCCCTGAAAAACAGGGGGGTGACCCCATCGAGTGGACATTCAGCGGGTTCAGCCGCAGGTGACCTCCGGAAGGGCGGACAGCGCGACCGGCGCGTAGTTGGCCATCCCTTCCTGCGACACCCACAGGTAGCCGTCGCGGAGCGTGAAGGTCCCTTCGGTCGCGGGAAGGTTCACCGAGACGCCGGTGAGGTAGTTGTACATCGCGTAATCCGCCGCCGCACCCTCGACTGTGGTGCCCATCACCCATTCGCCGTCGATGACCCAGCCGTTGATCACCGGCGAGGAGACGCCGTTGAGGAGGACGCGGGCACGGTTGTCTGGGAACTCGGGCTCCGCCGCCACCAGGATGGCAGTGCCAGCCGGTGTGGTGGCCTCGCCGAGGAAGATGACCTCGCGGAAGGCCTCCGGCGCATCGGTGAACGTGCCGTCGGGCTGGAGGATCTGGAACGGGCCGTCACCGATACGCGAGAGCAAGCCGCCGCCGAACGGGGTCAAGGCGAACAGGTCCTTCGTCGTCAGGATCTTGCGCGGTTCGCGACCCTTACCCAGATCGATGACGCTCACGTCGGTGATGAGGTCGTCCCCCACGGGGTCTGAAACCAGATCCGGAGTGTGGAGCATCATCCACACCTTGCCCTCATCCAGGCGAGCCAGATTCGGGCCATCGCCGCCGAACACGCCGGGCAGCGCCCACGCAGGCTCAGAGGGGTTCTGCGAGTCCCACACCTTTGCCTCGCCGCCAGCGAGGTACAGCACGTAGCGACCATCGGTTTCACCGCCGCCGTACATGAAATCAGCATCCGTGGCGAACTGCATGGCCTTGCCGTCCTTGTGCCAGATCAGCGTGTTCTCGTCCTTCTGGATCCACGGGCCATCAAGCGACTTCAACTCCCCGGCCTTGTCAATCAACTCTGCCCACGACGACGGCGCATCCACCGTGCAGGCGACCTCGCTGGCTGGCGCACGCAAACTCCCACCAATCTCGGTGGCAGGCGCCGTGGGATCCCCCGAGGGCTCAGGCGACACCGTCACGATGGGTTCCGGCGAAGCCGGGATGGGTGCGTTGTTCCATTCATTGTTCAGCCACAGCCCGCCCATGGCCACGCCCACGACGGCGAGGGAGACGATGCCGGCAACCCCGGCCCGGCGCAGCGACCGCTGGCGTTCGACGTGGCGGGTCACGCCGTCGGAAGTGAGGCGGGAGGTGCCGTCCTGCTCTTCAAACAGGCGCTTGAGATCATTGGTGTCCATGTCCAACCCCTTCCAGGCTGGCCTCCGCGACGCGCATCTTCTTCAGTGCGTTCGCGTGGGTGCTCTTGACGGTGCCGAGCGCCATGCCCAGTTCGCGGGCGGTGTCGGCTTCGGTGAGATCTGAGAGGTAGCGCAGCGTGATGACCGCGCGTTCGCGGGGCGCGAGGGGACGCATCAGGTCGTCCAGGCGCCGGGCCGCGTCGTGGGCGAGCTCGGGTTGTTCGTCGACGCGGGTGCCGGTGGGCTCCCGGGTCAGGCCGAACACTTCCTTGAGCCGCGCCTTGCGGCGCCACGCATCGTAGGCAGAGTTGACGAGGATGCGCCGCACGTAGGGGAATGGGTCGCCGTCGATCCGCCCCCACGATCTGTAGGCCTTTTCAAGCGCGATCTGGGTGAGGTCGTCAGCTGATGATGGATCTGCCGTGAGGGACCGGGCGACCTTCACCAGGTCGCCCAAGCGCAGGGCCACGAAGCCGCTGAAATCCATTGCTGCCTCCTTTCTCACCCCTCATACGTCGCAGGGTTCGGAAAAGGTTCAGTCGCCCTAACTCACCGCGTCGAGAATCCCGGGCATCGCGGCCTCGACGTCCGCGAGCGTGTCGTAGAAGCCCTCCTGATCCCCGTACCAGGGGTCGATGAGTTCCTCGCCCTTGGGCTTGTCTGGGTTGAAGTCGTTGAGCAGGTGCACGTCCGCCGTCGGTGCCATCTTCTTGAGCCTGGCAACGTGGAACGGTTCGACGGCGACCACGAAAGCACCGCGCATGTCCGAGGCGGTGATGCGGCGAGCCTCATGATCTGCGGCGTCGTAGCCGGCTTCTTGCAGCACCCGCACGGCCCGACGGTCGATGCCGCGGCCGCTCTCCTCGCTGGAGATACCGAAGCTCTCGATCTCAATGTCGAGGCCGCGCTCCTCGGCCATTCGGCGCGCGACGCGCTCGGCCATCGGGGAGCGGCAGATGTTGCCCCAGCACACGAAGATCAACCTGGTCATGGACGCCATGCTAGCTACGCCGTCCAGACAGCGAGACCCGGGTAGGATGACTATTTGTCGGTGGAAGGTGACAGGGTAGGGCTATGCAGATCTTGGTGGTGGACGACGATCAGGCCGTGCGTGATTCGCTCGCGAGGTCGCTGACCTATTCGGGTGACGAGGTGCAAACCGCCGCTGATGGCGTGGAAGCCCTCGCCAAGCTGGTCAGCTGGCAGCCAGACGCCATCATCATGGACGTGATGATGCCGCGGCTCGACGGGCTGGAAACCACCCGCATGCTCCGCCAGGGCGGCAACGACATCCCCATCCTCATCCTCACGGCCCGTGACGCCGTGGGTGACAGAGTGGATGGGCTGGATGCCGGCGCTGATGATTACATGGTCAAGCCCTTCGCCCTCGACGAGCTGCTTGCGCGCCTGCGCGCGCTGACGCGTCGTTCCAAGCCGGCCACGGAGGCCGAATCGAAGGTGCTCACCTTCCAAGATGTGACTTTGGACACGCAGCACCGCGAGGTGACGCGCGACGGGCAGCACATCTCGCTGACGCGCACGGAGTTCGCGTTGTTGCAGGTGTTCATGGAGAACCCGCGCCGCGTGATGGAGCGCAACACGCTGCTCAACGAGGTGTGGGGTTTCGAGTTCCCCACCACGGCGAATTCGCTCGAGGTCTACATCGGCTATCTCCGCCGCAAGACGGAGGCAGGGGGCAAGGCCCGCCTGATTCACACGGTTCGCGGCATCGGCTACGTCCTGCGTGAAACGCCCCCGTGATCGGGAGTTGGTGGATCCGTCTCCGGCGCGGCATCGGGCGCCTCGTCAGTGGGCAGTCGCTCCAATGGCGGTTGGCGCTGCTGACCGGCATCTCGGTTGCGGCGTCGGTGGTCGTCGTCGGCGGGGCATCGTTCGCCACCACGCGGTGGTCGTTGTTGGAGCAGCTTGACAGGGAACTGATCCAGGTGGCGCAGAACGCGTCCAGCACCGTGTCGCTGAGCGTGACCAGCATGGGCGGGTTGTCGCCTGATGCGCTGGGTTCCTCCGGCGGTCTATTGGGTGTGGTGTCGGCGCAGGGCATCATCAACCAGGTCTCGGGGCAGCGTGAGAGCCTGACGGCGGGGCCGGCTGAGATCGCGATCGCCCGGCTCAACACCGGCTCGTCGGCCCGCAACGTGGAGTTCGAGGGGTTGACGTACCGCATGGTGTCGGTGCCCATGACGGTGGACAACGAGCACTACGCCGTCATGTACGCGCGGCCGCTCACCGCGTTGCAGGCCACGTTGAGTTCGTTGTGGGTGGTGCTGCTGGTGGCCGGCATGTTGGGCATTCTCACCACGACGGCGGCCGCGCTGTGGGCGGCCCGCACGGTGTTGGCACCGGTGCGGCGGCTGTCGCGCGCCGTGAAATCCGTCACGCAGACGGATCAGCTGAACCCCATCCGCATCTATGGCCGCGATGATCTGGGTGAGCTCACGAAGTCGTTCAACACAATGCTGCGCTCGCTGCAGCAATCCCGCGAACAGCAGCGGCAGCTCATTGCTGATGCGGGGCACGAGTTGCGCACGCCGCTCACGTCGATGCGCACCAACGTCGAACTGCTGCTGGCAGATGACAAGTCCGGCATGCTGCCGGAGGGGGCCCGCTCTGAGGTGTTGGGGGATGTCGCGGCGCAGTTGGGCGAGTTCTCGGCGCTGGTGGGAGATCTCGTGGCGCTGACGCGCGACGATCATCTCCAGCGCCCGCACGAACCCCTGGATCTGGCGGAGGTCATCGAATCCGCGCTGTCGCGCGCCGAGCGGCGCGGCCCCAACATCCACTTCGACGTGCTGCTGGAGCCCACCCCCGTGATGGGAGACGCCTCCACGCTGGAGCGCGCCATCACCAACCTGCTGGACAACGCGGTGAAGTTCTCCGCGGCAGATGGCACCATCCGCGTGTACCTGGAGGATGGCACGCTCACGATCATCGACCAAGGTCCCGGCATCGAAGAGGAAGATCTGCCCAACATCTTCGACCGCTTCTATCGCTCTGACAAGGCGCGCAACACTCCCGGCACCGGGTTGGGCCTGTCCATCGTGGCCCACACTGTGGAGGCGCACGGCGGCAGCGTGCGGGCCAGCAATGACCCAGATGGCGGCGCGCGTTTCACGCTGCGGATCCCCGTCGTCGACGTGCCGGAGCACTACGAGTGAAGCGCCCGCTGAACGTTGCGCGGGCCCCGCACCGGCGGCTCACGCCCGCCCAGAAGCGCGGCCTGTCCGTTGGCTTGGCCACGGGGCTGTACGGGATCTCGTTCGGTGCGCTCGCCGTCGTGGCGGGGCTGTCCGTCTGGCAGGCGTGGGCGTTGAGCCTGCTGATGTTCACGGGCGGCTCGCAGTTCGCGTTCATCGGCGTGGTGGGCGGAGGAGGGGCGCTCGGCGCCGCGGCTGCCGCTGCTTCCTTGGTGGGCGTGCGCAACGCCGTCTACGGGGTGACGGCCAACGCGATGTTGCGGCCGCAGGGTTGGCGCAAGATCCTGGCGGCGCACGTGACCATCGACGAATCCATCGCCGTGGCATCTGCTTCCGAGGATCCGGCGGAGGAGCGGCGGGGGTTCTGGGCCGCGGGTCTGGCGGTGTTCGTGCTGTGGAACCTCTTCACGCTGGTGGGCGCCATGGGTGGCAACGCGCTCGGAGACCCAAAAGCGTGGGGTCTCGACGGCGCCGCCGTCGCCGCCTTCCTGGGCCTGCTGTGGCCGCGGTTGAAGGCGCGGGATCCCATTGTGGTCGCGGTGGTCGCGGCGTTGGTGACCGTGCTCGTGGCACCCTTCGTACCCCCGGGCATCCCCATCATCCTGGCCGCTGTGCTCTCCGTCCTCATCACGGTCGCCCAACGCCGGAGGAATGCCCCATGAGCCTCTGGATCTGGATCCTCATCTCGTGCGCGATCGCGTTCGGCACGAAGTTCGTCGGCTACCTCCTCCCGGAGCGCTGGCTGGAGAACCAGTGGGTGTTGCCGCTCAGCCAGGGCGTCACCGTCGGTCTCTTGGCCAGCTTGGTGGCGGTGACCACGTTCGTCGATGGGCAGGAGCTTCGGCTGGATGCGCGCGTGGTGGCGCTGCTCGCGGCGGCGGTTGCGCTCCGGTTCAAGGCGCCCTATTTGGCGGTGGTGGTCATTGGCGCGGTGGCCGCGGCTCTCGCCCGGTTGGCCGGGCTCTGAGGAACTGCCCGAGTGTAAGGTCGGTGCCGTGAGTGAGCGCATTGTCATCCTGGGCGGAACGGGCCTCCTCGGCCAACACGCAGCGTTGAGCCTTCGTGAGCGCGGCGTACCCGCCGTCCTCGTGGGGCTTGGAAACGCCTCCTTGCTTCCGGCGCTCAGCGGCAGCGACATCGTTTCGGTCAATCTTGATTCCGCATCCCACGAAGAGCTCATCAGCCTGATGAAGGGCGCCACCGGTGTCATCCAGGCGATGGGCCCCGACGACAGGGTCACGCCGCTGGGGTCGGCTGATGCGTTCTTCCAGAAGCACCTGGTGGGGACGTCGGCCAAGTTGGCGACGGCTGCCCGCGACGCCGGGGTCGAGCGGTACGTCATCTGCGGTTCGTATTTCTCGGCCTGGAGCCGCATGAATCCCGGGGCCCGCATGGCGGAGCGCCACGCGTACGTGCGGGCGCGGCGGGATCAGGCGGATCAGGCGATCTCGATTGGCGCGGGCAGCATGGCCGTGAGCGTCCTCGAGATCCCCTACGTGTTCGGGACGGTTCCGGGGCAGGTCCCCATGTGGCGGGAGTGGTTGTTCGAGCGGCTGCGGAAGATGCCGGTGGTGTTCTATCCCGACGGCGGCTCCAGCGTGGTGACCGCCGCCCAGGTGGGTCATGCTGCCGCCGCGGCCTCGTTGGTGGGAGACCATGGCGCCCGGTATCCGCTGGCGGATCTTCAGCTCACGTGGAAGGAGTTGCTGGCGATGGTCCTTCCGGCGTTGGGCAAGTCCCCGCGCGTCATCACCGTGCCGCGGCTCCTGGCGGAACCCACTGCGTGGCGGATGGGTGCCGAGTTGGCCAAGGAGGGTCGCGAGCCGGGCATCGACCCGAAGCGCCTGATGCGAGACATCATGTACCAGCGCGTCTTCGTGGATCCCTCGCGGGCCGTGACTGAGTTGGGCTTCGAGGGCGGCGGCGTGCCTGAGGCCATCGTCGCCACCGTCCGCGCCTCGTATCGCTGAGGTTCGTGATGCAATGGGCGCATGTTTGAAGCGCCCATCGACATCGTCCGCGCCTTCGCCGAGGCCTGGAGCAGGCAAGACGCGGATGCGGTGGCCAACCTGTTCGTGGAGGATGCCGGCTTCGTCAACGTCACTGGCATGTGGTGGCACGACAGGGAGCGGATCCGCGCAGCGCACGCGCGGGGCTTCGAGGTGATGTTCCCCGAGGCACAGGTGCGCTTGGGCCGCACCGACGTGCGGATGCTGGGCGCCGACGCCGCCGTCGTGCACGCCCGCTGGCACATGAAGGGCCAGATCAAGCCGGACGGGTCGCCTGCCGGGGATCGCAGCGGCGTGATCAGTTTCGTGGCCACCCGCACCGTCGACGGTTGGCTGGCGGTTTCTGCGCACAACACGGACACCGCGCCCGGGCGGGAGACCCATATCGCCTCCGACGGCGGGCTCACCGCTGAACGCTACGCCTGAGCGTCTATCCTCCCCTGGGGCTCCCTGGCGCGGCATCATGGGGCCATGGAACTTCGCCAGAACCCCTGCTTGTCCCGCTGTGATTGGCACCCCACCGATGAGATCCGCGAGGACCAGCCCATCTTCGAGTGCAAGGCGTGCAAGTCCGAGTGGGCGCCGTCGGAGCCGTGGACCCCGCAGAACTGGGACGGCAAGGTGACGGAAGCGGTGCAGGCGGCCAAGGTCGCGCACTCCTGATTTCAGTTGCCCACAGGGTTATCCACACGTGGGTATAAGTCACATCGGTGTAACTCGGTTCGCCTAGGCAGTGGCGTGTGGGATCAGCCGGAGGAATTTCTAGTTGAGCTCAACAGATTCACCGGCCTGTGAGATCGAGGTGCCGTGACCGAGACCGCGCTCGGCGGGAAGTAGCGCCATGAGCAAGCCCCCACGCTCTCGACGAGTCCCACTCGCGCTGCGCATCATGGGAGTGCTGGCGCTCGTGGCGCTGATCGGTTCCGCGGCCGGCTACAAGCTGATGAACTCGCGGCAGTTCATGCTGTTCGGCAAGTTGACCAGCCGCGTCGAGACCGACGAGAAACTGGTGGCGCTCACGCCTCCGCTGGGGCGGGCGGGACCAATTCAGCTACTGGGTCAGGGCGCGGTGGATTCCGACCAGTTGGCCGATGATCACCACCAGCAGCCCTGTAAGAACACCGACTGCCGTCCACTCCGCGCCGATCTGGAAGAACAAGAACAGGCTGAGCAACACGACGGTCACGCCGAGGCCACTGATAAACGAACTCAGCGCGCTCTTGGTGGGGCGGCGGGCGGTCAGTTCTGTCATGGCCACAGCGTATCCCCTAGAGGTTCAGGGGCTGACGCGACGGGCGTGGAGCTCACGCACCCGCTCGGCCAGGTGTGGAACCGGGCCCTCGACATCGGCGCCCGGGACCACGTGTTGGATGGGCAGGGGCGCGACCGGGCCTGGCGCGAGTCCGAGCTCTGCCAGCCACGTGCCGAGTTGGGCCGAGGAGGACGCGTAGACGATGCGGCCAAGACCGACCCAGCCGTGCGCGGCCGCGCACATGGGGCAGTGCTCGCCCGAGGTATAGACGGTCGCCGATCGACGCTGGTCAGCATCGAGGTGGGCCGCGGCCCAGCGCGCGATCGCGAACTCGGGGTGTTGGGTGTGGTCGCCAGATGCCACATGGTTGTGGTCCTCGAACAGCACCTCTCCGTCCGCTGACACCAAGACCGAGCCGAAGGGCTCGTCGCCCTCCTCAAGGGCGCGCTCGGCGAGCTCGACGGCCCGGGTCAGGTGGCGGAGGTCGTCGTCATCGATGGGCATGTCCAGCAGGGTAGCCGGGACCCAGACTCTAGGCGACATCCCCCAGCAAGAGCGCCTGCCCCTTGCGCAACTGGCGCGCCCCGAAGATCCGGTACATCGCGCGGGCCACGGCCGGCACGGACTGCCAGAACACGCGCCTCTGCTCGTCGTCCTCGAAGGCCGACAGGAGGACGCCGAGCTGGACGAGGCGTCGGTTCGGCGGGATGGCCTCGAATCCATGCTCCGCAAGACCCTCCCACTCGCTCTGGCGGATGTATTCAGCCGCGACCGGCCGGATCGTGGCCTCCTCGTCGGCGAGGTGATCCTCCAGCGCCTCGCCCACGTCATCCAGAGCGGCAGCAAGCGGCTCCCGGCCACTCTCGCGATCTCCTCGCCACGCCTCCACCCTTGCGCTCACCTCGTCGAGCTTCTCGGAGATGTCGCCATGCTGCATCCGCATCCGCTCCACGTGCAGGGCACACGCGGGGGCTCGCTCTTCAAGCCGCTCCCAGAGCATGACATCCTCCCCGTGGTGATGGGTGTGCAGCGCCGCGACGATCTCCAGTACGTGGTGCTCCACCGCAGCCAAGCGCTTCGCTCCCGCTCCACTTGTCGAGCGCACGATGCTCGGCGCCTGGCCGAACAGCTTCCTGAACATCCTGTGCACCACCAACAGGTCCTCGGTGGCGCAGCCGAAGGGCTCCGTACCTGTGTTCTCGCGTCCTTGGTTCATGAGCCTCATCATCCGCTCGCCGGGTGACGCTGGTTAGGGGCGTTTCCCAACTGGAAACGCCTAAGGAAGTGCGGCTCGGCTGATCGACTCGGTGAACACCCCCATTAACTCCACCGCCGTCTGCAGTTCGGGCCTGTCATCGCCGGCGCGCCGATGCACGTGGTACCAGCAGTTCGGGAGCCCCGTGAGGAAGATGGGGTGCGCCTCCGGCGGCAGGTTTGCCGTCAACGCAGCCGGAACCACCGTCACCTCACGTCCCAGCAGCAGCCGCTGCATGACATGGGCCGTCGTCGTCGCTGGCACCGGAACCAGGCGTGCTTGAGCCAGCGGACGGACGTCGGCCAGAAGGAACGGGTGCATGTAATGATCCGGCAACCCTGGCGAGTAGATCATGGTCTGCTCGGCGAACTCGACGGCGGGCATGCGCGAACGCTTCGCGAGGGGATGGATGGCCGCCACCACGCCCACCCGCACCAGCGGGGACAGCCGCGTCGACGACACCTCTGGCAACGGCGACTCGCCGAAGGTCATGACGGCGTCCACCTCGCCTGAGGTGAGGCACTCGGTCAGCCGCGGGAACGCCGTCGGGACGGCCTCGACGCTGATGCCCGGGTACTGGGATCGCAGCGCCAACTCCAGAGTCCCGAGCGCGGCCGGCAGGAGGGGCGCCACCACCCCGACCCCAGCGGGCACGGCGATGCGCAGGACGCTGGCGGGCTCTCCCCTGGCCGCGTCGGCGGCGGCTTCAATGCGTCGGAGCAGTTCTGGTGCAGCCTCGATGAAGCGCTGCCCGGCGGCAGTGAGCCCCCCAAAGCCCGTGGAGTCGCGCAGCACCAGTGGCACACCAAGCTGCGTCTCCAGCTTCTGCAGCCGCTTCGTCACGGTGGAAACGGAGATACCCTGCGCCTTTGCGGCCGCACCGAAGTGCCGGTGCTGCGCCACTGCGACGAAGCACTCGAAACCCGCCAGATCGAAGGCCTTGGTCATGGCTGATCGTCCCACAGTTTTCCATCACACGTTCGAGCAGGCCTCCTCACCCGAGGGATTCGCGGAGATGGTCGCGCACCACCTCCAGCAGGAAACCAACCCAGACGACGGCTGGGTCCCGGCGACCATGCTCTGGGCGGTCGCCGACGGCGAGTGGCTCGGCCGAGTCTCCGTCCGGCACGAGCTCAACGACTTCCTCCGTCAGGTGGGCGGCCACATCGGTTACGCCGTCCGGCCGAGCGTCCGCCGTCGCGGGATCGGCGGGTTGCTCATGCGTGCTGGGCTCGATCGGCTGGCTGAGCTCGGCGTCGACAACGCGTTGGTGACCTGCGATGACGACAACGTCGCCTCCTACCGGATCATCGAGTCCGCAGGCGGGGCCCTGGAAAACGTCGTCGAGGGAAAGCGGCGTTACTGACCCGATCGCGCTAGGCGAACACATCGCCCTGATCCAAGGCAACCTGCTCGAACTGGCCAAACGCCGCGGCGCGGTCCAACGACGAGCCAAACGCAACCACGTCTACCTCTCCAGAACAAAAATCACGCGGGCATCTTCAAATGAGGCAACGAATCAAACCAAGCGGGCATCTAGACATGAGTCAACGGGGTGCTCAGCGTTCAAAGCGCCAAGAAGACGGCCGCGGAGATAGACTCGATGCATGACCAAGCACCGCGAGGGCACAACCTACGGAGTGCCGGTGGGCATGTTCGCGATGGCGCTGATCGCCGCCGTCGCTCTCCTCTTCAGCCCTGGGGTGTGGCCTCTCGCGGTCGCAGCCTTCCTATGGGCCGTCTACTACGCGCTCCGCCCATTAACGTTGCGCTCGCTGGTCATCCAATTCGTCACCGTCTGGTTGGTGATGGTGGTCATGTTCTTCACGACATGGTCCGACCTCGCCGGCTCGCTGGTCATCCATCTCGGGGCCGCGCTGCTCTTCGCCGTGGGGTTCTTCGCCCTGTGGATGGTTCCCGTCGGCTTGGCGGCATCGTTCCTTGCCAGCGGCCGGGCACCCTCATCCGCTCGCCCGAATGCCTTGAAGCCATGAACGTCGGCTGGCTCGAAGACCGCGAGCTGCTCTTCTGGGCTCTGGTGATCGAGGATCCCGAATCAGGCGACACCATCGAAATCCAGCGTGAGATCACCGTCGACGGCGAACGCGTGACGCCCGTCCCAGGATCCCTCTGTCTGGTCCGCGGCGGTGCCGCCACGTTCTACGAGGGCCTGCAGGATTGGGCCGTGGAAGGGACCCGCCTGACCCTCACTCTGTCGGAGGATGCCGCGGAGGCCTTGGGCCTGCCCACCGATGTTGAGATCGACCTGGATGCCGACGGCGCAGCCCTGGCCAAGACACACCTCCCCCAGCTCACCAGCTGAGGCGGATCTCACCGACCCCCTGACCCTCCGACGTTTGGATGAGGCAAGATCCCTCCAATGCCGGATGTGACGAGGCCCGAGGCTTTCTAGAGTTGAAGCATGCAAGATCACCTGGACAACACGCCCTCGGATCAGAACAAGAAGGACGATGGGAACTCCGGCCTTGCGCTGTGGCTGCCCATCGGCGTAGCCATAGGCATTGCGCTGGGCACAGCAATGGACAACCTTGCACTTGGCCTCGCGATCGGGCTGGGCGCTGGCATCGCCATCGGCATGGCAACCGCCCCCAAGGATCGCCGGAAGAAATAGCGACGCCGAGCGCCTGCGCGCATGATGGAATGGAGTGCATGACCGATGCAGCCACCCCTGGCCGACGGCGGGTTCTTGCCCGCGTGGGCCTGATCGCGCTGGCATTCATCTCGGGTGTGCTGAGCGTGGTTCCGCTGGCGGTCTTTTCCTCCCTGATCGCACACTACTGGCGGATCGCCACAGGGCAACGGTCAGATGTCGCCGAGGGCTCGTTCGGCCCCTGGGTCATCTTCATGGCCGCGCTCTGGCTCCTCTTCGCCCAGATTCCGCTGCTTGTCGGGGTTGTGGGCTTCGGGCCGCGCACTGGCTGGTCGAGGCGCCAGCAGGTCATCGTTGCGCTCAGCATGATCCCGCTGGTCTTCCTGACCTGGTACGTGCTCAACAGCCTGGGATCCTTCCCGCCAGCCTGAGTCCCGCTGGGCCCGTCGCCGGTGCTCAGCGCGGAGGCTCGGGCGGAGACGGGATCAGGCCCATCTGCAGGGCCGCACCCATCTCGTCGCGGATTCCCCAGTGCTCCGCCAACTTGTCGCCCTCGGTGCGGTAGATGTGGATGGTGGTCATCGCGAACGGCTTCCCCTCAGCGCCAGGTCCGTGGAATGCGGCACTCCCCACGCCGCTCGCCGTTGCGCGCATGATGATGCGATCCGGAGTCTGGATGACCTCTTCGGGCTCGTAGTGAACCTTCAGCACCGAGGTGACGAAACCCAGGATCTGCGCGTAGCCCTCGGGGCCGGGCGGAATCGGGAAGGGCGCCCCGTGGTCAACGAAGTCGTCGGTCACGCACTCCGGGATGCAGGTGAGGTCGCCTGAGTTGATGGCCTCCAGAACGCGCTGGCAGGCGGGGAAAGCGGCGTTGATCATGGCGTATCCTTTGACTAGAAGAGCATTCCACTGGAATGACACTCTAATTGAATTGAGGTCCTGTGGCAAGACGTTCCTACGACAGTTCTGCACGCCAAGAGGCAGCCCGGCTCACCCGAGCGCGCATCCTCGAGACGGCGCGCAGCATCCTCGTCGAAGGCGGCTACCCGGCGCTGAGCATCACTGCCCTCGCCCAAGCCGCCAACGTCAGCCCACAGACCATCTACAACTCCATTGGCGGCAAGGCGGAGGTGCTCAAGGCCTGCTACGACGTGACGCTGGCCGGCGACGACGAACCCGTCCCCATGAACGAGCGCCCCGAGTTCCAGGCGATGCTGCACACCCCCAGCGCCGTGGTGTTCATCGAGCGCTACGCGGCGTGGTGCCGGACGGTCTTCGACCGCGTGGCCGGCATCATCGGCGCGGTCAGCGCACCGGGCGTTGGCGACGCCGGGGCTCAGGCGTTCGCCGAAACCATCGAGGCGGAGCGGCGCCTGGGAACGACGCGCGCCATGGGTCGGCTCATGGAAGTCCACGGCCTGCGCGAGGGGCTTCCGCTCGAGAGGGCGGTGGACGTCGCGTGGACGCTCAACTCACCGGAGGTCTACGACCGTCTCGTGCGACGGTGCGGCTGGAGCCCTGCTGAGTATGAGCGCTGGCTCGCGCAGCAGCTTGAGGCCGCACTTGTCTAGCCAGGCCCTCATCTTCACTGGTCCCATCAAGAAGCCCCTCGGCAGACAATTGGGGCAGCCGTCAGCGCTTGAGGCGCAGCGCCGCGTCGAGGTCGTCGTCGGTGTAGAGCCGATGCTCAGACCACGTGCGGAAGCTGGGTGGGAAGAGCCCAATCTGATCCCAGTGCCGCAGGGTGCGGGTGGTGACCCCCAAGATCTGGGCTGCCTCTCCGATGGTGTATTCGGTCATGACCACACTTTGTAGGTTGACGTTGCGTCAAGTGCAAGCCCCTCCGCCGGAGGCGTTGTCAGAACAGGTGGACGAGCACTCCGATGAGCAGGGTGGTGGCCGCAGCAAGCGCGCAGCCGAGCTCGACGAGCATGCCCAGGCCCACGGACTTGAGGGCACCGAGGCTGGAGGTGAGGGCCTTCTTCCAGTCGCGCACCCGCCACCATTCGGAGAGCAGAAGGCCAGCCGCAAACCCGATGGGCAGGCCGAAGAACGGCAGCACGAACAGGCCGATGACCCCGGCTATCAGCCCGATGATGACGGAGCGGCTGGGGATATTGCGCTTCTTCAACCCGCGGCCGGTGATCAGGTACTGGGCGGACATCCCGACGAGTACCAGCGCGGCGCCCAACCCGAACACCAGCCAGCCGGCGGCGCCCGAGCCGCCCCAGATAGCCCACACCAGAAGGCCCGAGATCACGGCGAGGCTGCCGGGCAGCACGGGCACGACGATCCCCGTGACCCCGACAACAGTCAGGAGCACGGCGATGAGGGCGACAACGAAATCAGGCACACGTCGAGAGTACCGCCGGCTCCCTGAAATAGAACCGGGCAAATCCTGCAGATCTCGGCCATACGGCGACATCAACACGAAAAAGGCAGTCTTGTTTTCCGCTCCCCTACCGCCCCCTCCCCTGTATCATGTGATGCATGGTACCTAGCGACGACATCATCTTGGCGAACCTTCGCCGAGGCACGCTCGAGTACTGCATCCTCGCCCTGCTTGCCCGCGAATCCCTCTACGGGCTGGACATCGCCCGCCGCCTCACCCCCGACGGCTTGCTGATGGGCAGCGAGGGCACGCTCTATCCGCTGTTGACGAGGCTGCGCAAGGCTGGGTGGGTGGAGACCCGCTGGCAGGAATCCAACGCCGGGCCACCCCGTCGCTACTACGCAATCACCGGCAGCGGCCGCGCCGCGCTCGCCGAGTTCACCGCCACTTGGCAACGATTCAGCGCCGCCGTCGATGCCACTCTGGAAGGAAACCAATGATGAACCTCCCCCGAGACGCTGAGCTGTACCTCGACGAACTCACCACCTTGCTGGCACCTGCCGAGCCGGTGGACCGGATCGAGATCCTCACCGGGGTGCGCGAGCACATCGAAGCCCGGCTTGAGGCTCTGCCCGGAGAAGCGACAGACGAGGACGTCCGGGCGGTGCTGACCGATCTTGGCAGCCCGTCGACGGTGGCGCGCAACTCCCTCGAAGGCTCCGTCGCGTCCGCTCCTAGCGCTGCGCAGCCAGCCCGTCCCGCACCGGTACCATTCCTCGCTCGTCCCTGGGTGGTTCCCACCGTGATCGTCCTGCTCATCGCCGCCTCGGCGCTGGGGATTCTTTTCTCAGGAGGGATCATGTCGGCACCCGTGCCCGACGGCGGTACTGAGGAGTTTGGCCCGATCCTAGGCCTGGGTCTATGGGAACTCGTCGTGCTGCAACTCTCCACTTGGCCGCTCTGGCTGGCGGGCCTGATCCTCCTGTGGGCCAGCTCGCACTGGGGAGTGGGCCCAAAGTTGGCAGCCTCCCTGCTCCCTCTCGTCGTGCCGCTCGCGACCTGGTTTGCCTACCCCGCGGGGATCGCCGAGGTGGGCTTCGCTGTCCGGGCCCTCCTGTTCATCGGGATCCTCGCGCTGCTCATCTGGAAGCGTCGCCGACCCTCAGAAGCCGCCTCCGGCTAGTGTCACCACCCAGACCGCATGTGGTCCCAGCCCGAAGGTTGTGCTGAAGTTTGAGGGTGGGAATATCGACAGATAGGCGCCATATGAGTCCATCTGTCGATATTCATACGTTGAAGGATGGCGAGGAGCGGGTGGTTGGATGGGGCATGTGATCGTTCGCCCCTGCACACCTGCCGACCTCGCACTCCTGCGCGCAGCTTGGCCCACCGTCGACGACGTCCACCAGCACCACTTCGAGCAGCAGGCGGCCGGTGCCGCGGCGTTTCTCGTGGCGTGGGAGGGCGACGTGCCGCTGGGTGTGGGCATGGTGCAGTGGCTTGGCCCGGTCGGACCTGCGGCCTCGGCGGCATTCCCGGGCGTCCCAGAGCTCAACCACCTTCAGGTGCGTGAAGAAGCTCGTGGTCGGGGCGTCGGAACTGCGTTGATCGAGGCGGCCGAGGCGTTGGTTCGGGATCGAGGCATCGATCGAATCGCGGTTGGCGTGGACGACGACAACCCAGACGCTGCCAGGCTGTACCACCGGTTGGGCTACGAACCCACTGGCGTGTATGACGAGGTCCGCTACGAGTGGGTGGACGACGACGGCGTGCGCCGTCCGGCAACCGAGCGCAACGAATTGCTCGTGAAAATGCTGCACGTGTTCGTGGTATCGGTGACCTTCCTCAACGCGGAAGGAGACCTGTTGATGGTGCGCAAGCGTGGCACCCACCGGTTCATGTTGCCCGGCGGCAAGGTTGAGCCGGGCGAGACGCACCTGGCCGCGATCCTCCGCGAGGTGGAAGAGGAGGTTGGCCTCACACTCGATCCCACCGCAGTCGGGCTGCTCGGGCACTGGACAGCGGGAGCGGCCAACGAGCCAGGGCTCGTGATCTCCTCCGATGTGTTCATCGCTCCCCTGCCGGGCGACCCCCATGCCTCCGGCGAGATCGAAGAACTGCGCTGGCTGCCCATCTCGAGCGAGGTTGACTACGGCCAAGACCCCACGTTGTCGCCCATGTTGACGGAGCATGTGATCCCCGCGTTGGTCGCTTTGAGGCCCAGCTGATTTCTTGAGGTGGTGAATACGTGCAGATAGGCGCCATACGGCGACATCTGCACGTTTTCACCCCTTGAAGGATTTCAATCCGGTCAGAGCACGTACTCGAACAGGTGGAACCTGTTCAGCACCATCCCGGGGTACTGGATGATGTGCACGCCGAGATCCCTGAACCCGTACGACGCGTACAGCCCGAGCGCTGGCGGGTTCTCCTCGTAGACATCGAGCCGCACGGCCAAGCAACCACGCTCCCGGGCAATCCCAACAGACTCATCCAGCAGGAAGCGAGCGATTCCCCTGCGCAAGAACGACGGCGACACCCCCAGCACGTGCACCACCAGCACCTGATCACCCGACGCCTCGACGGCCCAGGCGGCGTCACGGTAGCCGTCGGGGGACGAGTGGTCCGCGCCACCGCGCCGGCCAGTTCGCCGTCCAGATCAACCGCGAGGAACAGGTCACCCTGCGCTATCCAGGCCTCAACGAGTTCGGCGGCTGGATGGCCGTGGCTGTGCCAATGCGGGAAGTCAAAGGTTGCCGCAAGGTGCTCACGGATGCTCCGGTACAGCGACAGCACCGCGTCGAGATCGCGGGCCTCAGCCCGCCGGAACACCAAACCCTGAGCGCCACTCATGCCGGGATCGTATCGGCAGCAGGTCTGGGCGCCGCCACCGTTCCAGAGCCGGCCGCGCTGGCGATCAGGCGGCCTCGCGGGCCCAGATGTTGTTGCAGGCCACGCACACGTCGTCCGGGATGACGCCCGCCCTCATCAACTGCGCGAAGAGCCAGCACCCGGCGCAGAAGGCGAAAGCAGCCTCGAGGAAAGCGAACAAGACCAGCACGCTGACCAGGACCGCAGCCGCACCCGTCAGACCGAAGCCCAGCCCAAGCACTGAGGCGACGGCGGTGACAACCAGCCCGATCCCCTGCGCAAAGCGCTTCGGAGGGCCAGGCACCAGGATGGGATCGCCCAGCCTGGGCGCGATGACCCTCGTGGCCACCTGGCCCAGCACGGAGAACCGCGGGCCGGCCAGCACCCGGGCCAGGAAACCCAGTGCCATGACCGGGATCAGCCACTGCCATCCGGTGAACAGGACGGTGAGCCCCATCAGGAGCACACCGGCGGCCACGACGCGGGCGGCCTTCTCGTTGACGGGATTGGGGAAGCTGAAGAGCTGGGTCACGCAGCGAGCGTAAGCGGGCTCCGGTTGCCGCTGCTACCCAATCTGCTGACGGCGTAACCCGGTAGATGTCCTCTCGACGGCCCCACCCCCCTCGATTTCCGAAGGGACACCCCGTCGAGTGGACATTTACCGGGTCCTCTTGAGGATGGCGAAGACTGGACGGTGGTCGGAGGCCGAGTCCACGCTCAGAGCGCGCTCATACGCAAAGTGCCATTCGGAGGTTGCCAGCACGTGGTCGATCGTGGTGCCCAGCCTGGCTGGAAGCACCGCCGGCCAAGTACCGCTGACCGTCTCTTCACCAGATGTCAGGCAGGCGCCCACCCCACGGTGGTGAAAGTTGGCCCGGCCTGCGTTGAAGTCGCCAGCAGCAATGGTGTTGGGCCCACTACACGCAGCCGTTATCAGGCCCAGACCCCGTTGCCATCGCTCAGGGGCGCTCAGCGTCATCCGTGGATTGTGCACGGCGACGATTCGCGGTGACGCCGGCTCTGAGACAGGCACCGCCACAAAGATCGACGTCGCATCCCCCTCCGCTCGCTCGTACTGCCCCAGCCGGTCTGCCACGAACAAGGTGACCGTGGAACCCTGGCCACCAATCACTTGGTAGCCCGGCGGCGCGGCGAGCTCTGGATCGTCGGGGGACAGCTCGGGAAAGACGACGACATCCGCGTCAGTTGCCGCAATCAACTCGTTGCGCTGAGTGGCCGAAACCCTCCCCTTCAGGACATTCCACGCGAGGACCCTCACTTCCTCAGAGGAGGATCGAGAAGGCATTTCCCGCGGAGAAACCGGCCCAGGTCGAACGGCGACGAACCCAATCGTCACCGCCACCACGACTCCCACCGCCACTGCGCTCGCCAGCACCGCCGCGCGACTCGCTGGAAGCGACCACGCCCACCACAGGATCACCAACGTCACCATCAGGAGCGCGACGGCGGCCGCAACTGGGTAAGCCAACATCGCTCCGAAAACCGCGGCTCGGGCACCGAGCCCGCCGAAGTATCCCGCCGCGAAGATCGCGGCGCCCGCAGCAGCGACCGTCAGCAACACCCAGACACTGCCGCTACCCGGACGCCACTCGCCGCGCAGACGCTCGTCACTCATGGGCAAGGCACCAGCACGCTTCGTCGGTCACACCGCCATCCTCCCGCACTGCAAGCTCTCCACGCCATCACACTCAGGTAGCGTGACCTCGTGGCCCGCACCTTCGCCGTCGTCCCCTCGTCCTACGTGTTCCTACGCCGGGGTGACGAGGTGCTGCTGCAACTGCGCCAGAACACCGGCTACATGGATGGCCGCTGGGTGGCCGGCGCTGCCGGGCACGTGGAGCAGGGCGAGACCGCACGGCAGGCTGCGGTCCGCGAGGCGGCCGAGGAGTTGGGCATCACCATCCGCCCCGAAGATCTCACCCTCATCAGCGTGATGCAGCGCACCGACCGCACGGACAACCCCCGCGAGCAACGCGCCGACTGGTTCTGGACGGCCACCGAGTGGAAGGGCACGCCCGCGATCCTCGAGGAAGCCAAGGCCGTCGAGGCGCGCTGGTGGCCGCTCCACGAGCTCCCGGACAAGATGCCCGACTACGAGCGGCAGATCCTCGAGGCCCTAGCCGCAGGCACTTTGGAGCCAGACACCTCGTTCGGCTTCGACGGTCCCACCGTCCGGCTGCGACCCATGCAGCCCGGCGACGAAGAGGTGTTCTCCACCTGGAACAGCGACCCCGAGTTCTGCGAGATCGCCGGCTGGACCCACGGCCCGCACACGGAGAACATCGCGTTCTGGACCAAGCTCGTCAGCAGCCCGCCGCCGGATCTGCTGCGGCTGATCGCAGAGGTCGACGGCGACCCCATCGGCTTCGCGGATCTCCACGGCGTCGAGCCGCACCGTCGGGAGTTGGGCTTCCTGATCGGCAGCACGGCGAGCTTCGGCAAGGGTCTGGGCACCGCCATCGCTCGGGCCGGTCTTGAATACGGCTTCGAGCGCCTGGGCCTCGTCGACATCTGGGCGGAAGCGGCCGACGCCAACGCCGCGTCCGTCGCCGTGCTGCAAAAGGTGGGGATGCGGGAGACGGGCCGGGGCGATGAGGTGGCCTACCTGGGCGAGCCCAGCTTCTACCGGCAGTTCGTCGTCACGCGCGAGGAGTTTGCATGATCACCGCCGCCGCATTTCTGGGGATCCTGATCGCCATCATCCCCATCACCGTCACGCCGGGCGCGAGCTTCACGCTGGTCAGCAGCCGCGGTCTGATTGGCGACCACCGAGGCGCCTGAAGCAGCTCTCCGCCCGCTTCGACCCACAGAGCTGGAGCCGAAGCATCGACGCCGTGGGCGGCGTGGTCCTCGTGGCCCTGGGGATCCGCACCGCTGTCCAGCCACGCTGACCGAACTCATCAAGCCCGGCAGACGGTGCCTACACGCGCCTCCCATCCACAGCCGGCATCCAGCACGCGAGGCGCAGTTGGAAGCAGGCTGATGAAGTGCTCGATCATCGCGCGGTCGACTGGCAGTTCCGCTTCGGTTCCCTGAAAGTAGTCTGCGTGGGCGTCCGTGATTGTGTTGTAGGCAGTTACAGCGCGCTCTTCAGCGTCACTCATGCTGGGCGGCCTCCACCTCGAGCCACTTCAGGATGCGGGCGGCCGACTCGGCTGGGGGCACGCCGTCGGTTTCCAGAACCAGATGCGGGTGCCTGGTGAGGAGATCCTCCGCAAGATGCAGGCCGTTCTCCGACGTCATCTGCCACTGCGTTTCAAGCTCCCGCACGTTGTCATCCGACCATTCGACGTCGCGCTTCGACGGCTTGTGCAACAGCCGTTCCTCCGAGCGGTTGCGCTCCAGCCGAGTGTCGAGGCCCGCGCGAAGCTCGACGAAGGTCACATCGCCGTCGAAGATCTCAACGTAACGCTCGATGATCTCCGAGTCCTCAGCGCAGTCCAGGGCCCAGACCAACGAGAACACCAGGTCGACGCCGTGCCGCGCCGCCTCTTCGAGCACGCGCGTGCGGAACTCGCCGTTCAGCGTGTTGAAGGGCGCGGTGCCGTAGCCGAACGTCTCCAGCAGCGGCTCGATGGTCATGTGGTTGTGGAACAGCCGGAAGCGGCCCTCCGCCGCCATCGCCCGGCCCACCGTCATCTTCCCCACCGCGGGAGGGCCGAACAGGAGCACCAACATGGGTTCGATTCTGTCATAGGGGCTGCCGGGCGGCCGGTTCCTGGAACTCGGCACGGGCGTCGGCTACGGCGCCGCTTGGCTGCTCGACGGCATGGACGCCGCCTCCACGCTTGTCTCGGTGGAGTTGGATGATGCACTGCAGAGCATCGCCCGCCGCGCGTTGGGGGGCGACGATCGCGTCGAGATGGAGCACGTTCCCGGCTGGCACACCGAATTCCTCCCCTGGGGCAGCGGCCTGCTGCTCAGTGTGCGGAGCTGAGGGAGTCGTTGTCGGGCATCCCCAGTCGGTGACACCCTCGTGTACTACCTTGGGGGCATGGAACCAAGTGAGCTTCTTGCACTGCGCACCGGCACCGTTGAGGGCTGGAAATACACCCACTCCGTCGTTCCCCTGGGCAGCCTCGCGGTGCCCAGCGGCAGGCTCGAAGCCAGCGACCCCTTCGTCAACCTCGGCGAAGCCTTCGTCCTACCCATCCCACCCGGCACCTACCCCGCCTTCGTCACGCTCGCAGACGTCAGCGAGGAACAGGACGGCAGCCACATCCGCGAGACCTACCTCAGCCTCGTCATCGCCGACGGCGAGGTGGCGCGCGTCGAGTTCGCCAACCCGGAATTGGCTGACCCAGACGAAGCGCCGGGCAGCGAGGAGGACTTCTATGGCGTCCCTGTCGACGCGGGCACCGTGGGGTTCGCCGATGCCGAGGCCGTCCAGCGCTGCATGCCCGAGGGCAACTGGTACGAGGACCTCTTCGACAACGACACCGACGGTTCCTGGTTCAACCTCATGGACTCCCCGGATCACCTCCGGGCAGGTTCTGCCAACATCCCCTTCCCGTTGGCCACCGGCGGCGAGAGCGTGGTGCTCACCCACTCCGGCTGGGGCGACGGCGTGTACCCGGTGCTCACCGCCTTCGACGCAGACGGCAAGCTGCTGAGCGTCCACATCGACCTGTTCGTCAACGAAGAAGACGGCGACGAGCCTGAGGAGGCCGAGCCTTCCTGACCGGCTAATGCCGCCCCTCCCATCGAGCCCGAGCCGAAGGAACCTGCGCCAGAGAAGAAGGGGTTCTTCGGGCGGCTGTTCGGCTGACCGGCACAACCACCCGGCCTTCAGAATCCTTCACCTATGCATGCGTCCCGGCCTTGGCTATATGCGAAGGCCGGGACGCATGCATAGGTGAAGGATTCACACGAGGTAGCGTGAACCCGTGACGGAACCCTTCATCGCCGTGGAGCGTGGCGCCCCAGACGCGCATGAGGTGCTGCGGCAGGCCGTGGCCGAAGAGCTCGGCCTCGACGCGGCGCATCTTGAGGTGACCCACCACTGCCCACGCTGCGGCTCGAGCGCGCACGGCGTTCCCGCGCTCAGCCAGCACGGCAGCCCCATCCCAGTTGCGGTCAGCATCTCCAGGGCCGACGGCGTGGTGCTGGTTGCCTTCACCCCCACCGTCCCCAGTTCCCCAAGCACGCCCAACACCTGCAGCGCAACCACGCCCAACACCTCCAGCGCGACCACTCCCGGCGCCACCAACGCGACTCACATCGGCATCGACATCGAACGAACGGAGGCAGCCGCCGACTCCACACTCGACGGCGTGCTCCGCCATCCCGAAGAGCCGCCCTATCCGGATGCCCACGCCCGCACCCGCGCCTGGGTGCGCAAGGAGGCAGCCCTCAAAGCCTGGGGCACGGGGTTGAACCTGGAGCCGTCAGAGGTGCTGGATCTCGGCACGCATGCCACCGCCCCCGGCCTCCCCACAGCGACCCTCCAAGACCTGGAGATCGACGGCTACCAGGCCGCCGTAGCAGTCATCACGGCACCGTGGGCAGCTTCGCGGTGAACAGCCACGCGTCGAACAGCTCGGTCAGCTTCCGCCCGGCGACCTCCTCAGCGAGCGCGATGAAGTCATCCGTGGCCACCACGCCGTAGCGATTCCGGGCCACCCACTCACGCACGATGGTGAAGAACGCCTCATCGCCCACCTCGGCCCGCAGGGCGTGCAGCGTGAGCGCGCCGCGCTTGTAGACCCAGTCGTCGAACATCCGCGAGGGCCCCGGATCCACCAGCGGGCCCTTCACGCCCAGCGCGGCCAGCCGTCGACCATGCTCCTGCGCATGCGCCGCCACCTTCCGCCCGCCAGAGGCCTCACTCCAGAGCCATTCGGCGTAACAGGCGAAGCCCTCGTGGAGCCAGATGTCGCGCCAGTGCCCCACCGTGACGCAGTTGCCGAACCACTGGTGCGACAACTCGTGCGCCACCAGCCGCTCGTTGGCCCAGCCCGCGACGGCGTGGTTGGCGCCAAACAGCGACATCCCCTGCGCCTCCAACGGAATCTCCAGCGCATCCTCGGCCACCACCGCGCGGTACAGCGCGAAGGGGTACGGCCCGAAGAGCTCCTCGAACACCGCCACCATCTCGCCCTGGCGCTCGAACGAACTCCCCACCCCCACGTTCACCATGGGCGGCGCCACGATCTCCACGGGCACGCTCGCCTCGGAGGGCACGGGCCGCTGCACGCCCGCACCAATGTGTAGCGCCGCGAGATATGTGGCCATGGGCTCCGGCTGCTCGAACACCCACTTGTGCTGCCCGCCGCGGGCCACATGCTTGACGGCCTCGCCGTTGCCGGAGGCCCAATAGGAGCCGCCGTAGCTCACCGTCACGCGGTAGCTGGCCTTGTTGGTGGGCCTGTCATTGCACGGGAACCACGACGGCGCACCATACGGCTGCGAGGTCACCATGATGCCGTCCGTGAGCTCCTCCCAACCGGCCGCGCCGAACTGGCCGGGCACCGGCTTGGGCTTTCCCGAATAGGGCACCTCGACGGTGAACTCGCTCCCGGCCGAGATGGCCGAGGCGGGCTTCACCTTCAGCCGAACGCCCTTGTGGGACACCTTCGCCACCGCCCCGTCGACGCGCACCTTGCCCGTCTTCAGCACGTAGAGATCCAGGTGGAACTCATCCAGATCCTCCCGTGCCACACACGTCAGCGTGGCCGTGCCCGTGATGCGGTTGGTGCTCACGTTGCAGGAGAGATCAAGATCGTAGTGGGTCACGTCGAAGCTGTCGTCGCCGTGGCCCCACGCGTAGTCAGAGGCTTTCATCGGCGCCTATCCTGTCACGCTTGAGGGCGCCGGCACATCCTCGTCCTCGAGCCAAGGTCCGATGGGGTTGCCCGTCCATCGGGTGCCATCGGGCACTGATTCGCCGCGCATCACCAGCGAGCCCGGCCCAATCGTCGCGAACCGGCCAATCACAGCCGCCGGCAGCACCACGCCGTTGGGGCCCAGCGTGGCGCCGGCCTTCATGGTGACCAGATCCAGGCTGAGGACGCGATCATGGAAGAGGTGGGTCTGCACCACGCAGCCGCGGTTGATGCTGACGCCGTCGCGCAGCTCGATGAGGTCGTGTTCCGGCAGCCAGTAGGTCTCGCACCAGACGCCGGAGCCCACCTTGGCGCCCATGGCCCGGAACCACGCGCTGAGCAGCGGCGTGCCCATCACGCTGCGGGCAAACCACGGCGCCGCGATGAGCTCCACGAACGCGTCCGCCAGCTCGTTGCGCCACACGAACGAGCTCCACAGGGGGTACTCGGCCTTCTTCACCCGCCCCACCAGCAACCACTTCGCGGCGGTGGTCACGGCCACGCCCACCAGCGCAGCCGCCACGAGCAGCACCCCGGCCAGGATCAGGGCCAGCCACCAGGAAACCGACGCCAGCGCCAGCAGCCCGGCCACCACCAGCACGCGCAGCGCAGCGTCGATCCACGCAGGAACGATGCGCGTCAGCTCCACGAGGGCGCGCTGGATCTTGAGCTTCCTGGCGGGCTCGAACGTGCGGCTCTCATCGCCGGAGCCGGCCTCGCGGCGCAGCTTCGACGGCGGGCTACCGATGTAGGACGTGCCTCGCTTCGCGTGCTGCCGGCGCGGCGCGGCGGACAGCACCGCCACCAGCGAGCCCTTCGGCACGCGCCGGCCCGGCGCCGCCATGCCCGAGTTGCCGACGAAGGCCCGCCGCCCGATCTTCACGTTGTCGATCCGCAACCAACCGCCGCCCAGCTCGTAGGCGCCGATGAGGGTGTCGTCGGCCAGGAACGCGCCCTCGGCCACGGTGGTGAGCTTGGGCAGCATCAGCACCGTGGAGGCCTCCACGTGCGGCCCGATCTTGGCTCCCAACGCCCTCAGCCAGGCGGGTGTCCACGTGGAGGCGTAGAGGCCGTAGAGCCAGGTGCGGGCCTCGTCGAGGATGCGGAACGTGGACCAGGCGCGCCAGGCGGGGCCGCTTTCCGTGGGGTAGTGGCCGGGCTGGAGCCCCCAGCCAAACAGCCTGATCAGCAGCAGGATCACCACGGCCACGGTGGCCATCCCGGCGATGACGGCCAGCGGCAGCCACAGCAGTGCGGCGCCGAGGGCTCCGGTGAGGGTCGCGGCACCCGAGACGGCGGGCCACACAACGCCCAGGGCGGCGAGCACGCCCAGCACCGGAATCAGGGCGATCCCGTGGCTCGTCGCCAGGTACGCCCACCGCCAACCAGCGGAGGGCTTGGGCGGCTGCTCGTCCCACGGCCCGCGGTTGGCGCCCACATGACGGGCGGGCGATCCGGCCCAGAACTCGCCGTCGGGCACGCGACCAATCACGGTGGAGCCTGCGCCCACCTCGGCCCCGCGGCCCACCACGGAACCCGGCACCAGCGTGCTGCGGGCCCGCACCACGGCCTTGGCCTCGACGGTGACCCGCCCCAGGTGGAGGCGGTCGCCGTCGAGCCAGTGGCTGGCCAGATCCACCTCGTGTTCCAGCGCGCAGCCGTTGCCGAGCGTCATCAGGCCGGTGACGGGCGGCACGGTGTGGAGGTCGACGTCGCGGCCCACCTCTGCGCCCAGCAGCCGCGCGTACCACTTCATGAGCGGTGCGCCGGCGTTGGTGACGGCGCCGAGCTCGTCGGCGATCCGTTCGGCCAGCCACACCCGCAGGTGGATCTTCCCGCCGCGGGGGTAGGAGCCGGGGCCGATGCCCGCCAGCACCACCCGCACCGCGCCGGCGGCCAGGAGCATCCGGCCGGGCGCGAAGATGAAGAGCAGCCACCCCAGCGCAACAAGCAGCCACGGCGCGGTGGGCAGCCAGCTGATTCCCAGGAGGGATCCGATGTTGGCGCCCAGCGCCGCGTAGGTCACCCACCGCAGCCCGGCGACCGTGCGCAAGGGCAGGAGCGCCGCCAACTGGCCCAGTTGCGTCTTGCGGGGCACGGGGCGCACGTTCTCGTTGAGCCTGGAGCGGGGGGCGTCCATGTCGTCGAGGTGCTCCGCGAGGCCGGAGAGCGTGGGGTGGTCATAGATGTCCGCGATGGTGACCTCGGGTTGCCGCTCGCGGATGCGCGCCACCATCTGCGCCGCGGTGAGGCTGCCGCCGCCGAGGGTGAAGAAGTCGTCCTGCACGGATGAGACATCCGCTCCCAGCACGCCCTGCCAGAGGTCGCGGAGCCATTCCTGCGTGCCCGCGAGGTCGAGGCCGGGCCCCGTGCCGGTGCTGGGCAGCGGCCATGGGAGGGCGTCGCGGTCGATCTTGCCGGAGGTGCGCGTGGGCAGGTCGTCGACGACGGCCAGGCGCGGCACCAGAGCCGCTGGCATCTCACGGCGTAGGCGCTCCATGGCGGCGGGCTGGCTGAAGGTGTCGTCGACGGTGATGTAGCCCACCAGCAGCGAGTTGCCGGAATCCGTCTTGCGCACCGCGGTGGCGGCGGCGGTGACGCCGTGGAGGTCAAGCAGCGCGGAATCGATCTCGCCCAGCTCGATGCGCCGTCCGCCCACCTTCACCTGGTCGTCGGCGCGGCCGAGGAAGAGGAGGCCTTCGTTGTCGTAGCGCACGAGGTCGCCGCTGCGGTAGGCGCGCTCCCAGCCCAGCGTGGGCATGGGCGCGTACTTCTCGGCGTCCTTGACCGGGTCGAGGTAGCGGGCCAGGCCCACGCCGCCGATGATGAGCTCGCCGGTCTCCCCCTCGGCAACTGGCTGGCCCTCGGGGTCGACGACGGCCAGATCCCAGCCGTCGAGCGGGAGGCCAATGCGCACCGGCTCGTGGGCGATGACTTGGGCGCCGCACGCCACGACGGTCGCCTCCGTGGGGCCGTAGGTGTTCCACACCTCGCGCTGCGCGGTGGCGAAGCGGATGCCGATCTCGGGCGGGCAGGCCTCGCCGCCCAGGATGAGGAGCCGCACGTCGGCCAGCGCCTCGGCGGGCCAGAGCAGGAGCAGGGTGGGCACCGTCGAGACCACCGTGAGGCGGTTGGCCACCAGCCACGGGCCCAGATCCATGCCGCTGCGCACCAGCGACCGCGGGGCGGGCACCAGACAGGCGCCGTAGCGCCAGGCCAGCCACATCTCCTCGCAGGAGGCGTCGAAGGCGACGGAGAGGCCGGCCATGACGCGGTCGCCTGGGCCGATGGGGTTGTCGACCAGGAACATGCGGGATTCCGCGTCCACGAAGGCGGCGGCGCTGCGGTGGGTGACGGCCACACCCTTGGGTTTGCCGGTGGAGCCGGAGGTGAAGATCACCCAGGCGTCGTCGGCGAGGCCGGGGGCGTCGGCTGCGGGGGCGTCAGTGCGGGAGGCGAGCCACGCGGAGGGGCGCACCACGAGGCCGTCGGTGAGCACCGCCGCCACGTTGGCCTCTTCGAAGACGGTGCGGGCGCGTTCGTCCGGGTCGTCGGCATCGACGGGGACGTAGGCGGCGCCGGCCAGGAGGATGCCGATGATCGCCACGTAGAGGTCGAGGGTGCCAGAGGCGATCCGTACCCCCACCTTGTCGCCCACACCCACGCCGTGGGCGGCGAGGTCGTCGGCCACCGCCCCGGCGGCCTCTTCGAGGGCGGCGTAGGTCAGCGACGCCGCGCCGTTGTCGAGCGCCGGCTCGTCGGGGTGATTGGCCGCGGTCTCCTGGAAGATGTCCACGAGGGTTCGGGGCGCTGGGGCGAACTCGCTGCGCAGCAACATCGTGTTCGGTTCTCCTCGCTCAGGTGTGCGGGGTCACCTTAACCAACGAAGGTGAACAGAGAGGTGCTGGCCCCTGAGCGCCACAGGTGCGACGAAGGAGCACCCCGTGGCGA
>JAUNUF010000015.1:0-20717 GCA_030538315.1 Propionibacteriaceae bacterium
GATCGCCTGCGACGAAGGAGCAGCGCGATCCGACGAAGGGCCGCCAAGCATGTCTTGGGCCTTCCCCCTGCCCCTGGCCACTCCTTGACGCTTGGGCGCGTTGGCTGAGCTCGTCCGCCTCCTCAGCCGGGGTGGGGGAATCCAATCTGTGGTCACCCAGAGCAGTTAGCTGGAGGTCTTCAACGCGGCAAGGATCTCGCGCGTGGCCTTGCTCCGGTTCTGCGTGAAGAACTGCAGGCCGGGGGCGCCGGCGTCGAGGAGCGTGCGGCAAAGATCCAGACAGTGCTGCATGCCGATCTCGCGCACCTCTTCCTTCGAACCGGCAGCCCTCAGGTCTGCGACGAACGCATCTGGCAGCGGCTGGCCGCTGAGGTCTGCGAAGCGTTCGATCTGCGTGATGACCGTCAACGGCATGATCCCCGGAATGATCGGGATTTCCACGCCCAGCGTGCGTACGCGCGCCACCATCTCGATGTACGGCTGAGCATCGAAGAACAGCTGCGTGATGGCGAACTCGGCGCCGGCCTCCACCTTCTCTTGCAGGATCCTGGCGTCGAGCTCCGGGTCCTGCGTGGTCTCGTGCGGATTCGCGAACGCGGCCACCCCGACGCAGAAATCGCCCTGCTCCTTGATGAACCGCACGAGTTCCGTGGCATTGGCCAAGCCGTCAGCGTGCTGCGCCCACTCCCCGCCTCCGGGCATGTCGCCGCGGATGGCCAGGATGTTGGTGACCCCCACCTCCCGGTAGGCCGCCAACGCCTCGGCGATGTCGGCCTTCGACTGGTCGACGCATGTGAGGTGCCCCACCGTGAGCGGGCCACCGTCGACGGCGATCCGGCGCGTCGCGTGGATGGTGCGATCTCGGCGCGACCCGGTGGCCCCGTATGTGACCGACACGAAATCCGGCTCGAGTGGGGCCAACGCCTCCACCGCCCGCCACAGGATGGGCTCTTCCTCCTCCGAACGCGGAGGGTAGAACTCGAAGGAGAACAGCGGCCCTTGGGCGGTGCTGAGCAGTTCTCGAACGGTGCTGGGCCGGGTAGTCGTGACAGGCATGCACCCACCATAGGGAAGCCCGCGGACGCTCGACTAAACTGCCCACGTGCGCACTCCCCTAGATCCGACCTCCCCGCTGAACGATGAGCTGCTGTCCGCGATCAGCGAAACCATCCACGAGTTCTTGGAGCAGCAGCGGCCCATCCTGGATGAGATCGGCACCCCTGATCTGTTGCCCGTGGCCCGTCAGGCCACTGCGGGCGGCAAGCGGCTGCGCCCTGCCTTCTGCTATTGGGGGTACGTGGCGGCTGCCGGGCAACCTGCAGACCAGGGGCCGCTGCTGGCCGTGGCCAGTTCCCTCGACCTGCTCCAGGGCTCTGCCCTGGTCCACGACGACCTGATCGACGATTCGGACACCCGCCGCGGGCTGCCGTCGGCCCACAAGGTGTTCGAGGCCCTCCATGCCCAGCGCGGCGGCCGAGGCTCGGCCCCCGAGTTCGGCACCTCCGCGGCGATCCTGCTGGGAGATCTGCTGCTCATGTGGAGCATCGAGATGGCCGACGGCTCTGGCGCCTCGGGTCTTGACCGGGCGCGCCCCCACCTCAGCGCGGTGCGCACGGAGGTCACGGCCGGCCAGTTCCTCGACATCAGCGCCCAGTACGAGATCACCGGCGCCAGCACGTTCGAGGAGGAGCTCGACGTCGCCCGTCGCATCCTCGAGTACAAGTCGGCCAGCTACTCCATCCGCCGCCCGGCCCTCATCGGGGCGGCGCTCGGCGGGGCGGACGAACAGCTGATGGGCGCGTTGGGAGAGTTCGGCTCGGTCATCGGGCGCGCCTTCCAGCTCCGCGACGACGTGCTGGGCGTCTACGGCGACCCCGAGGTCACCGGCAAGCCACACGGCGGCGACATCCACGAGGGCAAGCGCACCGTCCTGGTGCTCACTGCACTTGCCAACGCATCGGAGCAGGAGGCGAAGGAGCTCGACGACATGCTGGGCACCGTCGGCCTCACCGACACCGACATCGACCGCGCCGCTGAGATCATCGAGTCCACCGGCGCCCGGGCCCACGTCGACGAGCTGATCGAGGCCAACATGCGCCACGCCCTGTCAGTGCTGGACAATGCCTCGATGACCGACGACGGCCGCATCGCGCTGGCCGAGCTCGCGGAGCGGAGCGTCAAGCGTGCTCACTGAGCTCCGGGGGCTCACCTCGGAGCAGGTCGCCCAACGGGTGGCCGCCGGGCAGGTCAACACCCTGCCCTCCCGCTCCGGCCGCAGCACGTGGGACATCGTCCGCTCCAACGTCTTCACCCGCGTCAACGGCATCCTGTTCGTGCTGTTGTGCCTGGTGCTGATCACCGGCAACATCCTCCAGGGCGCCTTCGGCCTCCTGATCATCGCCAACTCCATCGTCGGCATCGTGCAGGAGCTGCGCGCCAAGCGCACCCTGGACAATCTGGCAGTGGTGGGCGAGGCCCATCCCATCGTGCTCCGCGACGGCGAACGCCGCAGCATCACACGCGATGAGGTGGTGCTGGACGACCTCATCGCGATCGCCCCGGGTGACCAGATCGTCGTCGACGGCGCAGTGGTGGCGGCCGATTACCTTGAGGTGGACGAATCACTGCTCACCGGCGAGGCAGATCCGGTCGCGAAGCATCCGGGTGACCCGGTGCTCTCGGGCGCCTACGTCATTGCCGGCACCGGCACCTACCGGGCGGAGAAGGTGGGCGCAGATGCCTACGCCGCTCAGCTGACGGAGCAGGCCGCCAAGTTCACGCTGGTCTCCTCCGAGCTGCGGCAGGGCATCAACAAGATCCTGCGGCTCATCAGCTTCCTGTTGTTCCCCGTGGGCGCGCTGGCCATCTACGTGCAGTTCAACCAGCCGGGCAGCACCTGGCAGGAATCGGTGCTGCGCATGGTGGCGGTGCTGGTGCCGATGGTGCCCGAAGGTCTGGTGCTGCTCACGTCCATGGCGTTTGCGCTGGGCGTGATCCGGCTGGGGAGGCGCAACTGCCTGGTCAACGAGCTGCCCGCCATCGAGGGGCTGGCCCGTGTGAGCGTGGTGTGTGCCGACAAGACGGGCACTCTCACCCAGAACGCCATGACGCTGGGCGAGATCATCGACCTCGACGCAGACCCGGCACGCACCCGGCTCGTGCTCTCCCACCTGGTGGCGGCAGACCCTGCCCCCAACGCCTCGATGCAGGCCATCGCCGAGGCCATCGCGCCCGCCGAGGAGCCGTGGCCCATGGTGGCCCGCGCTCCGTTCACCTCCGCGAAGAAGTGGTCTGGCATCAGCTTCGACAACTCGCATGGGCACTGGGTGCTGGGTGCACCGGATGTGCTCGCGGGTGGCGGCCGGATCGCCCGCCAGGCGGAGGAGATCGGCGCCACCGGGCGGCGGGTGCTGCTGCTGGCTCAGGCCCAGCGCCGCGTCGACTCCCCAGATGCGCCCGGCCCGCTCTCCCCCATCGCGCTCCTGGTACTGGATCAACTCATGCGGCCGGATGCGGCCGAGACGATGGGCTTCTTCCAGGAGCAGGGCGTCGAACTGAAGGTCATCTCAGGCGACAACGCCGCCTCCGTGGGGGCCGTGACCCGCTCCCTGGGCGTCAAGATCGGCGACGTGGTGGACGCCCGCAGCCTGCCCGCTCCTGGCGACGAGTTCAACAAGATCATGGACGACGCCGACGTGTTCGGCCGCGTCACCCCGGAACAGAAGCGCCAGATGGTCCACGCCCTGCAGGCCCGCGGCCACAGCGTCGCGATGACCGGCGATGGCGTCAACGATGTGCTGGCGCTCAAGGACGCAGATCTCGGCGTGGCGATGGGCTCCGGCTCGGCCGCCACCCGCGCGGTGGCCCAGATCGTGCTGCTGGACGACAAGTTCGCCACGCTCCCCCACGTGGTGGCCGAGGGGCGCCGCGTGATCGGCAACGTGGAGCGAGTCGCCAAACTGTTCCTCACCAAGACCATCTACGCCATCACCCTTGCCTTGGTGATTGGCCTCATGGGGCTGCCCAACCCCTTCCTGCCGCTGCAGATGACTGTCGTCGGGTGGTTCACCATCGGCATCCCCGCCTTCCTGCTGAGCCTCGCCCCCAACCGGGAGCGAGCGCGGCCGGGCTTCGTGTGGCGCACGCTCGCCGTCGCCATCCCCTGCGGCCTGATCGTGGCCGGGGTGGCCATCACCACCTACGTGGTGACCCGCGGCTTCGGCCACGTCGCGCAAGCAGATCAGGAGAAGGCCTCCACAGCCACGCTCATCGCCCTGATCCTGACCGCCACGTGGGTGCTCGCCATCGTCGCCCGCCCCTACCAGTGGTGGCGCGTGGGCCTCGTGGCGTTCGCCTACGCCTTCTATTTCCTGGTGTTCGCGCTTCCGGCAGCCCGCGCGCCGCTGGGCCTCGACGTCAGCAACACGCAGGAGATCACCTTCGGAATCATCGCCGGAGTGATCGGCATGGCGCTGGTGGAGCTCACCTGGTGGGTCACGTTGTGGATCCGCAAGGAGCGGCCACGGCTGTGGGCTCAGCGGAAGGCGGCCATCCCGTAATCCTGGGAGCCCGGATCCGCGTCCCACGCGGCCTTGAGCACGTCAGCGATGGCGCGCGTCTCGTGGAATGGGTCAGCTGCGGTGAAGATCGCCGTCGACACCGTTGCTCGGCGCGCACCGGCAGCCACCACGGCCTCGATGGTCTGTGACGAGATGCCGCCGGCGGCGAACCACACCGGCCCTGCGGGCAGCGCCGTGGGCGGATACTGGGCAGCCATCTCCGCGACGGCGGCGCTGGCATCTCCGCGCTCGACGGCGGGCCCGACGAATCCGAAGTCGAAGGGGTCGCCGTCGATCTTGTCCACGTCCGCCACGCCGTCGATGGACCGGCCGAGCAGCGCGTACTCGTGGGGGCGCTTGATACCGAAGGGCCGCCACCCGGGCCGCTTGAGGAACAGCACGTCCGCCCCGGCAGCCTCAGCCACATCAGAGTCGTCCGCAGCCACCACGGTTTGAAGCCCGAACAGCCGGTTGCGAGCCACCCGAAGGCCTTCGGCGGCCTCCTCGACGGATCGCTCCCCCTTGGTGAGGATCAGCAGGTCCGCTCCGTGCGCGGCGAAATCCGCCGCCTCGGGGCCGGAGAACTGCGGCGGCACGACGATGGCCAGCCTGGCCAGACGCAAGCGGGTGGTGAGAGACAGTGGTGCGGTCACAAGGGCAATCTATAACCTCCGGCCCCTTGCGGGAAGGACTTTGCGCAGCACACCAGCGTGCCGCGACGCGGGGGTTGCGTTGGGGCGCCTACAATCGGTTACGCAAACGGGCCCACGGCCTCCTTCCCCGACCGTGCATGGAGTGGCATGAACAGCACTTTCGACCCGTTGGTCGGCCAAGTGCTCGACGACCGCTACGAAATCGTGGCGAAAGTCGCTCGCGGAGGCATGGCCACGGTGTACCGCGCGCGTGACAGACGCCTGTCACGCGTTGTCGCGGTGAAGGTCATGCGCTCAGATCTGGGCGAGGACGACGAATTCGCCGCCAAGTTCGACCGCGAGGCCCGCTCGGCCGCTGTGCTGTCGCACCCCTCCGTCGTCTCCATCTTCGACCAGGGCTCCTCGCAGGGGCAGCCGTACATCGTGATGGAGTTCATCGAGGGCGAGACGCTGCGCCGCATGATCAGCCGCGACGCGCCGCTGCCGCCGGCCAGGGCCCTGGAACTGTTCGAGCAGGTCGCCGCTGCACTGGCGGCCGCGCACGAAGCCGGGGTGGTGCACCGCGACATCAAGCCGGAGAACGTGATGATCACGCGTCGCGGCCAGGTGAAGGTGGCAGATTTCGGCTTGGCCCGCCAGGTGGGCTCGCCGCAGATGACGGCAACCGGCATCCTCGTGGGCACCGCCAGCTACCTGCCGCCCGAGCTCGTCACCCATGCGCGCCCGGATGGCCGCAGCGACGTGTACTCAGCCGGCGTCGTGCTGTTCGAGCTGCTCACCGGGAAGAAGCCACACACTGGCGAGAACAACTACCAGATCGCCTACCGGCACGTGAACGTCGACATCGAGCGCCCCTCGGAGCGGCTCGCGGAGATCGGCCACAGCGCTGATTGGCAGATCCCGGATTATCTCGACACCTTGGTGCTCGCGGCCACCCGCAGAGATCCGAGGGCGCGCATTGCAGACGGCCGCGAACTGCTGAACGCGGTGCGCCGGGCGCGCCAGGAGCTCGCCCGCACGGGTGGCCATGACAACCCCACTCTGGCTGCCGCCCTCCTGCCGGACAGCCCCTCAGACAACGAGACCGAGCCGCTGAGGCAGCGCACCGCAGACAGGCCCAGGCCCTCGTCGGATGCCAAGGCCACCACCGTCATCCACCGCGAGCATCAGTGGCGGCCTCAGCCCCGCGTCGAGGCGCGATCCCCCGAACCCAGATCCCAGGAGGAACCGGTGGGGCCACAGCCCACGGAATCGCCTTCGCACCCACGCAGCCAGCGCACTCCCGTGTTCCCGAACCTGCACATCTCAGATGACCCCGTGCACCGCAAGCGCCGTGGGGCGGCTCTCATCTTGGTGCTCCTGCTGGTGGCTGGCGCCATCGGCGTGGGTTCCTGGTGGTGGCTGGACGGCCGGTTCACGACGGTGCCCGCCATGGCCACCCTCAACGAAACCAAGGCCCGCGAGGCCGCCTCCGCCAACGCGCTCGATGTGCCCACGGTGCTCGAGGAGTACTCCGAGACGGTGCCCTCGGGAGTGGTGATCAGCACGGATCCGGGTGCCGGCGAACGGGTGTTCCGCGGCACGGATGTGACATTGGTGCTGTCGAAGGGACCGGAGCGCTACCCCATGCCGAGCGTGGTCGGAATGGACCGTGAGGCCGCGGCACAGGTGATCCGCGAGCACTTCCTGCTCGGCACGGTCACCGAGGTGTACTCCGAGACGGTGCCTACGGATCAGGTGATCTCGGCCACTGAGGAAGAGGGCACCAAGTTGAAGCCGGAGTCGTCGGTGGGGCTGACCGTGTCAAAGGGCCGCGAACCCATCCGCATCCCAGATCATGTGGGCGGCCTGGTCACCAAGGCCACTGAGGAGCTCAAGAAGCTCGAACTCAAGGTCGTCTTCGAGGAGGAGCACTCCGCCACGGTGGAGGCTGGCCGGGTGATCCGTCAGGATCCGCGCACCGGCACGGCGTTCCGGGGCGACACCATCACCATCGTGAAGTCGCTGGGCCCGGTGATGGTCACCATCCCGGACGTGTTGATGCTCACCACGGACGAGGCCACCAAGAAGCTGGAGGATCTGGATCTGGTGGTGGTGGTGGAGCGCACCTCGAACTTCCCCATTCCCCTCAACATCGCCAGCGGCACCAACCCGCCGAAGGACACCAGCGTTCCCGTGGGCTCCACGGTGACCCTGTACGTCGCCTGATCGCCCCCGCTGGCACACTGTGGGGTGGAGGTTCCCCGTGCCAGATTTCATGATCATCATCTTCGTCCTGATCGGCTTGGCCGCCGTCGGCTTCGGCATCTGGGGCGTGCTGCGGCACCAGTACGTCCAGTCGTTGCGGGCCAAGGGGTGGGAGTTCATCACCTCCCCCTCCATCGCGATCAGCTACGGCCTCAACGTGCCACCGTTTGGCCAGGGCTTCGAGCGCCGAGTCGACGATCAGCTGCTGGGCAAGGCAAAGGACGGCACCCCCTTCACCGCCTTCAAGTACGCGAGCACGCAGTGGCGCAGCAGCGGCTATGCCGTGGCCATGCCGCTGCCCCGCTCCCTTCCCCCGGGCACGGTGAGCCGCGCGTACGACGGCGGGCTGCCGGCGCTCGGTGAGCCGCTCACGATCGGCGAATTCACGGCCTCCGCCCCGGATCAGGGATACGCGCGAGTGCTGCTCGACGCGGTGGGCCCCCACCTGCAGGGCCCGTACCGCGTGACGGTGGACCACAACAACCTGACTCTGGTGGACGCACCGCGCGAGGCGGATGGCCTTGAGCGCGCCATCGAACAACTGGCCGCCATCCGGGCCGCGCTGCTGGCCTCCACTGCGGCACAGCTCACCTGGGCGGAGCCGCCCGCGCAGCTCAGCTTCTACGAGCGGCCCGAATGGGTGTACCTGCCGCAGGCGGATTCGTATCTGGGTGCCGTCAACCACACCGGAGGCGGCTTCGACCACGAGGCACACGACGTGATCCTGGCCGACAACGCCGGGCTGCCGTTCGTGCGGCTGCGCCACACGTGGAAAACGCGCCACACGCGCACGGATTCGGAGGGCAGGTCCAGCACCGAGATCCGCAACCACGAAGAGATCCTGTGCGAGTTCCGCACCACCTTCCCCTTCCATGGCATCTCCGTGAACTGGGGCCTCTTCGGGCGGTCCCAGAAATTCGAGTGGGAGGATTTCAACCGCCGATTCACGGTGCGCACCGATCACCCGAAGTTCGGCTCAGATGTCATACATCAGCGGCAGATGGAATACCTCATGCAAACCAACGCGCCGAAGTTCCAGATCGCCGACGGCGTGATTCGGGTGGGCGACGGCGGAGACTGGCTGCCGGCCGACATCGACTGGGCCTCCAAGTTCCTGCACGGTTTCTTCGGCCGGGTGCCGGATTTCGTGTGGCAACAATTGGGTGCCTGGCCTCGCCCCATCGCCGAGCTGGAGGCCTGAGCCCGTGGCGCGCCGCCTCTCCCGTGCCGCTGCCCGCCGGATCGCCGTCGACGCCCAGGGCTTGAACCGGCCACGCCGCTCCGTCGGCCCGGCCGCTCTGCGGCAGGTGATCAACCGCTTGGGCGTCCTCCAACTGGACACCGTCAACGTGTTCGAGCGCAGCCACTACCTGCCGTTCCTGTCTCGGCTCGGCCCGTACGACCGCGCGCTGTTGGACAAGCTCGTCCATCACGATGCGCAGGCCACGAAGCTGGGCGGGTACACGGAGTACATGGCGCACGAGGCGTCGATCCTGCCGGTGGCCGATTGGCCGCTGTGGGCGTGGCACCGCAATCGGCCGGAGCGCCCATCGACGCAGAAGTGGATCGCGGCGAACGAGGGGCTGATCGCCGAGGTGCTCAGCGAGTTCCGCGCAGCTGGCCCCATGCGCATCAAGGATCTGGAGCACCCACAGAACACGCCCACGGCCGGCGGGTGGTGGAACAAGAACGATGTGTACTGGGCCGCCAACATGCTGCTTCGCCGAGGTGATTTGGTGGTGGTGGGCCGCGACCGGTTCGAGCGCATCCTGGCGGTCGCCGACGACGTGCTGCCGGCCGCCGCCCGCGTTGAGGTGCCGCAGGACGAGGCCATCGTCGAGCTGATCCGGCGGGCATCCGTGGCGTATGGGGTCGCCACGCTGGACGACCTGGCGGACTACCCGCGCATTCACCAGAAGTTGGCTCAGCCCGCCGTCGATTCCTTGGTCGCACAGGGCGAGCTGGAGCCTGTTGAGGTCGACGGCTGGGGTCGCGAAGCGTGGCTGGCAAAGGGACAGCGGGTGCCCCGCTCGGTGACGGCCGCCGCGCTGCTTTCCCCGTTCGACCCGTTGGTGTGGTACCGGCCGCGGGCCGAGAGGCTGTTCGGCTTCCACTACCGCATCTCGATCTACACGCCCGCAGAGAAGCGGGAACACGGCTACTACGTGCTGCCGGTGCTGGTGGACGACGAGCTGGTGGGTCGCGTGGACCTGAAGGCAGACCGCAAGGCCGGCGTGCTGCGCGTGCAGCACGCGCACATCGAACCGGAGTGCGCTGGCCGGGCCGAGGAGTTGGCCGCGAGGGTCGCCCCGCTGCTGCACGAGGCGGCCGCTTGGCAGGGGTTGGACGAGGTCGCCTTCACCGGCCCCGGCACCTGGGCACCGGCGCTCAGCACGGCCGCCGCCGGTCGCTGAGCCAGCCCCCGGTGACTGGTCGAAGTACCTGAGCGTGTCTACTGGCCCAATCAGGCTCTTCGCAGTTGAGGCCGCTCCGGCAGCAGTAACCACAACGATTTCGGAAGTGAGCTGCGTCCACCGATGGTTCAAAGCGGAGCGCGGGAGATGAAGGGCGCGAGTTCTTGGCGCTTACCGGACGGCGATTAGGGTGACGTCGCCTGACCATCTGAGTGTCTACGCGAGCGCCCTTCTTCTCCCGGGCTACGCGGAACTCTGCTCAGTGACGGAGGCCGGCAAGACACGCCTAGCGTCCTTCGTGAGCATCCGGCGACTTCGTCGCGGGAACTCCTCAGGAACCGGCGAGGGCTTGACCGATCAGACGACCGGCCTCGGTGCACTCGTCGACCGTCACGTCGAGGTGGGTGACGACCCGCAGTGCCTTCGGGCCGAGCACGCTGACCAGCACACCGGCGTCCTTGAGCCTCGCCGCGACCGCAGGGGCGCCGTCGGCAGGGATCAGCACGATGTTGGTGACCACGCCGGGCAGGTCGACGACGCCGGGCGCGGCCTCGTCGATGGCTTCCGCCAGAGCGCGCGCGGCAACGTGGTCATCGGCGATCCGCGACAGGTTGTGATCGAGCGCGTAGAGCGCGGCAGCGGCGAGCACACCGGCCTGACGCCAGCCGGCGCCCATGCGCTTGCGCTGGACGCGCGCCAGCGTCATCTGCTCCGCGCTGCCCACCAGCACGCTGCCGATGGGAGCCCCAAGCCCCTTGGAGAGGCACAGGCTCACGGTGTCGAACAGGGCTCCGTACTCGCCGAACGTGCGGCCAGTCACGGCGGCAGCGTTGGCCAGGCGTGCGCCGTCGAGGTGCGTGGCGATGCCCAGCGCACGCGCACCATCGGACAGCTTGGCGAGCTCGCCGAAATCCTGCACCGTGCCGCCACCGAAGTTGTGGGTGTCCTCCACCTCGATGCAGGCGGTCTCCACCAGGTATGGGCCGCAATCCACCGCGGCCATGGCCAGCGCTTCATCCGCCACGAGGCGGCCGTGTTCCGAGCCCCACGTGCGCATCGTCACGCCAGCGATGGCGCCGTGGGCGCCCATCTCGGCGCGGGCGATGTGAGCTTGGGCGTCGCACAGCACCTCTCGGCCGGGAGGGGTGTGCAGCCAGACTCCCAACTGGTTCGCCAAGGATCCGGTGGCGCAGAAGAGCGCGTCCTCCTTGCCGAACAGCTCCGCCACCCGTCGCTCCAACTCCGCGACCGTCGGGTCCTCGCCGTAGACGTCATCCCCCACAGGGGCCGCAGCCATGGCAGCCAGCATCCCGGCCGATGGCCGGGTCACCGTGTCGCTGCGGAGGTCTGTCACAGGTCCTTGGCCTGGAACCATTGCACCGGGTTCTCCCGCTGGAGGCGACCTGAGCGGAGCCGGCGCGCCACCAGGAATGCCAACTCAAGCGACTGATTGCGGTTCAGGCGCGGGTCACACACCGTCTCGTATCGGCCAGCCAAGCCGTCCTCGTCGAGGTTGTGCACGCCACCCACGCACTCGGTGACGTCATCGCCGGTCATCTCGACGTGCAGGCCACCGGGCCAGGTGCCCAGCTCCTCATGCACGTCGAAGAAGCCGTTGACCTCTTCGGCGACATCCGTGAACGAGCGCGTCTTGTAGCCGTTCTTGGCTTCGAAGGTGTTGCCGTGCATGGGGTCACACACCCAGGCGACCTTGCGGCCTGTCGCCTCCACGGCCTCGATCACGGGGGGAAGCACCTCGCGCACCTTGCCCGCCCCCATGCGGGTGATGAACGTCAGGCGGCCAGGAATGTGATGAGGATCGAGCCTGTCTGCCAGGGCGACGGCGTCCTCAGGGCTGGTGGACGGGCCGAGCTTGATGCCCAGCGGGTTCTGCACACGGCTGAACAGTTCGACGTGCGCCCCATCCAGTTGGCGGGTGCGCTCACCGATCCACAGCATGTGCCCCGAGCAGCCGTAGAGCTGCTGGGAGCGCGAATCGACGCGGGTCAGGGCGCGCTCGTACTCGAGCAGCAGCGCCTCGTGGCTCGCGTAGAAATCCACGGTGCTGAGCGCATCGTCCTCCACGCCGCAGGCCACCATGAAGGCAAGCGCGCGGTCGATTTCCGCGGCCAGCTCCTCGTATTCAGCCTCCACCTGGGAATCCCGCACGAACTGGGCGTTCCACGTGTGCACGCCGCGCAGATCAGCGAAGCCCCCCTTGACGAAGGCGCGCACCAGGTTGAGGGTGGCGGCAGAAGAGTTGTAGACCTGCAGCAGGCGGGCCGGATCGTGCGCTCGGGATTCCGCGGTGAAATCGAAACCGTTGATGGCATCGCCACGGTACGACGGGAGGCTGACGTCGCCTCGGGTCTCCATGCCGTTGGAGCGGGGCTTGGCGTACTGGCCGGCGATGCGGCCCACCTTCACGACGGGCACCTGCGCGGCGTAGGTCATGACCACGGCCATGGACAGCTGCACCAGCAGCTTGCCCTTGATGCCCTCGGCGGTGACGGCGTCGAAGGTCTCGGCGCAATCCCCGCCCTGCAGCAGGAAGGCGCGGCCATCGGCCACATCTGCCATCTTCAGGCGCAGATCGTCGCACTCCCCCGCAAACACCAGCGGCGGGAGCTTCTCCAACGCGTCAATGGTCCGATCGAGGGCGGCGGGATCCGGGTACGTGGGCTGCTGAATGTATGGCAGCGCGCGTAGTTCTTCCCGGGTGATGATGCTCGACATGCGCGCAAGGTTACCCCACCCGTCGAAGCGGCCAGCCAGCCGAGAGGGCCGGTGGACGCCGGTCACTCCTCGAGGTCGCGCAGGCCTGTGTCGATGGCGTAGAGCGTCAACTCAACCCGGTTGTGGAGCTGCAGCTTGCGTAGCACGTTCTGCACGTGGTTCTGCACGGTGCGATGGGAGACGAACAACTCGTCCGCAATCTCCTTGTACGCCATTCCCTTGGCCACGCGGCGCAGCACCTCCACCTCGCGGCTGGTCAGCACCGGACCCTCCTCGTTGTGCGAGCGGGCCACGTTGATCATGCGGCGGAACTCACCCAACACCAACCCGGCCAGCCCGGGGGTGAACACGGCATCCCCAGCGGCGGTGCGGCGCACGCCGTCGATCAGTTCCTCCTTGGAGGCGGATTTCACCAGATATCCCTTGGCGCCGGCCTTCATGGCGCGCAGCACGTCATCTCGCTCCCCGGAGGCAGACATCACCAACACGTGCATGTCCGGGAATTCACGCAGCAGGATTTCGATGCAGGTGGCCCCATCCGGTTCCGGAATCTGGAGATCCATCACGACGATGTCTGGCCTGGCGGCACGCCCACGGTCGAGGCATTCCTGGCCGTTCTTGGCCACGGCCACGATCTCGAAGCCCACCTCAGTGAGGTCTTCGCTCAGGGCGTCGATCCACATGGGGTGGTCGTCAACCAGCATGACGCGCCTGCGCTCCAACTCAGCCATCATTCAACTCCATTGATTCCACATCGATCGGGAACCGCAATTCCCACTCTGCTCCGGCACCGGGCGACGACTTGAGGATGGCGGATCCGCCCAGCGCAGCCATCCGGCCCACGATCGAATCGCGGATCCCCATCCGGCCACTCTGCGCAGCGGTTTCCACCTGCTCGGCGCTCATGCCAACGCCATTGTCCCTGACCCAGAGGATCAGTTCGTCGCTGATCTCCTGATCCAGCAGGATCCACACCTTGGCTTCGGGCCCTGCGTGTTCGTCGACGTTTTTCAAGATTTCGGTGAGCGCCCCCTCAACGTCATCTGCGAGGAAGCGGGGCACGCGCACGAGGCTGGCCATCGTGGAGACGGTGACCTTGGCTGATTCGTACTTGTCCAGCACGGCAGCGAGGTCGACGACGGTGCGGTGCCCCATGTCCAGCACCTCGCGGTCCTGAAGATGGGCGCGCAGTTGCGCCTCCGATTCACGGGCCAGCGCCGCCAGCCGGATGCCGCGCGGCCCCAGCGACGGGCCTTCCCGCTCAACCAGGGCGAGCACCTGGAGCGCCCCGTCGTGCACGAGGCGGGAGAGGCGCTCTCGTTCCGCGAGGGCGGCGGAGCGAACCCGTTCCTGTTCCTGCTCGATGATGGTGGCGCGGAACTGGTCGATGAGCACGCCAAGGCACACGGTGAACAGGATCATGAGGAACGCGAAGCCCGCACGTTCCATCGCGAAGTGGCTGGGAACCACCAGCAGCGCCGCGGCGGTGGCGATGGAGAACACCACCCCGCACAGGATGCTGCGAAACAAGATGGCGTAGGCGGCCGCGCCGCCAGCCCAGTAGCCCGCGAGGGTGAGTGGGGAGCCGCCAGGCGGCACGGCCAGTGCCGTGGCGATGATGAGGGTGAGCGTCACTCCCAGATCTGCGAGGTGCGCGGGGCAGGTGCGTCGGCTGGGTTTGCGGAGCCTGAACGAGATGAAGAAGTGCCACACGGCCAGCACCACCGTCGCCACCACCACGACCGAGGGCTTGGTGGCCTGTGGGAGCACGAAGAGCAGATTGACCAGCACCGCGTGGATCGCGAGTAGGCCGCGTGCCAGCCCAACGACGGTGTAGACGCGGGCGAGCACATCGTCTCGGTCACGCAGCCACAGCGAATGCGCCGTCACCCAGCGCAAACCGACGTTGAGTTGCGATTCTCGTGCGTCGCGGTCATTCATCGGCGACTGGTTCGGGCTCGGGCGCGGGGTCCCCTCCCGGCCGCGGAAGCAGGAATGCGTCGGAGCCTTCCTCCTTGAGGTCGCCGTGCTTGACGCGGGTGGCGTACACATCTGCGTACTCCTGCCCGGTGAGTTGCTGGATGGCGTGGAGCGTTTCGTCGGTCACCCAACGCAACAGCTTGGTGCTGGGCTTGTCGGTGGCGTACTCGGAGAAGTCCAGGGGTTCGCCGATGATCACGACGGGGCGCCATACCCAGGGCAGCCCGAAGGGGCCCTTGAACGACTTGGTGCCGGCCACGCCCACCGGGATGACGGGCACGTTGTTGCTGAGCGCCATGCGCGCCATGCCGGTCTTGCCCTTGTACAGGCGGCCATCGGGTGAGCGGGTGCCTTCCGGGTAGATGGCCACGACGTTGCCGTCTGCCAACACCTGAGTGATGCTGCCGAGCGCTTGCGCGCTGGCCCGGCCACCGCTGCGATCCATGGGCACCATGCCCACGGTCTTGAGGAACCAGGCCACGATCTTGCTGCCCAGCCCGCCGTCGCCGACGAACAGCTCAGCCTTGGCGGGGAAGGTGATGCGACGCGGCATGCTGGCGGGAATCACCAGCGAGTCAAGCGCACCGATGTGGTTGCTGGCGAGGATCGCGCCACCCTCACGAGGGAAGTTCTCCTTGCCGATGACCTTGGTTGCGTAGCCGAATTTCACCATCGGCTGGAAGATCAACAGCTTGAACAAGTGGTACCACATGGGCGGCAGTCTAATCTCTGCCATCCTGAGGTATGGCCACTGATTATCCCGTTCGACCGGAAGCCCGCCCCATCCGCGCCGGTGACGGCGAGATCGGCGTGGTGATGAGCCATGGCTTCACCGGCACCGTCGCCTCCATCCGCACCTGGGCGAAGGGCCTGGCGCAACCCGACGGCGACTGGTCTGGCGTCCGGGTGGTCGCCCCACGCCTCCCAGGCCACGGCACCCATTGGAAGGATCTGGAGCGCACCCGCTGGTGGGATTGGTACAACGCCTTCGAAGATGCCTATCTGGAGGTGGCAGAGACGTGCCGGCACGTCTTCGTCGCCGGGCTGTCCATGGGAGGCGCCCTGTCGCTCCGGTTGGCCGGGCTGCACCAGGTGCGCGGGGTGCTGCTCGTCAACCCCGCTATCGCATCGCGGGACCTGCGCATCCGAGTGGGGGCCAAGATCCACCGGTTGATCCCGCCGCAGAAGGGCATCGCCTCAGACATCGCACTGCCCGGCGTCGAGGAGCCTGGCTACTCGCAGTTCTCGGCGACGAGCGTGGCCACGATGCGGGACCTGTGGATCGACACGCAGGCAAAGCTGCCGCGCATCTCGAGCCGCGTGCTGTTGATGACCTCGACGGTGGACCACGTCGTCGACGGGCTGAGCCGGGAGCTCATCCGGCAGAAGGTGCTGCACGTGGAGGATGTGGAGCTGACGAGGAGCTACCACGTGGCGACGATGGACCACGACGCGGGCAAGATCATCGCCGAGTCGCGCCGCTTCATCACCGAGCGCGTCGCCGGTTCCTGACGAGCGTCCCGCGACGAAGTCGCCGGATGCTCACGAAGGACCTCAAGCGCGATGTTCGTCGCCACTGGGTGCTCGTTCCTCGCACCTGTGACGCTCAGGGACCAGCGCTTGGTGTCCTTCGTCAGAGCTCGAGGACCGTACGGCCCGGCAGCGCCGACCCCTCGAGCTTCGTCAACACCTCGTTCACGTCCTCCAACCGCGCCGGGTGCACCGTCGCCTCGATGCGTGCCTGGGCCGCGAGGTCCAACGCACGGTCGAGGTCGAAGCGCGTGCCGACGATCGAGCCGCGCAGCGTGATGGCCCGCATCACCATGTCGTAGATACTCAACGGGAAGTCGCCGGGCGGCAGGCCGTTGAGCACCACGGTGCCGCCGGGGCGCATCATGCCGACGGCCTGGCCGAACGCCGCTGGCGATACTGCGGTCACCAGTGCCGCGTGGGCCCCACCGATGTTGCGCTGCAGGTAGCTCACCGGATCCGTCAGGCGGACGTTGAGCGTCAGGTTGGCGCCCAGCTTGGCGGCCAGGCTGAGTTTCGGGTCGTCGATGTCGGTCGCAATCACCTGGAAGCCCATCGCTCGCGCGTACTGCACGGCAAGGTGGCCGAGGCCGCCGACACCGGAGACGACCACCCAATCCCCCGGCTTCGCGTCCGTCATCATCAAGCCCTTGTACACCGTCAGACCCGCACACATGAGCGGCGCGGCCTGCTGGTAGCTCAACCCCGATGGCAGCCGAGCGGCGAAGTCGTCCTTCGCCACGACGTAATCGGCGAACCCGCCGTCGACGTCGTAGCCGCTGCGCTTCTGCTGATCACACAGCGTCTCCCAGCCGGACATGCACTGATCGCAGCGCCCGCAGGCCTGGTGCAGCCACGGCACACCGACGCGGTCCCCCACCTCGTGCCGCGTGACGCCAGGGCCCAGCGCCACGATCTCCCCCACCGCCTCGTGGCCGGGGATCCGGGGCAGCGACGGCTTGACCGGCCAGTCGCCGTGGATGGTGTGGAGATCCGTATGGCACACGCCGCAGGCTTTGACCCGCACCAGCACCTCACCCCAGCCGGGTTCGGGGATGGGCACATCCCGCAACTCGAGCGGCTGACGGAACTGGGTGACGACGGCAGCCCGCATGGTGAGGCTCACGATTCTCGCCCCGCTTGGATGGCCGTGATGGCCACGGTGTTGACGATGTCGGAGACCAGCGCACCGCGCGACAGGTCGTTGACCGGCTTGTTCAACCCCTGCAGCACTGGCCCGATGGCCAGGGCCCCCGCGCTGCGCTGCACGGCCTTGTAGGTGTTGTTGCCGGTTTGCAGATCCGGGAAGATCAACACCGTCGCCTTGCCCGCGACCGGCGAATCCGGCGCCTTGGTGCGCGCCACGGACTGCTCGACGGCCGCGTCGTACTGCAGCGGCCCGTCGACGGCGAGGTGCGGCGCCCGCTCCCGCACGAGCCGGGTCGCCTCGATGGTTTGCTCCACATCCGGCCCAGCACCAGAGGTGCCGGTGGAGTAGGACAGCATGGCCACCCGCGGCTCGATGCCGAACTGGCGGGCGGTCTCCGCCGAGCTGATGGCGATCTCCGCCACCTGATCCGGCGTGGGGTTGGGGTTGACGGCGCAGTCACCGAACACCAGCACCTGATCCGCCAGGCACATCAGGAACACCGAGGAGACGACGGAGATGCCGGGCTTGGTCTTGATGATCTGCAGCGCCGGGCGAATCGTGTGGGCGGTGGTGTTCACGGCACCGGAGACCATGCCATCGGCGAGGCCCTCGTGCACCATCATGGTGCCGAAGTAGCTGACATCTGCCACCGTTTCGCGCGCCTCGTCGAGCGTGACGCCCTTCTTGGCGCGCAGCGCCGCGTAACTCTGCGCGAAGCGTTCGCGCAGTTCACTGGTTGCGGGGTCGATGACCTGCGCGGAGCCAATGTTGAGGCTCAACTCCTGCGCTTTGGCCTTGATCACGGCCGGGTCGCCCAGCAGAGTGAGGCGGCAGATACCCTGCTCCAACAGGCGGTGGGCAGCGCGGATGATGCGCTCCTCCTCGCCCTCGGGAAGCACGATGTGTTGATTGGCTGCGCGCGCTGCCTCCAGTAGACGGTGCTCGAACATCAGCGGGGTGACCACGTCGTCGCGGCCCACCACCCGTGCGCCGTGCAGCAACTGCGCGGCGTCCACGTCGCGGGCGAAGACCTGCCGGGCCTCCTCCATCTGGCGCGCGTTGAGCTGGGCAGGCACCCGGTCGTAGTCGCTCAGTGTGAGGTAGACCTGCTCGATGGTGCGCGTGGTGCGCAGCAGCGGCGCCTCCGGGCACAGCTTCCGCCAGAACTCGCCGACGGTGGCGTCGAGCGGCCACGGACCCGCGGCGATGGCTGCGGCCGGGGCCTGGAACCGTCCGGTCGCGGCGGCAACGGGGATCCCGACGCCGATCTCGGCGCGATCTGCAGAGAACACCACGAGGGAATCCGTGCGCACCTGCGGCAGCAGGTTGGTCAGGCTCATGTCCGCGATCAACAGTTGGCGGGTGGAGACGTTGGTGAGGTCGCCTGAGCCGGCGATGGTGTCGGCGCCCAGCGCGGCGAGCGCGCCGTCGAGCCCGGCCACTGCCCCAGTGACCTCGCCCACCACGAAGGCCGGCACGGGAAGCTCGCCCAGATCGGACACGGCGAGGCTCTGGCCTTCTGCCCGAGGGGCGATGACGCCCACCACCTGCGCGAAATTTCGGGTCGCCTCATCAAGCGCAACGTCGATGCGCTCGCGCGTCAGCTCTGCTCCCCCGCCTGAAGGCACCACGAGGATCATCGGCACGTCGATGTTGGCGGAGATCCGGGTGTTCCAGGCGAACTCGATGGGTGCAAGCGAGCAGTCGTATTCGCTGCCCAACACCAGCACGGCGTCGTGCCGCTCCGCCACGTCCGCGTACCGGGCGATGATCTGCGCCATCGCGGCCGTGGGGTTGTGCAGCACCTCGTCCGCCGTCGCTCCCCAACGCGGCCCGTCGTCGTTGGCGCGGGTCACGCTCAGGAGCGCGCTCAACAGCCGGTCGGTGGGTTCCGCCACGATGGGGCGAAACACCGCGACCGCATGGTGACCAGCGCTGAGGTGTTCCAGCAGCCCGACGGCGAACTGCAACAGGTGCGGGCAGTGCTCCGTGGGGCAGAGGTACACCGAAGCGCCGCGCGCATCGGTGACCACGGCGTGCTACTTCAGGGCCTTGGAGATGGCGGCGTCGAGGCCGTCCGGCTCATAGCCGAGTGCGGCGACGACGGCCTTGCGCACCGCTGCGCCAGTGACCGCCGCATCACCAGTTGGCGCGGCTGCCGGAGCGGCCGGTGCTGCCGGTGCTGCCGCCGGAGCATCTGCGCCAGCTGGCACGAGCCTCAGGCCCCGTTCCAGGGCGTATTCCTTGGCGAGCGCCGTGACGATGTCGCCCTTGTCGAGGCGCAGCTCGGTGGTGCCAGCGGCGAGCAGCTCGTCGATGGTGTCTTTGGTGAGGATCCTTCGGGGCATGATCAGCTCCTTACTGTCCGGTGACGGACTCAATGGCGGTGATGGCGGCTGCGCGGGCCGCTTCGATGTCTGCTTCGGTGCCGGAGATCCACATACGGCCGTAGATGCCCACGGAGCTCATGTGGTTCAGGAAGATCGGGGAGGCCTTCTCCGCCTCGTTGGCGGCCAACGTGATGTAAGCCGCGGGCTCCACCTCCATGACCAGGAGGGTGTGGCCGCCCTCGAGCATGGTGCCCATGTTCATACGGTTGAGCACCTGGGCCTGGAGGGGATGCACGTTGGTGATGACCTGCTCGGAGGCGATCTTGGGCGCGATGCGCGCCTCGATGGGCAGGCCGAGGGATTCAAGCACCACCTCACCCGCGCGCAGCACCTCGGCCTGGTTCGCGGAGTGCACCTCGAACATGCCGAACTGCCGCTCCACCACCTGCGCGCCCGGCTGCACGTCGACGGCCTTCAGCACAGTGTCAACCACGCGGAAGACCCAGTTGCCCGGCGCCATCTCCACATACAGGCTGCTCATGCCCTCGATGGGTGGCGAACCCGCGGCGATCTTGCCGACGAAGGCGGCGAACTGCGGCTGGATCCGGTCCAGGTGGCAGTAGGCACGGAGCTGGAAATCGGATGCGTCGGCCATGTCAGTGGCCTCCCTTCTGGGCGATGGGCTCAGCGAAGCTGGCCACCCCGAGCGGGGTGACGAGCATGGGTTGTGGGGCGACCTCGGTGCGGATGCCCGTGATGTCGGTCATGATGTCGGCGATGCCGACGAAGGCGGCCGTGCCGCCCACGAGATGGATGATGTCGACGTCGTGCCCGGCCACTGCGCCGCGCACGATGGTGGAGATCTTCTCCAAGGTGGGGTGCACCAGCGGGAGGAGTTCCTCCTGCCCGCGCACCTTGACCTTGCGCTTCTCCGCCTCGGCGAACGGGATCTTCAAAGCGCCCGCGATCACGAGCGACAGGTGGGTGCCGCCGGTGGGCTCGTCGATGTTGTCGATGACCTTGCCGTCGCGCAGGATGGCGACCCCCGTGGTGCCACCGCCGATGTCCACGACGGCGCCGTCGCGGATGCCGAGCACCGCATTGGCGGCCGTCGTCTC
>JAUNUF010000015.1:20727-36662 GCA_030538315.1 Propionibacteriaceae bacterium
CCGTGCAGTCCATGCCCGCGCCCTCTATGACGTAGCGGTGCGCCCGGTGATCTGCCTTGCCGACGGCAGGAGGGATGGTGACCGCGGCGCTGGTGAGCGTGCGGCCGGTGGCGGATTCCACCTGCTGGCGCAGCTCGCGGATGATGGCTTGGGCCCCCGCGAAATCCCACACGATGCCGTCTCGAACCACGTCGGCGAACTTGGTGGCGCCGGCCAGGGGCGTGCCTGCCTCGTCGGTGACCATGATGACGCTGAACGCGGTGCCGAGGTCGACACCCACGCGGATCTTGGCAGACGGGGCGATGCGCGCGGGAGTGCGCAGCGCCGCCCGCGCCGCCTTCATGGTTTGCTTGACGGTGGCCATCGCTACTCGGCACCCGCCTTCATCCGCAGCTGCAGGAAGTAGAAGATGCTGGAGAGCCTGTTGAACGCGTGGCAGATGCTCTCGCCGTAGGGATGGTGCGGCGAGGGGAAGGTCTCGAGCGCCAGGATCTCGATCTCGCGCGCGTCGGTGCGCACGACGTTGAGCAGATGCTGCAGCTCGGTGTCATCCTCGTCGATGGTGAGGTGCTCGATGCCGAGCACACCCTTGGGGTCATGGGTGGCGCGGTGGATGTCGTCGACGCTCCAGGTCTGCAGCTGCAGGGGCGCGACGAGCCGCTCGTTGTACTCGGCAGAGGTGAGCTCGCGGCAGTAGGCCGCGACGGTTCCGAGGTCGCGCGCAAGGGCGCTCTCCCCCGCCTCCTTGGCCATGCGCTGGATGAGCAGCACCTTGGCGTGCAGCGAATCCACCCGGCCACGGAGCTTGATCCGGGGGTGGGTCTTGCTGGCGAAGTGGTGCGCGTTCAGCTGGGTGAGTGCACTGGCCTTCTGCGTGACCTCCATCCCACAGCTGGTGCAGGTGGGGATGCTGCCGGTGAAGTCCACCGGGAAGACGGAGGCCTTGTCCCATTCCTCGGCCAAGCCTGGTGTTGCGGCTGGGGCCGCCGTCGGGGCATCGACGGCGACCAGAGACCACTGCTTGATGAAATCCGCAGCCGACGGCGACAGCCTCGCCCCAGCGGGGATCACCACCTGCGCGCCCAGGGTGGGCGTGCGCAGCTGGTCTCGCAGTTCGGCCTCGGTGATGATCATTGGATCTCGTCCTCCCAGTTGGCTGGGAAGGTGACGTAGACGAACTTGGTCCACGACGGCGTACCGAAGGTGATGTTGGACCCCTTGGGCACGAACAGCACGTCGCCGGGGCGGCCGATCTTGCCGCCCGCGTCGCCGCCCAGGTGCAGCTCGCCCTCGAGCACGATCTGGATCTCGTCGTAGGTGAGGGTCCAGGGGAAGGAGCCCTTGGTGAGGGTGAGATAGCCGGCCGCCATGGGCGAGCGGTCGTCTGCGGTGACCACGTCGACCGCCTCGACCGCCATGCCCGGGGGCGGGCCGGGGTACGGGAACGGTGAGAGCTTGGCGTCGCCGATGCGCGCCAGCTTCACCGGGGGCTTGCCGGGGGCGGTGGGGGCGGTGAGCCCACCCCCACCAGAACCCAGCATGGTTTCCACGATCGCTCGGATCTTCGCGGTGATCGCATCATCTGCTCGATCTGCCCGTGGAGGCTCCCCTGCTTGGGCAGGGGTACCGCACACGATGCTGACGCCGCGCTCCTTCGCCACATCCCGCGCGAGCGGGGTGATGATGGCATCTGCGGGCACGACGAGCTGGCCACCCGTGGCCTCTTCGACCTGGGTTGCCGTGATGACGCACTTACCCATGACGGCTCACTCCTTCAGCGATGTGGGGTTGGTTGGTTGATCAGTCGCGGTGCGGGAGCACGAGTTCCACGTCGCCGTGGGGGCGCGGGATCACGTGCACGGAGACGAGCTCACCGACGCGGCCAGCAGCCGCTGCGCCGGCATCAGTGGCGGCCTTGACCGCACCGACGTCGCCGCGGACGAAGACGGTGACCAGACCGGCACCGATCTGCTCCTTGCCGATGAGCTTGACGTTTGCGGCCTTGACCATTGCGTCAGCTGCCTCGATGGCGCCGACGAGGCCCTTGGTCTCGACCATGCCGAGAGCGATCATCTGGACATCTGCCATGGGAGTTCTCCTTTGTTGAGTGACAGTGGGTGTGTCAGTTGTGGTGGGTGTTGTTGTGGTGGACTTGTCGGTTGTTTCAGCGGGTTCAGCCTTCGGCTTTGCCCTGGGTCTGCGCCGTGGCGCCTTGGGTGTTTCGGTCATGGGCTACCTCCTCGCGGACCTCACTTCTGCATTTCGTTCAGGATCTGGCGGACGAGTTTCTCGATCAGCGCACCGTCGACGTCGCCCGAGGCGGGTGCCGCGGCCGAGCCGTTGTCGTCGTCTGTCACGGCCGGGGTGATGCCCTCGAGCCTGCCGCCGTGGGCGCGCGCGATCTCCGGCGCGGGCCGCAGGTGGTAGGCCAACCGCTTGACGTTCAGCACGTGCTCGACGGTGATGTTGTCGCTGACCACCGCGCCGCCGATGCCGCCGGGAGCCAGCGTCATCGAGGGGCGAAGGCCCGTCGTCGCGCCGACGCCGCCGAGGCAGCCCCACGTGTTGACGAGGATCCGGAAGGCCGGCTTCTCGATGCCGAACTGCAGGATCGATTCCTCGTCGCGCGAGTGGATGACCAGCGAGTGGCCGTCGCCGCCGAACTTGAGCAACTGGATCGCCCGGTCGCAACCAGCCTTCCAGCCGTCCTCGACCATCCAGCCGAGCACCGTGGTGAGCTTCTCCCGTGACAGCGGGTACTTGGGCCCCACTCCCTCGAGCTCCGCCACCAGGATGCGGGTGGATTCGGGCACCTGGATGCCAGCCATGCGGCCCAGTTCCTGCGGGGTGCGGCCGACGTACTCGGCGTACATCATGCCGTTGGCCCGGAACATGGAGTTGGCCAGCTTCTCGGCCTCCTCCTTCGTCAGCCACTGGGCGCCACGGGCCTGCATCTCAGACTTGAGCCGATCTGCGATGGGCCGGTCCGCGATGACCACCTGCTCGGTGGCGCAGATGGTTGAGCAGTCGAACGACTTCGACTCCACCAACATCTGGGCCGCCTTGACGATGTGCGCCGAACGGTCGACGTAGGCAGGCACGTTGCCGGGGCCGACGCCAAGCGCTGGCTTGCCGACGCTGTGCGCCGCCTTGACCATGCCCGGCCCGCCGGTAGCCAGGATCATCGCCGTCGCGTAGTGGTTCATCAGCTCGTTGGTGCCCTCGAGGCTGAGTTCGGTCATGCAGCTGACCAGCCCCTTGGGCATGCCCGCCGCCTCGCCCGCCTCCACCATGACGCGCACGGCTTCCGCAGTGCAGTTCTTCGCTGATGGATGCGGGGCGACCACCACCGCGTTGCGCGCCTTCACTCCGATGAGGATCTTGAAGATGGCGGTGGAGGTGGGGTTGGTCGACGGCGTGAGTGCGCACAGCACACCCACCGGCCACCCGATCTCCACGATGCCCCGCGCATCATCTCGGCGGAGCACGCCGCAGGTGGGGACGTCCTTGATGGAATCCCACACCCCCTGTGCGGCGAACTCGTTCTTGATCTGCTTGTGGGCGGGGTATCCGAAGCCGGTTTCGTCGTGGGCCATCTGGCCCAGCCGCCCTGCTTCGCGCATCGCAGCCTCGACCATGGCTTCACAGATCTTGTCCACCTGGCTCTGGGAGGCGAACTGGAATGACCGCATCGCCTCCCGCGCCGCCACGGCCAGATCCCTGGCCTGCTGGACGGACCGCAGATCCGAATCCATATTGTTCGGGCTCATGACTCTCGTCTCCTAGAAACGCTTCGGGTTGGCCGCTACCTCGAGCACACCGTCCTGGAAGGCTGCGCATGCCGCACGGCAGGCGCTCTGCGATCCGGTGAGGAGACCACCTGCGTAGTTGGTCTCGCTCGGAGGCGCGAAGAACTCCTGCACACTGACATCTGCGGCCTTGACGGCCAGATCCAGCGCGAAGGTCGCCTCCAGCGGGGGCGCGATGAGGTAGGCCAGCGGTTCGCCCTGCTTGATGCCAGCACCCTCGGAGAGGTAGCTACCGGTCGAGGAGATGAGGTGGGCGAAGAACGCCAGGTCCCCGGCCTCGTCCGCGGTGTAGAACCATGCCTCCTCTTCTGCATAGGCGATTGCGGCGTCGACGCCCGCCCGCACCTCCGCGGGGGTAGGGCCAGCCAGCATGCCGATGATCTCACCGGACAGCGGGCCAGAGGGGTAGCCGGAGCCTGCATAGAAGCTCTTGGCGTAGACCACGTCGACCTCTGCGTACTTCGTGGCGTCGTCGAGTGCCACATAGAGCGAATCGTCGATGTCACAGGTGATGAGGCCGAGTGAGCGCTGGTTGTCTGCCAGGCCCAGCTTCTCGGCGTAGCCACGATCGACATTGGCGATGATGCGCACGGCCAGGATGGTCGGCTTCACCGGTTCAAGAATTGCCATGTCAGTTCCTTCCTCAGTCCTTCGCGACCTCGCGGAGCTTCACTCCACTGGCGCTGTAGTTGATCATCCGCTTGATGAACTCGACGACGTAGGCGCCGGCCTCGAGCGGGTTGGTGCCACCGTGCGTGGTGATCATGCAGATCAGGTCACGATCAGCATCCGACTTGCCCGGTTGCGGGTCGTAGCCCATATAGACGCTCATGGCATCTGCGATGCCGAGGCCAGGACGTTCACCGATCAGCAGGACGACGACCTTCGCCTTGACGATGGTGTTGATGTCGTTCATCAGGCCGACGCGGCCGTTCTCGATGAAGAACGGAGTGCCGACGGTGAGCCCAGCAGACTTGAGGCCCTGCTCGATCACCGGGTAGATGTCCTTGAGGTTGTTCGTGATGGCTGCCGCTGACAGGCCGTCGACGACGCACAGCTGCACGTCTGGCGACTTCACGCACTTTTCCTCGATGGTCTTCTTCGCCTCGTCGTTGAGCAACCGGCCAAGATCTGGGCGCAGCAGGTACTCGCCGCGGTCCTCGACCTTGGTGGTCACCGTGAACAGGTTGAAGTGGTCCCGGATCTCCTGCGGCACCACGCCGTAGATGGCGTCCTGGGTGACACCGTGATCCGCCTGGAACAGCAGGGCCGTGGCCGTACGTGGCCGCGGGCCTGCCCGGCCCACGCCGAGACGGGCGCTCGTCGTGGACATGAGGTTGCGCAAGCCGTCTGCGTCGATGGGATTGTCCACGAGCATGGCGTGGCGCGGCTCGTCGGTCGTGGGATCTGCGAGGTCGATGACCAGGTCCCCACCGTCGCGCTGAATCACGGATTGTGCCGCATCCGCACGTCGATCCTTGGGCTCCAGACCTTCGCTCTTGAGCTCCGCAAGCACCCTTGCGACGATCTCTTCAATGTTCGGACTCATGGGTTCACCTCTTCAGGAAGAAGGACGCGTCGCCAGCGATGTCGGTGAGATGGCCGTCCTTCCACAGGCCCATCCCTTCCATCCACGCCTCGAACTCCGGTAGCGGGCGCAGCCCCAGTGCCTGCCGGATGGCGGGGGCATCATGGAAACTCGTCGTCTGGTAGCTGAGCATGGCGTCGTCACCCATGGGGATGCCCATGATGAAGTTGGCGCCCGCGGAGGCCAGCAGGACGGCGAGGTTGTCGTTGCTGTTCTGATCTGCCTTGGCGTGGTTCGTGTAGCACACGTCGCAGCCCATCGAGATGCCGGACAGCTTGCCCATGAAGTGGTCCTCGAGGCCGGCGCGGATGATCTGCACCGAGTCGTAGAGGTACTCCGGGCCGATGAAGCCGACGACCGTGTTGACCTGGTAGGGCTTCCAACGACGGGCGATGGCGTAGTTGCGCGCTTCGAGCACCAGCTGATCCGCACCGTTGTGGGCATCTGCGGACAGGGCCGAGCCTTGGCCGGTCTCGAAGTACATGTAGTTGGGGCCGGTGGTGACGCAGTACTTCTTCGCCAGGTCGTAGGCCTCATCCATCAGGTCAACGGAGATGCCGAAACTCTCCATCGCCTTCTGCGAGCCGGCAATGGACTGGAACACCAACCCAACGGGCACGCCGCGCTTGAGGCATTCCATCTGCGTGGTGACGTGGGCCAACACACAGTTCTGCGTGGGGATCTCCCACTTCTGGATCACGTCGTAGACCATCTCCAGCAGGCGCCCCACCGAGCCGACGGAGTCATCGGACGGGTTGATGCCGATGACCGAGTCACCGGAACCAAACGACAGACCCTCGTAGATCGACGCACGAATGCCGTCCACGGAATCCGTGGGGTGGTTCGGCTGCAGGCGCGAGGCGAACGTACCGGGCAGGCCCATGGTGTTGGCACAGTGTGTCACCACGCGGATTTTCTTGGCGCCGACGACGAGGTCGAGGTTGCCCATCAGCTTGGTGACGGCTGCCACCATCTCGCCGGTGAGAGCGTTGCTGATACGGGCGATGTCCTCCCCTGTGGTCTTGTTGGACAAGATCCACTCGCGGAAATCGCCAACGGACCAACCCTTGATCTCGTTGTAGATCGTCTCGTTGATGGCATCGTCGATTGCCCGGGTGACGTCGTCCTCGTCATAGGGAATCACCGGATTTTCGCGCAGTGCACTCAACGGCACTTCGGCAAGCACATGGCGCGCTGCAACGCGTTCGGCCGCCGTGGCGGCCGCGATGCCCGCTTGCTGGTCGCCCGACTTCTCCTCGTTGGCCTTGGCCAAGAGGTCCTTGATGTCGGCGAACTCGTATGTCGTTCCGAACAGCTTCGTCCGCAACAGCATCACGTCACCTCCTGTTTTCCTTTTTCACTGTCAGCTCCCTGTCTTTGATTGCTGATCACTTTTCCGCTGGTTGATAGAAAATGAGTGTCTTCACTGACACGGGCACCACGCGCCCGTCGAAGAGCGGTTCTCCGATGTCGATGAAGTCGCCCTCCCCCAGATGGATCTGATCGACGACGATCAGCGGCACGTCGGGGAGTTGTTGTTTGATGGTCTGGCCCAGGACCTGGGCGTAGTCGGCCTCGGTGACCAGCACGAGCGGCCGGTCCTTCGGCAGGTGGCGCCCGGCGAAGACGGAGACGCCGTCGGCCAGTGCCGTGATCTGTGGGTAGTTGAGCCTTTGCGGGAGATCGAGGGAGATGACGAAGTCACCCTCCTCACCCCCGCCGCGGTCCCACCGTTCCACTGCGACGCCCAGGGTTTCGGCGATGCGCGGTGCATCGTCGAGGCCTGGCACGGCGAGGCTCAGCCGCGGTTCGATGACCGGGGCGTTGCGCAGTGGCAGATGGGAGTCCTCCGCCCAGATCGTGGAGCCGGACAGCGTCACCTGCTGGGAGGCGGCACCCAGCACCGTCGCCCGAAGCGTCTGCTCCGGGCGCTCGACACGCAAGGCCGCCCACCGGGAGTTGCGACGCAGGGAATCCGCCAGGAGCGGGCCCACGTCGCCCCAGCGGGCCACGTCCGCGATCGTGGTGACGGGTGCGTTGTCGTAATACAGCGCACCCACCCCGCCGGAGACGAAGTAGGCACCCACCGCGCCGTCGATGGCCAGGGGCGCGCTGAGTGCGGCCTGGTCGCCGAGCCTGGAGGTCTCCCCCAGACACAGCTCCACGACGATCTCCGCCATGGCATCGGTCAGCCTGCGGAGCTCCTCGAGCCTGGGGACTGCGCCTTCGCGCAGGTCCAAACCCAACTCGCGGGTGAGCATCCGGCCCGTTGGGGCGAGGTGGATGATCTTGCCCGACGCCTGGTCGAGCACCGCTTGGCGCCCACCCACCATGGAGGCCGCCGACGCGAGATGCCTGCCGGAGCGGAACATCGCAGCGTTGGAGGAGCCTCCACCAATGTCGACGTTGATGACGCTGGCGTAGTTGGCGGCCGACCATTGCGCCGCGCCGGAGCCTCGACCCGCGATCTGCGATTCGAGGTTGGGCCCGGCGACGGTCACGACGAAGTCGCCGGCCAGATCCCCCAAGCCCTGGAGGATCTGCTCGGCGTTGCGGGTGCGCGCGGTCTCGCCCGTGATGATGACCGCACCGGTTTCCACTTGGCTGGGTTCGACCCCGGCCTTCTGGTATTCGGCACGGATCAGCGCCACGAGCCGGTCCACGTCCACCTCATCGGCAGAGCGCAAGGGTGTGAGGTGGGGCTCGCTCTGGTAGAGCACCTTCCGCGCCTCGATGTCGAGACGTGGCACGAGCCCCATCCGGGCCTGGTTGCTGACCGTCAACTCTGACAGGACCAACTGGCTTGTGGTGGTCCCGACGTCGATGCCGACCGACAGCATGTCCCGGCTGCTCACGGATGTCCTCAGCTCTTGTAGAACGTGGTCTCGCCGCCAACCTCGAGCGAATCGAGGATGGCGAGAATGACGGCGTCCACCGGCGCTTCCCTGGTCAGGCTGGTGTAGCGGCCTGCGCTGCCCTCGCTGATCAGGACCAGCTCGCCCTGCCCGGCGCCCACTGCGTCGACGGCCACGAACGGCGTCTCGTCGAGCAGCTGGTCGTCAGGAGTGGCGGGCTGAACCACGAGCAGCTTGGTGCCGTGCAGGCTGTCAGCCTTGATGGTGGAAACGGCCGAGCCGATGATTCTGGCGATGCGCATGTCAGCTCTCCGCTGCTGCCTTCGGCTCCGCAGCAGCCGGGGCGTCCTTGGCTGCCGGGAACGTCTTGCGGAACAGGAAGTAGGCCAGCGCGACGGCCAGGATGCCTGCCGTGAGCTTGCCCACGATCATGGGGGCGATCATCGAGCGTTCGACACCTGCGGTGAAGCCGAGGTGGTCGCCCAGCACGAAGGCTGCGGAGACGGCGAATGCTGCGTTGAGCACCTTTCCCCGAGGATCCATGTCCTTCATGAGCTGGAACATCGGGATGTTGTTGGCCAGCGTGGCCACCATGCCGCCTGCGGCAACTTCGTTCATTCCGAGCAGGCCGCCCACCTTGGACAGCGGCTTGGCGGCGAACTTGACGATGAGTGCGACGGCCGGGAAGGCACCAAGCAACATCATGCCGATTGCGGCAACGGTGTTGAGGCCATCCATGGGCGAAGCCAGTTCCCAGCCCTTGGGCATGATCTGGACACCGGTCATGAACTCGAACACGCCGATGACCAGGCCAATGGAGATGACGAAGACGAGTCCCTTGCCGAACCACTCGAAGCCCTTGGTCATGCCGTCCGGGATGAGCCAGAGGCCGACGGCGATCAGGATGGCTGCCACGAGGACGGGCACCAGGTTGATCAGCACGAAGCCCAGGGGGAACCCTGCTGCCAGGCCGCCGACGAGCACGCCGAACGGGATGGTGCAGATGCCTGCGAGGACGCCCTTGGCCAGGAAGCCGCGGTCTTCCTTGCTGATGATGCTGAGTGCCACCGGGATCGTGAAAACGATCGTGGGGCCCATCATGGCGCCGAGGATGAGGCCGGAGAGTTGCGCCGCCTGCACGTTGTCTGTCATCTGTGAGGCCAGTGGCCAACCTCCCATGTCGTTGGCCAGCAGGGTGCCGGCGAACATGGCGGGATCCGCACCGATGATTCCGTACAGCGGGCTGATGATGGGGCTGAGAAGCTTCTCCAGCACCGGTGCCAGCGAGGTGACACCCACCATGGCAAGCGCCAGGGGGCCGAGGGCGTTGAAGCCCTCCTCGAAGTGCTCACCCAAGCCGAACTTGTTGCCGATGGCTCGGTCGATGCCTCCGAGCACCATGCAGATCATCATGATCCACACGATGATTTCGTTGATATCCATATTTCCCCTCAACGTTGAGGCCGCTCCTATGAGCTGCGGTTCTCTCGACTGTAGCGAGGGGAGCCCTGGATTATGGGCAAATCGAGGAACTAATGGTCACGACAATGGCATGAAATTTCTCCCCATCAGGCGGGGAAACGGTGTTTGTTGTGCTGACTAGCGGTTCAGCCGATGACGCGACGCGCGCCACTGAAGGGCATGGAGTTCAGGCTGGTGACACGCACCCCGGTGCGCGGGTTGGCGGCGTCAACAATCTTGCCGTTTCCGATGTAGATGCCGACGTGGCTGACTGGGCTGTAGTAGAAAACCAAGTCGCCGGGGCGCAGCTCAGACTTGGAGATCTTGTAGCCAGCGCTGTTCCACTGGGTGCGGGAGGAGCGCGAAAGATTCACACCCACCTGGCGGTAGGCCCAGCTGGTGAGGCCGGAGCAGTCAAAGGTGCGCTCACCCGAGGTGCCCCAGACGTAACGGCTGCCCACCTTGCTGAGCGCTGCGCTGACGACGTCCTGTGCGCGGCCAGATGCAGCCGGGGCGGAGGCTGGCTCGCCCTCGGCGTCAGCGGCCTGGCCAGCGGCGGCCGGGTCCCTGTCACGGGCTGCGCGGGCAGCTTCGGCTCGGCGCTGGGCGTCCTCAGCGCGGCGCTGCCGCTCCGCCTCGATGCGGGCGAGGCGCTGGCGCTCCTCTTCCGAGAGGCGGTTGTACACGGCTTCGGCCTCCGCCTCCTTGGCGTCGTAGTCCTTGCCGAGTTGGATCTTGGCGGCGTGCTCCTGCTTGAGAGCGGCCTCGGTGGCTGCTGTGTCCTCGCGAAGCGTGGTGAGCTTGGCCTGCACCAGCTGCAACTGCTGGATTCCCGAGTTGTTGCGGTCCACCTCGCTGTGCAGCGTGGCCAAGCCGCTCAGGAAGTTCTCCGACGAGCTGCTGAACAGGAGTTGCGCGGCCAGGGAAACCGAATCATGCTGCATCTGGAAGGCAGCCACGTCACCGAGCTGGGTGGCCAGCTTGTCCACCCGCTCCTCCTGCGCCTGCACGTCCGCCCTCAACCGCTCGAGCTTCTTCTCGGCCTGCCCTGCACGGTCGTAGGCCTCGATGATCTGCTGATCGATGGCGGAAGATTCCTGCTGGATGCGCTCAAGTTCGAGACGCGCCTGCTCCACGGCCTGCGGATCCGCGCTTGCCACGGCGGCACCGGTGAAGAGGGTGACGGCGGCGACGGCGGCCGCAACGGCGGCACGAACTCGGTTCACGGAGGGCTCCAAGGAAAATCGAAGTCTGAGAGAATCTTAGACGCCTTTCAGGGGATGTCCAAAGCGTGTTTGTCGGATGGTGCGGTTACCGTGCCTCACATGTCGAACAGCACCTATCAGCCGTCCTTCGATGAGCTCGGCATGCCCTTGTCAGAGGTGACGTTCGTGGTGGTGGATCTGGAAACCACGGGTGGCGCAGCAGATTCGGAGATCACCGAGGTGGGCGCCGTCAAGGTGCGGGGCGGCCAGGTCATCGGCGAATTCCAAACGTTGGTGCGGCCGTCCGCGCCCATCCCGCCCATGATTCAGGTGCTCACCGGCATCACCAACCAGATGGTGGCCAGCGCCCCTCCCCCATCCCAGGTGCTGCCTGCCTTCGCAGAGTTCGCCGCTGGCGCCACCATCGTGGCGCACAACGCGCGCTTCGACACGGGGTTCCTGCGCCGCGGCTACGAACAACTTGGGCTGCACTGGCCGCGGCCCACCGTCATCGACACGGTGGCCGTCGCCCGCACCGCGCTGCTGCGCGACGAGGTGCCCAACTGCAAGCTGGCCACCCTCGCCAGATATTTCCGCGCCGAGACGGAGCCCAACCACCGGGCGTTGAGCGACGCCCGCGCCACCGTCGACGTGCTGCACGGGCTACTGGCCCGCGTCGGCAACCTCGGGGTGCACACGCTCGAAGACCTCACGGAGTTCGCCCTCCAGGTCTCGCCAGATCGGCGGGCCAAGCGGGTGTGGGCGCAGCAGGCTCCCGAGCGCGCTGGCGTCTACTACTTCGTCGCAGATTCCACGGCCGCTGACGGCACACCCAAGCGCGAAGTTCTCTACGTCGGCAAGTCCAATCACCTCAAGCGGCGCGTGCGCTCCTACTTCTCCGCGGCTGAGAAGCGCGGCCGCATCCACGAGATGGTCAGGGTGGCCACCGGGGTGGAGTTCATCGTCTGCGCCACGGATCTGGAGGCCGAGGTGCGCGAGCTGCGGATGATCGAGAGCCTGGCCCCGCGGTACAACCGGCGTTCCCGCAACCAGCGCAAGCTCACGTGGCTCAAGCTCACGGACGAGGCCTTCCCCAGGCTGTCCATCGTTCACGCGGTGCGGGATGAGGCACCGCACTTCGGCCCGTTCCGCAGCCGCGAGGCGGCAGACAACGCGGCCCTGACGCTCTATGACGCGTTCAAGCTGCGGCGCTGCACCACCCGCCTGTCCAGGCGCACGCCGTCGGCGCCGTGTGCGCTGGCCGAGATGGGCCGCTGCCTGGCCCCTTGCGAGTTGGGCACCGGTGCAGACGCCTACGGAGAGGTGGCGCTGGCGGTGCGCCACAGCTGGGAACACGACGTGCGGCCGGTGCTGCGGAGCGTGCGTGGCAGGCTCTCCAAGTTGGTGGGCCAGCAGCGCTACGAGGAGGCTGGGGTGCTTTCGGAGCGGCTCCTGGCCTACTACCAAGCCTCGTTGCGCTATCACCGGCTGCGGGCGCTGGCACGGTGCAGGCAGTTGGTGGCCGCGGTGCCATCGGCGGCAGGCTGGGACATCCACGTGATCAGGTACGGCAGGCTGGCGGCCGCTGCCACGGCCACGTCCGCTGAGGCACGCAGGGTGGCGGAGGAGGCGGCGGCTTCGGCAGAGACGGTGTTGCCACCCAAGGGTGGCTGGCCCGCCGCCAGCATCGAGGAGGCGGAGCGGGTGGCGGCGTGGCTGGAGCTGCCGGGTGTGCGGCTCATCGAGACGGACGGTGACTGGGAGTGGCCGGTGCACGCAGGGCTGCCTGAGGGCGCCCTGCCCCAGGAACTACTCGGCGAGCAGCCCCTCGCGGAACTGCTCGCCTCGTAACGCTGATTGAGCGCGCGTCAACGCTGATTGAGCCGGGCAAACGACGAAGTCGGCAGCCCGTGTCGAAATCACCCGATGGTGACCTTCTCGATCACGACTGGCTCGACGGGGCGGTCTCCGAAGCTGGTGCGCGTCGTGGCGATGGAATCGACCACCTTCTGGCTGTCGGCATCCGTCACCTCACCGAAGATGGTGTGGCGGTTGTTCAGGTGCGGGGTGGGGCCAACGGTGATGAAGAACTGGGAGCCGTTGGTGCCCGGGCCGGCGTTGGCCATGGCCAGCAGGTAGGGACGGTTGAACTGCAACTCGGGGTGGAACTCGTCTGCGAAGGTGTAGCCGGGGCCGCCACGGCCATCGCCGCGGGGGCAGCCGCCCTGGATCATGAAGCCGTCGATCACCCGGTGGAAGGTGAGGCCGTCGTAGTAGTTGCCGGTGGTGGTGGCGCCGGTCTGCGGATCGGCGTACTCCTTGGTGCCATTGGCAAGGCCCACGAAGTTGGCAACGGTCTTGGGAGCGTGGTTGTCGAACAGCTCGATGACGACGTCGCCGTGGTTGGTGTGGAGGGTAGCGGTGGTCACGCGCTTTCCTTTCGATTTTCCGGTGAGGACTGCACCAGTGTGTCAGACGTCCAAAGCGCCAGCGATCTCCTGGGCGATGTCGTCGACGAATGACGACACTTCTTCGAAGCCGGTGACGGGCCCTCCGGCGAGCTGACCATCCGCGCCCAGCAGCACCGCCGAGACTTGGCCACGCATCTCGAGCGCCTTGGAGGTCACCCCGCGATGGTCATACAAGGCTGCGTTTTCCTGTTCCTCCGTCAGGCTGCCCTCTGATGGCCGGAACTGCACCACCAGGCGGGTGTCAAGGATGGGGAGCCGTTCCTGCCACTCAGTGAGGGACTGCACCGCATTGCGGGGGCCGGCACACAGGCAGTTGATGGACACCAGCAGTTGTGGGCGCTCCGCGGCCAGTTCCTGGAGCGTGTGGGGCGTTGATTCCGCATCCAGCAGCACCGCGGGCGGGATGGGCACGCGCACATAGTCCGTCTCGTCCGGCTCCTCAGCAGCCTCTGGGGCTTGCTGCGGCTCAGGCTGTGGCGCGGCCTGGGGTTCGGCCACGGGCGTCCCATCCAGCAGGGCGCGCACTGCAGTGCTCCCCACAATGAGTTCCCCGGGTGCCGTACCGTCGCCGAGCACCTCAAGGGCTGCGGGCGCGAAGTGCATCCCGAGCGCCACCGACAGGTTTGAGCCTGGGTCCCGATGCAGATCGGGTGTGCCAGCGTAGGCCTCCGGGCCGGCCCACTCCGGCAGGACGGGCACGATGACGCGGCCGGGGTTCTTCTCCCGCAACGCGGGCAATTCCGCCATGAGTCCCTGGCAGGAGCCACAGCCCGGCAGTAGGAACAGGAGGGTCGCTCCCCCACCCCGGCGGGCGATCTCGGCCACCCGGACATCCGCGCCAGTTGCGGCGTCACGGAGGGTGATCCCTCCGAGCCAGGGCTTGTGCCCCGTCGCTCCGAGGGTGGTGTTGGGGCCGCCACCCAGCGACAGCGCTACGGCTGCGGCCGAGAGGAGTGCAACAGCAACCCAGCCCCAGGAGAGAGTGGGCTGCCCATAGATGGAGACGCCCAGCAGAGCGCCAACGAGGCCAAGCGCAGCGAGCAGCGTGAGAAGGATGTTCCGTGCGAGGGTACGGCGGCTCACGTCGCCGGCGCCCAACTCCCCGAAGCAGCCGCACTGGACGGGTTCACCGAATCCCAGGGCCCGCCAGATCACCACGGTGTAGGCGACCATCAGCAGGACCGCTCCCACCGTTGCGAGGGTCAGGAGCCAACCCTTGCTGAAGATCAGGAGGGCGGCAAGCGCCACCTCCGCCCAGGGCAGCAACCGAGGCGCCCCCATCTTCTGCAGCCACTCCGGCAGGCGCAGCGCGCGGAAGGCATCCGCCGTCGAGCTCGGGTCTTTGAGTTTGGCGCCGCCGGAGATCGCCAGAAGCACCCCGATGGTGATGTTGGCCAGCACAAGGAAATCCACGGGTCTGATTATGGCAGGCCCAACACCGTCCCCCCTTCAGGGTGGATTCGCGCCATGAACTTGCGTCAAGTCCTTTGATGGGGTCCTACAACCCGGTAACTTGGAAGGTGCTCGATTACGAGCCACAACCATGGGAGGAACTTGTGAGAAGGTCACAAGAGCTGAAGAAGGCCGCCGCGGAAACCGCTTCCGCCGCCGCCGAGTACTCAACCACCGTACTGAAGGAAGGCCTCGAGCAGGCCCAGCACGTTCTGGCAGACCTGCAGAAACAGGCCGCACCGGTGCTGCACGACGCGAAGATCCGAACTGCCGATTTCGCCGCGAAGCGCCTGGACGACCTCGAACCGCACCTCAAGGATGCAATGGGCCGGGTGGCCCCCGCCATCGAGATCGCCCGCGAGAAGGTCGAAGACGACTTCCTGCCGAAGGTCCAGGATTTCCTGCACCAGGCCGCCGAGCATCCGGCCATCGTCGAGGGCAGCAAGCGCGGCGCGGCCGCCGTGCAGGCGCTCAAGGGCGAGCTTGAGCCCGCGAAGAAGAAGAGCGGCTGGCGCACGTTCGGCAAGGTCGTTGCCATCGGCGCGATCGTCGCTGGCGCGGTTGCCGCAGTTCGGCACTTCCTGTCCCCCAAGGACGACGGTTGGACGGCCCACGAGCCCTCCAAGGCCTACGTGAACAACAACGACACGTTCTCGAACGCGGCCAAGTTCGCCGCTGACACCGCTGATGACGGGCGGGAGAAGGTGTTCGTCTCTGATGAAGAGGCTGAGGATCAGGCAGACATGACCTCTGAGGGCGCCCCGCCGCCGGAGCCGCACTACATCGGCGAGACCGATGTTGAGCGCGACCGTCTGGCCAAGGCGCGCGCAGCCGGCGAAGCTGTTGCGGATGCCGCAGATGAGGCACCGGCTGAAGACTCTGGCTACGGCGAGGGCAGCTTCGTCGGCACCGAGCCGCCGGAGGGCTTCACCATCAAGGGCAACGAGCGTTCGAAGAAGTACCACGTCGAGGGCACCGGCGGGTACGAGCGAACCATCGCCGAGGTCTGGTTCAACTCCGAGGAGGCCGCAGAGGCCGCAGGCTTCACGAAGGCCCAGCGCTAAGCAGTTATCCAAAACCCCGAGCCGGGGGGG
>JAUNUF010000016.1 GCA_030538315.1 Propionibacteriaceae bacterium
GGGCCTCCACGGGATTTTCAACCGGGGCTTCCGCGGCTGGTGCCTCAGCGGCCGGGGCCTCAACCGGGGCGGGCACCGACTTCGGTGCACCCGCTGGGCGGGAGGCAGCGCGGCGACGGCGCGGCTGGGCGGGGGTGGTGTCGCTTTCGGGCGTCACCTGTTCATTGTTCTCTGAAGTGAGCATGTGGCTCCTTACGCGCCTATAGCGCGGACCGGGCACAGCGAACTGTGCCGCAAGACTATGGTCCTCTGGCGGGTGAGCAGTCGCGTCAAGGTGTGCCGCGGTGCAGCCTCACTACCCCAGGGTGGCACCGGCGGTGCCATGACCTATCGGCCATTCTTCCACACATCCCCAACCCGGCGCGATACGACATCCCATCACGGGCGCAACGGATCTCCGATGTCGCCGTCCACGAGGGGGCCCTGCGACAGGCGGTTGAGCAGCATCTCGGTGGGCACGCGCTCGTCGATGATTCGTAGGGCCGTCACCACGTCGTCGGGCCGCACGAGCGGCGTCTCGATCAGCGACCTGAGGCGCAGTTCGCCCTCCGTCGTCACCGCCAAGGCGAGGATGGCGGCGCGCACGTTGAACGTGCGCAATCCGCGCTTGGTCATGCGTTCGACGGTGAGCTCGTCGCGGTTCAACAGCTCCACCACCGCTTCCCGAACCACGGCGGGATCCGCGCCCACGAGCCGAATCTCCCAATCCGAGGCCTGCAGCAACTCGCCCAGCGACGCCGGCACCGCGTCGGCCGCATCGAGCATCTCGAACCCGGTGGGCAGCACCTCGTTGAGCGCCGCCACCACCTTGGCTGGGGCACACGGCTCGCTGAGGCCCAGCTCCACATACTCCGCCTCAGAGGAAGCAGAGGTGGGAGACGGGCTGGCGTACGAGATGCGGGGATGGGGGTTGAACCCGGAGGAATAGGCCATGGGGATGTCGGCGCGCCGCAGCGCCCGCTCCAACGCCCGCCCAAAATCACGATGGGACGTGAACCGCGCCGGCCCCCGTTTGGCGTAGCGGAGGCGCAGCTTCTGCACTGGCGGCGGCTGTTGAACCGGAGGCTGACGAGAGCTCATGGGGCGTAGTGTATTGGCCATGATCGATTGGCTCGCCACCCCCACCCATCGCGCGTGGCTCCAGCATGAGGCAGAGCGTCTCCTCGCCTTCGCCGCGGCCAGCCCCCAACAGGGCCAAGGCGGGGCGTACCTGGAGGCTGACGGCACGCCGCAAGCTGGCAGGCCGGCCGAGACGTGGATCACGTGCCGGATGGTGCACAGCTATTCGCTCGGGCACCTGATGGGCGTGCCCGGTTCCCGTCCGCTGGCGATCAGGGCGATGAGCGGCCTCACCGGTGCGCTGCGCGACGAACGCCACGGTGGCTGGTTCCACACCACCGCTCGAGACGGCGTGAAGCAGGCCTACGACCACGCGTTCGTGGTGTTGGCGAGCTCCTCGGCAACCGTCGCGGGCCTGCCCGGGGGCCGCGCACTGCTCGACGAGGCCCTCACCGTCCTCGACGAGCGTTTCTGGGACGAGAGTTTCGGGCTGGTGTCGGATGCAGCGCAGGCCGATTGGTCGTCGACTGATCCCTACCGGGGGATCAACGCCAACATGCACACGGTGGAGGCCCTGCTGGCTGCCGCCGACGCCACCGGCGATGGGATGTGGTTGGAGCGGGCCCGCAGGATCGCGGAGTTCGCTCGCAGCCAGGCTGAGGCACACCAATGGCGCCTGCCGGAGCACTTTGATGATCAGTGGCGCCCCCTCCTTGAGTACAACTCGGATCTTGTGGACGATCCGTTCCGCCCCTATGGCGCCACGATCGGCCACGGTTTGGAATGGGCGCGGCTGTTCCTGCACCTCGAGGCGACGCTCCCCGAGCCCGACGACAGGTGGGCTTCGGCCGCCGAACAGCTCTACGCTCGCGCCGTGAGCGACGGGTGGGCCCGCGACGGCGCGGACGGTTTCGTCTACACCACCGGCTGGGACGGCACCCCGGTCACCAGTGATCGAATGCACTGGGTGGCGGCCGAGGCGGTTGGCGCGGCGGCCACGCTCTTCCACCGCACCGGCGAGAAGCGCTACGCCGTCGATTACGCCCAGTGGTGGGATCACATCGCGGAGCACTTCCTGGATCCCCAGCTGGGTTCCTGGCACCATCAGCTCGACGCCGGGCTCACCGTCGCCACCTCGGTGTGGCCAGGCAAGCCTGACATCTACCACGCGCTCCAGGCCACCCTGATCCCACGCCTGCCGCTGGCCCCCTCCCTGGCCACGGCCATTGCGCAGGGGAAGCTCGCTTGACGCTGCTGCGCCGCTGGTGGCCGCTGATAGCGCTGCTGGCCCTGGCGTTCAACCTGCGTCCGGTGGCCGTGTCGATCGGCCCCGTCCTCGCTGAGATCAGCCGCGACGTGGGGCTGAGCGGAACCACCGCAGGGCTCCTCACGTCGCTGCCCACGCTGGGGTTCGCCGTCTTCGGTGCGGTGGCGCCGTGGCTCGCCCACCGGATCGGGGCGCATCGCACCATCCTGCTCTCACTCATCGCGCTGATCGTGGGGCAGGCCGGGCGGCTGCTCGTGCACTCCCCCGTGCCGTTCCTGCTGCTCTCCACCTTGGCGCTGGGCGGCATGGCACAGGCCAACGTGCTGCTGCCATCGTTGGTGCGACGGCACTACCCCAATCACATCGGGCTGGCCACTGCGCTGTACTCGTTACTGATGACCATCGGTGTGACGCTGGCCGGCACCGTCACCGTGCCGCTCGCCCACGTCTTGGGGGGATGGCGCGCATCACTCAGCGCCGGTGTTGTCATCGCGGTGGCTGCCACGCTCTGCTGGCTCCCTCTTGCCCTCCAGGCGGGTAAGCCCAAGCCAGGCGGCGCCATGACCGTTTCGCTGGCAGCAGTTGCCCGCACGAGGCTGGGCTGGGCGATGGCCATCATGTTCGGCATCCAGTCGTCCCAGGCCTACGCCGTCTTCGGATGGCTGCCCTCCATCTACCGTTCCGCCGGAATGGATCAGACGACGGCGGGCTACATGCTGGGCATCGCCACCGGCGTGGGCATCGTCCCAGCATTCCTCATTCCCGCCTACGTGGCCCGCACCCGCAACCCCAGTGTGCTGTTCCTGTCCATCATCGCCTGCCTCGTCGCGGGCTGGACGGGGTTGCTGATCGACCCCATGGCTGCCCCTGCAGTGTGGGCGGTCCTGATCGCGCTGGGCACGTCGAGCTTCCCGCTTCTGCTGGCTCTGTTCGGCACACGTGCCCACACGCCCAATGGCACGGCAGCATTGAGCGGATTCGCGCAGTCAGTGGGCTATCTGCTGGCCACCATTGGGCCCCTCGGCTTCGGCGTGCTCTACGCGTCGTTCGATTCGTGGGTGCCGCCCATCCTGCTGCAGATGACGTTGATCATCCCGATGGTGATCGCGGGGCTGTACGCATGCCAGCCCCGCATCATCGAGGAACAACTCCCGGGCTTGGAAGCTGTCTAGCGCTTCTTGTAGAGCTTCTTGCTCTGGTAGATGGGCTCACACGTCACGTTGACGCCCAGGTTGCGGAAAATCGCCTCGTCGACGGAGCCCAGGATCACGGTGGTGTGCACGTCGCAGCCCCGAAGCTGCTGCAGCTCCGCCAGCGCCCTGCGGCAGTGTTCGTCGTAGCGGGCACCCACGGACAGCGCGATGAGCACCTCGTCGGTGTGGAGTCGTGGGTTCGCGCTACCCAGGTGCCTCGTCTTGAGCGTCTGGATGGGCTCGATCGTCTCCGGGTCGAGCAGCCGCACCTCATTGGGGATACCGGCCAGCGCCTTCAACGCATTGAGCAGCATCGCGGAGCTGGCGCCCAGCAGTGCCGAGGTCTTGCCCGTGATGATGGAGCCGTCCGGCAACTGGATGGCGGCAGAGGGCCCCTTGGTGCGCTTCTCCACCTCGAGGGCGGGTACCACGACCGGCCTGTCTTCGCGATGGATGCCCAGGGTGGACATGATGAGCGCGATGCGATCCGACTGGGTGGGCTCCAACTCGTCGCGGCGTTCGGCCACGAGGGCGCGGAAGTAGCGCCGGAGCACTTCCTGCTCAGAGGCGTATCGGCACACGGCATCATCCGAGATGCACACCCCCGCCATGTTGACGCCCATGTCCGTGGGCGACTGATAGGGGCTCTCCCCTGTGAGTTGCTCGAACAGCAGCTTGAGCACGGGGAAGGATTCCACGTCGCGGTTGTAGTTGACCACCTGTTCGCCGTAGGCGGCCAGGTGGAACGGGTCGATCATGTTGACGTCGTCGAGATCCGCCGTCGCGGATTCGTAGGCCATGTTCACCGGGTGGTTCAGCGGCAGGTTCCAGATGGGGAACGTCTCGTATTTGGCGTAGCCAGAGGCGATCCCACGCTGGTGGTCGTGGTAGAGCTGGGACAGGCACACGGCCATCTTGCCGCTACCAGGCCCCGGGGCGGTGACGACGACGACGTCGCGGGTGGTCTCCACGTATTCGTTGCGGCCATAGCCGTCTTCGCTGACGATCAGGGGAATGTTGTTGGGGTAGCCCTTGATGGGGAAGTGGCGGTAGACCTTGAGGCCGAGTCGTTCCAGCTTGCGCTTGAAGTTGCGGGCCTGGCGGTGATCGTCGGCCATCTGGGTGATCACGACGGAGCCGACGTAGAGCCCGTAGGAGCGAAACTCGTCGATGAGCCGCAGCACATCTGCCTCGTAGGTGATGCCGATGTCTGCGCGCACCTTGTTGCGGATGAGGTCATGTGAGGAGATGACCATGACGATCTCCACCTCATCAGCGATGGTGTTGAGCATCTCGATCTTGTTGTCCGGCGTGAAGCCGGGCAGCACGCGCGCAGCGTGATGGTCATCGAAGAGTTTGCCGCCGAACTCGAGGTACAGCTTGCCGCCGAAGCGCTTGCGCCGTTCATCGATGTGTTCAGACTGGAGATCTAGATACTTCTGCCGGTCAAAACCGATCTTTCGAATGCTCTCAGCCACGGACCCTCAGCCTACATGCACCCCTTTAGGATTCCGGTATAACCCTGCATGTCCATGAGTTTGGCACTCCCAGCGCTCCTCCGCTGGTCCTGGTGGACGAGCTTTCGGGCCAGGGTCTAGTGCCCATGGAATACAGAGGAGTGCCCCCAGCCCTCTGATGGGCGGAGGCACTCCTCTGATGTGCGCGAGGCTGGCTCAGCCCTTGACTGCTCCGCTCTCAACGCCCTTGAAGAACTGCTTCTGCATGAGCGCGAAGAGCACGATGATGGGAACCAGCGCAATCACTGTGCCTGCCGCCACCACGCGCGGATCTGAACCGAAGTTGGATTGCAGGTACTGCATACCAACCGTGAGTGTGTACTTCTCAGGGTCTGACAGCACCACCAAGGGCCACAGGAAGTCGTCCCATCCCTGGATGAAACTCATCAAACCAACCACTGACGCCATGCCCCGTACGTTGGGCCACACAACGTGGCGGATGCGTTGCCACGTGCTCGCACCGTCGATCGTGGCCGCCTCCAGGATGGAAGGCGGGATCGCCGCTGCTGCAGCCGTCATCAGGAGAACATTGATGGCACCGATCGCGCCCGGCAGGATCACTCCCACCAGACTGTCTGCGAAGCCGAGGCTCTTGATGGTCAGGTACTGACTCGTGAGCGTCACTTCCGCAGGAAGCAACAGAGTGGACAGAACCAAGGCCATCAGAAGCCCCTTGAACCGGAACCTGAGAGCACCGAAGGCATACCCCGCCAACGTGGCGAAGAACACGTTGGTGACCACCAAAGTTGTTGCCACGATCAGCGAATGCCAGGCGTACTTGATCACCGGGATCGTCCGCATCACCTGCCCGTAGTTGTCCGTCGTGAAGTCCGTGGGAACAAACGACGGTGGGAAGGAGTAGATGTCATCCGCTGGCCCCTTGAAGGACGTGGCAAGCTGCCACACAAACGGGCCGACGCTGATCAACAACATCAGGATCAGCGAACCGTAGCGCAGGACCATTTCGCCCTGGCCCATCTGCCACTTCTCCCGGAATGAAACCCGATACTCGGGCATGTCGACACGTGCACTCATGCCGCCACCCTCTGACTCTTCTTGAACGCACGAGCCTTCTGCCAATTACGGATTCCCTCACGCACGTTGTCGCCTTGCTGCACCCAACCCACAAACAGCATGGGCCCGATGGTGAGGACGAACAGAGCCACCGACAGGGCCGACGCGTAGCCGATCTGGCCAGCAAGGCCAGAGCCCACCTGCTTGATCTGCATGACGAGGCTCATGGCATGGCCGCCCGGACCGCCCGAGCCGTTCGTGAGCACGAAGAGCTCAGAGAAGACGCGCATGGCGGCCGCCGTGATGAGCGCGGTGACCAACAACATGGCGCCACGTACGCCCGGCACGGTGACCGACCAGAAGCGCCTGATCGGGCCAGCGCCGTCGAGCGCTGCCGCCTCATACAGTTCCTTGTCGATACTGCCCAGCGCCGCCAAGTACACCACCATGTAGTAGCCCAGACCTTTCCAGATGGTCAGAAGGGCTGCCGTCAGGATGATCAGCCAACGGTCCACGAGGAAGTTCACCGGTCTGTCTGTGATCCCCAGCATCTGCAGAGTCTGGTTGACCAGACCCTGCGAGTCGAACATCCACATCCAGATGATGCCGACGACGACCACCGAGGCGATGACCGGGAAGTAGAACGTCGTCCGGAAGAACGAGATTCCGGGCAGTTTCGCCTTCACCAGTAGGGCCAGCAACAACGGCAGGAAGGTCAGCAGCGGTACAGCGATGAGGGTGTAGGTCAGCGATGTGGTGACCGCATACCCAAATTGCTCGTCCCTGAAGAGCTTCGCATAGTTGGCCAGCCCCACTGGCTCAGGAGTGCGCAGGGGGCGTGCGTCCGTGAACGACAAGACCACCGTGTTGAGGAATGGCCAGATCGAAAACACCAACACCCACAAGACAGCTGGGAATGCCAGCAGATAGGGGGTGAGCCCACGCAGGCTTTTCATCAGGAGGTCATTCCATCGAGTCGTTGGCGTTTTGCAGGGCCTTGTCCAGGGCCTCCTGCGACGAAATGTCACCGCGGACCGCGAGGGCAACCTGCTGCTTGAAGTACGTGTCCATCGCATAGGTGAACTGGATGGGGTACTCGGGCTTGGCGTTCTTGATGGACGAGGCAGCCTTCTCTGTGGCGTCCTTCTGCAAGGCGTTCTCAATCACGGAGGTGAAGGACTCCGGATTGTCGTTGGCAGCCTGCGTTCCGGGGAAGAAGCCTTGGGCGATCTTCAGGAATTCGATCTGGTTGTCGTTGTTGGTCACGAACTTGGCGAATTCCAGTGCGACGGTGGGGTTCTTCGAGGTCTTGGCCACCGAGATGCCCTGGACGAACAGCGGCGGGTTACCGATACGGGCGGTTGCCACGGTGTTGGCCAGCAGCGTGGGGGCTTCCTTCTCCAGTTCAGAGGCGAAGCCAGCTGAAGCAGTGGTGTAGGCCACCTTGCCCTGCTTGAAGAGTGCAGAGTTGCCCAAGTAGTTGCCAGAGAGGGCCTCAGCTGGAAGTGCCCCATCGAGGAAAGCCTGATGGTACTTATCAATCAGCGCGACCGCATCGGGCGTGTTGAACGCAAATTGGCCGTCCTTGATCAGTTCGACACCGGCATTGTTGAGGGTGCCCATCTTGGGGGATTCCGAGATGATCTTGACCTCGCCATTGGTCTCCTTGGCAACCTTGCTGGCCAGCTCAAAGATGCCATCAATGGTGGTGGGGAGATCAGCCTCGGTGATGCCGGCCTTGCCCAGGAGTTCCATGTTCCAGAAGTTGAGATCTGTTCCGAGGTACCACGGGTATGCGTAGACGCCCTCGATCTCGGGATACTCATAGGCGGTGACAGCCCCGGGCACGTACAGGTCCACCGTGGCGGCATCTGCGGCGCGAAGGTCAGTGAGTTGATCCACCTGGGCCAGCTTGTAGGCGAATTCTGGCGGCAGGTTGATTACATCCGGCAACGTGTTCGAGTTGGCCTGCTGCAGGATCTTGTCCTCGTAGCCGTCACCCGGCTGATCCATCCAGTTGACCGTGACGTCCGGATGCTCCGTCTCGAACGCATCGATGACGGATTCGAAGTATGGCGTGAACCGGTCGTTCTTCAGAGACCACGTCTGGAACGTGATCTCCCCACTCAGTGCACCGCCGGCTTCACCCGACTCAGGCGCGGGGGCAGGCGTGCCGCCTCCTCCCGTGCAAGCCGCCAACGTCAGGCTCAAGCCGGCGGCAAGGACCAAGCGCAGTCCCTTGTTGACCATGTTCTTCTCCTTTGAAGTAGCTACGGATATTCTTAACTTAACCGTTTTAGTAGATGGAATCAATAGGTACGTACCAGATCGTTATCGACCTGTGATCGGGATTACCTTCACTTAGCTCACCGAGCCGGCTCAGCGCCGGACAAGACGAGCTGGCTGGCCAGACAGCGCGAGTTCAAGCCACTCGTCGAAAACCGCTCCGCGTGGAGATGTCGCAATACGCGCCTGCGCTAGATCCACAGCGTCGAAGGCAATCTCATGCTCCGTTTCGAGCCCCGGAAGGCGGCGCCACGTCTGGATGAACTCGGCGAAAGCCCGGCCGGTGTCCTTCACCGCGCCGTGCTCGTCAATCAGGCCCAGGGTGTGCTCCAACTCGGGAAAGTCCGCCAAGGACCGGGACACATCATGCGAGCACCACCATGTGATGCCCCAGAGGGTGCGGCAACCCAGCAGGTTACGGCATGTATCGGTCACGAAATCCGCCGCCTTCTCGGGTGAAATATGGGACAGCGGAGCGCCGACCTCCTGCAACCACACAGGGCGATTCGGATCCGGTGACCATGCATTGGCGAGTTCGCAGAGGTATCGCGCGAACCACGGCAGGCTTGGGTGGTCTTTGCCCAGCCGAGGACCCAGCGCCCCAAACACCCACGAGTGGACGGTGGTGAGATCCCCCTTGGTCGTTGCCAACTCCGGAGTAAAGGGATGTGTGGGGTCGAACCACAGGTCGTCGTCGAAGCTGTGGGTGTGCTCACCCATCGGCCAAGTAGCCTTGGCTGTGCCGAGAAGCTCGTCAAGCCACTGCCCAGCCTCCTCAACGGTCAAAGCCGAGGGCGACGGATGGCGCCCCGCTGCGAACTGGATGAACTCATTGCCCACCGAGAGCCCCATCGTGTTGGGGCGGTCCGCCAGTTCGTGAGCGAGAGCGGCGGTGAGATCCCGCTGGGCGCCCCGGACCGCGGGGTCCGTGAACAAGTTTCGCCCATGCCAAGAGGTGACCCAAGAGGGCAGGAAGTCATAGGACGAGAGGTGCCCCTGCAGAGCATCCACCACGACGTCAAGGCCCTGCCCAGCGGCAATGTCCACCACCGTGCCCACATCTGCAATAGCTTGAGGCCGGATGAGACTCCGATTGGGTTGAAGCAGAGGCCACAACGGAAAGATCCGCACATGATCAAGGCCCAGGGATGCAAGGGCCCCAAAGTCCTCGTCAACTGCCTTGACATCCAGGTCCAACCAGGAGTGGAACCAATTGACCCGTGGAGTGTAATTCGCACCAAACCTCATGCGTGGGCCTCCTTTCTCAGACGAAGTGTCAGCAGTTGGAACGGACGCAGCGGAATCTCCCACCCCACGGCCGTGCGGCGCACATCGAGTTCCTGATGCTCGTCCTCCAGAATGTTGGTGACAGTCAGCTGCGCGAAGTCTGCCTCAATCGCCGCCACCGACTGGCTCCCTGTTGGCTCGTAGAGCCTCACGATGACGTCACCGCTACGATCCTCTGCAGGCTTCACGCCCTCAACCAGGGCACCCTGAACACTCAGCAGAGGAGCCACAGGGCGCCCCGGGCGAGTCCGGGCCTGAAGGTTGCGCCGGTATCCAGCAGCGACGGTATCGCCGAGCTGGGCATCCACCAGAACCGAGAAGCCGAAAACATGTCGTCCTTGATCTGCCTCAGGATCCGGATAGCGCGGGCCACGAACGAGCGAAGGCCGCACGATCAGGTACGTGCCACCGCCGTCGTGTGGACGCCGAAGCACATCCAGCCCATGAGAGCCACTGTTCGCGATCCCCACCCCGAAATCAGGCTCGCCTACATGCACGAATCGGTGCGTGCTGACCTCGAAGCGCTGGAAGTCCCACGATGTGTTCTCATGGATATCGCGCCAGAAGTGGCCGAACTGAGTTTCGAACGCAGCCCGGGTGGTGTGGAGATCAAGCGGCAGAACCAGCTTCAACAGGCGATCCTGATCATGCCAATCAACTACGGCATCGACCGTCAACTCCGCCCCGTCGAGCCCCCAAGCCAGTTCGACGGCTGAGTTGCGGAAGCTCGTGCGGGTGATGACCGCTGGCGCTCCGTTCCGCTCCTCCAAGGCCATGGAGAAACCATCGATCACCTCCGGCTCTTCCCTCTGGAATCTTTCGGTATCCCAGGCATCCCACATGTTGGGGAAGTCTGGAATCAAGTGGAGCATTCCGGCAGGCGCTCCCGCAGGAATCACTTCACGACCGTTGGCGCCTGTCAGGCTGACAAGCAGACCAGCCTCAAAGACAGCAGTCACGGTGCCGTTGCTGAGTTCGATCCTCCGGCCATCTTCCTCCGTATTGACCACAGAGGAGGCGGCCGCATACGACGCGCTGAGCGCGGGCACCCCATCACGTTCGTTCGGAGCACCGTTGAAGCGGATCAACTCATCACCGTCTCCAGCGAGGAGCGCCTGCGCTTCTTCAATCAGGGCCTCTAGCTGCGTCGCCAGTTCTGCGTGCATTGCGGCATTCTCTCGGTGCACCCAGGCAATCGACGTTCCAGGCAGGACATCGTGGAACTGACCAAGGAGCACAGAGCGCCAAGCGCCAGTCAGCTCAACCCAGGGGTAGTCTCCCAAGCCCTGAACCATGACCATGGTCCACCACAACTCAGCTTCCCGCAGCAGGTGCTCAGAGCGGCGGTTGCCCTGCTTCGTGGCAACCTGGCTGGTGAACGTTCCCCGGTGCAACTCAAGGTACAGTTCACCCACCCAGACCGCTGGATCCGGGAGCTCGGCCATCGCAGCGGCAAAGAACTCATCTGGGCTGCCCAGCTTCACCTGTGACGCACCGGCAGTGTTGGACAAGCGGTTCGCATTGGCCACCATTTCTCGGTTGGGCCCTCCACCACCATCACCGTAACCGAACAGCATCAGCGTCTCGCGCGCACGGCCCTTCTCCTTGAAGCGCCGCTCACCGCGTGCCAATTCCTCAGCCGTGACCTCGGCCCCGTACGTATCCGACGGTGGGAAGTGCGTGAAGATGCGAGTGCCGTCGATGCCCTCCCAGAGGAAGCTGTTGTGCGGGAAGACATTGACCTGATTCCAGGAGATCTTCTGCGTCAGGAACCACTCTGCGCCTGCCGCCTTGGCGATCTGCGGCAGCGCACCCGAGTAGCCGAAGGAGTCCGGGAGCCACATGCCCGTGGCACGCCGTCCCACAAATTGCTCGTATGCCTGCTGCCCATACAGGAATTGGCGACACATGGCTTCGCCCCCGGGCAGCACCGCATCAGGCTCCACCCACATGGCACCTACCGGTGCGATCCTGCCTTCACCCACCCAATGACGCACACGCTGGAGCAGTTCCGGCGCATCCTCTGCAAGCCAGGCGAGGTGTTGCGACGCGGGCAAGGAGAAGACGAAGTCGTGGCCCGCCTCGAAGAGCTGCACGATGTTGGCAAGCGTGCGCACAACCTTTCGGCGAGTCTCCCTGAGCGGCCACAACCATGCGGTGTCGATATGTGCGTGTCCGACGGCAGTCACGGTGAGTGCGTCCTGATCCGCGGCCATCTCGAGGTGCGGCCGTAGGAGCGCACGGGCGGCACCCGCCGTCCCTGCCACATCCTCCGTGTCCAGGGCGTTGAGAGCTTCCTGGAGGGCGTGCGCCAGGCGCCAACGGCGCGGTGAGTCCTCGGGCCACTGGGCAGCAACGCCGCTGAGAACACGCAGATCACGCGCGAGCTCTCGCGCATCGTGGTGAATCCGCACGAGGGACGCGCTGCGCAGGACATAGATGGGATCGACGCTAGAAGTGGCCTTGTCGCCCTCCGGGGTGGGGATGAACGGGGGGACTCCCAAGATCAGTGGATTGGCCGCAGCCTCCACGTACCAGGTGTAGCGGCCGGGCTCGTCGGGCACGGGCACCCAGTGATTCTTCGGATGAAGACCCTTGATGATGCGGCCTTCCGAATCGCGCACAAGTCCTTCAGCCTGGAATCCGACAGAGTGGTCTTCCCACCCAAGGTCAATCTCAAGCTCAAACTCACCTGGAGCATGTGGCGGAACGTCGACTTCCAACTTGAACCATGTCGTGCCCCACGAAGGGCCCCAGGGCGCCGGCAACTGAAGAGGAACGTAGTCGGCCTGCTCAGCTACGTTCCACGGGACCGGCTCTCCCCTGCCAGGGACGCCATCGTCATCTGGCACAGGCCACCAGCAAACTCCCAGCGGGGCGACAACCTCTATGCTGGCGGGCAGGACACGCTCACGTGTGACTCTGCCAACTCGGTAGTCCATGAGGCTGAGCTGATCATGCATTGATTTCCTCAGAGTGTCTATGGGTGTGTTGAACAAGGCAGCACACCGGCGGGCTAACTCGATACTAATCCGGTTTAGTAACTGGGTCAATGGGAAATGACATATGGAGGTCACAATCTGATGAAGCGGCCGACAATTCGCGATATCGCGCGCCTGGCGCAGGTCTCCCCCGGCGCCGTCTCGTTGGCCCTGAACGGCAAACCAGGGGTCTCGGAGGCGACCCGCCAGCGCATCGTCGAGATCGCAGAAGCCAAGGGGTGGACGGCCAGCCAAGCGGCCAGGGCGTTGTCGAAATCCAAAGCTGACGCCGTCGGTCTGGTTCTTGCCCGGCCTCAGGCATCGATCGACTCCGAACGGTTCTACTTCCAGTTCATCTGCGGGATGATTGAGGCTCTCACCCAACGCGGCCAGTCCTTGGTGTTACAGATCGTCGACAACGTCGCTCTGGAGCTCGAGGTCTACCGTGCCTGGTGGACGGAGCGGCGCGTCGATTCCGTTGTACTGGTGGACCCCCTCGCGAGCGATCCACGGCCGGACCGGCTGCGCGAACTGTCACTGCCGTTCGTGTCCGTTGGTGCTGGTTTCGACGGGGGCAAAGCTGTCCTCATCGACGACGGCGCCATCGTTGAGGCTGCCCTTGAGCACCTCGCGGAGCAGGGTTGTCAGCGCATTGGCTACGTGTGCGGCATCTCCAACCTCGAACACAGCCAGGTACGTCAGCGAACCTTCATGACTGCATGCACACGCTGGGGCATGGAGGCACGAATGTCGAACCCCACAGACTACTCAGAGTTGAGCGGTGCCCGTGAGTTGGAACTGCTGTTGAGCGCACCAGTTAAGCCAGACGCGGTGATCTTCGACAACGAGAGCCTGTTGCTTGGCGGCCTGCCCGTTCTGTCGGCGCAAGGGCTTGCCATCCCCCACGATCTCGCAGTGTTGGCGTTGGAGGACTCGCCGGTCGGCAAGATGGTCACGCCCCCAGTGACGGCCTTCGACCGTGATCCCTCCGTCCTGGGAGCCGCCGCCGTTGCACTCCTCATAGATGCCGACGCGCCGAACGAAAAGGTCATGGAGACACCACACCTCATCACCAGGGGGTCGACGCTACGGCGCGTTGCTAGCTAGATCAGCGCACCGCAGGATCCGGAACAAGTCCCGGATTCACGCCTCTGAGGCAGTTCTTGGCATCAACTCAGGTTTGGCTTGACTACGGCGAGGGGCAACAGCACCTTCCCCGTGGGGCCGATCTGGATCTCGGTGTCCAGCTGAGGGCACACGCCGCAGTCGAAGCACGGCGTCCAGCGGCAATCCTCGACCTCCCGCTCGTCGAGGGCATCCTGCCAGTCCTCCCACAGCCAGTCTCGGTCCAGGCCTGCGTCGAGGTGATCCCACGGCAGCACCTCTTCGTACTCGCGCTCGCGCTGCGTGTACCACTCCAGGTCGATGCCAAACTGCTTCAGTTCCTCGTTGGCGGCGTTCACCCAGCGCTCGTAGCTGAAGTGCTCGCTCCACCCGTCGAACTTGCCGCCCTCGCGCCACACGCGCTCGATGATGCGGCCCACGCGACGATCGCCGCGAGACAGCAACCCCTCGACGACGCCGGGCTCACCCTCGTGGTATCGCAGCCCAATGGCGCGTCCGTAGTTGCGATCCTGCTTGATGGTCTCCTTGAGCAGCATGAGGCGGTTGTTGATGGTCTCCGCGCTCGCCTGACCAGCCCACTGGAACGGAGTGTGCGCCTTGGGCACGAAACCGCCGATGGAGACGGTGCAGCGGATATCGCGCGTGCCGGATGCCTGGCGGCCCGTCTCGATGACGCGACGCGCCAAGTCCACGATGGCCAGAACGTCCTCGTCGGTCTCCGTGGGCAGGCCGCACATGAAATAGAGCTTGACCTGGCGCCAGCCGGACGAGAAGGCGGCGGCCACGGTGTTGATCAGGTCGTCCTCGCTGACCATCTTGTTGATGACCTTGCGCATCCGCTCCGAGCCGCCCTCGGGCGCGAAGGTGAGGCCGGAACGGCGGCCGTTGCGTGAGAGTTCGTTGGCCAGGTCGATGTTGAAGGCATCAACGCGCGTGGAGGGCAGCGAGAGCGAGACGTTGCTGCCCTCGTAGCGATCTGCCAACTGCTTGGTGACCTCGGCGATCTCGGAGTGATCCGCCGACGACAGCGACAGCAGGCCGATCTCCTCGAGGCCAGTGGCCTTCAGGCCACCCTCCACCATGGCGCCGATCGTCTCGATGTTGCGCTCACGAACGGGGCGGGTGATCATGCCTGCCTGGCAGAAGCGACACCCCCGGGTGCAGCCGCGGAAGATCTCGACGGAGTACCGCTCGTGCACCGTCTCGGCCATGGGGACGATGGGCTTCTTGGGGTACGGCCACGCGTCGAGGTCCATCAGCGTGTGCTTGCGCACCTGGAACGGCACCTCAGGCCGGTTGGGCGCGACGCGTTGGATGCGCCCGTCGTCGAGGTAATCCACGTCGTAGAAGCGCGGCACGTAGAACGCGCCGGTCACTGCCAGGCGCAGCAGCAGCCCGTCGCGGCCACCCTCGCGCCCATCGGCCTTCCATTCGCGCACGATGTCGGAGATGAGCAGCGAGGCCTCCTCGCCGTCGCCCAACACCGCCACGTCGATGAAATCCGCGATGGGCTCCGGATTGAACGCTGAGTGCCCACCGGCGATGACGACGGGGTGCTCCTCCCCGCGGTCTGCTGCATGCAGCGGGATGCCGCTCAGATCGAGAAGGTTCAGCAGGTTGGTGTAGCCCAGTTCCGTGGAGAAGGAGACGCCCAGCAGGTCGAACTTGCCGACGGGGCGGTGCGCGTCGAGGGTGAACTGCGGGATGCCGTGCTCACGGAGCACGGCCTCCATGTCGGGCCACACGGAATAGGTGCGCTCCGCGAGGATCCAGTCGCGCTCGTTGAGGATCTCGTAGAGGATGGCCACGCCCTGGTTGGGCTGGCCCACCTCGTACGCATCCGGGTACGAGAGGCACCAGCGCACCGCCACGCTGTCCCAGTCCTTCACGACGGAGTTGTGCTCGCCGCCCACGTACTGAATGGGCTTGCTGACGCGGGCGAGCAGCGGCTCGAGGCGGTCGAACACCGAGTGCTGGGGCAGGGCTGGCGTGATAGTCATAGCGCCAGCAAGGATAACCCGGTGCAGGTACAAGACCTAGCGTTGAGGGCCCAGGCGTTGGGTGGATGAGCGCCGGGCCGCCAGGTCGATGAGCACCCCGACAACGACCAGGGCGATGATGCCCGCCGCCACGGTGGGCCCACCCACGCCAGCAGAGCGGTCGAAAACGCTGCTGAGATCCTGGAACGGCACCACGGCAAAGCCGATCATGTTGTTGACGACGTGCACCGCCACCGCCGCCTCGATACCTCCCGTGCGCCAGGTGAGGTAGCTCAACACCGCGGCCAGCGTGACGTAGAACACGTTCAGCCAAAGGTCTTCAGCTGCATGCATGGCTGTGAAGAGGGCTGTGTTGACCAGTGTGCCGACGATGAGCGCCACCGCCGGGCGTCGGAACCAGGACGCCACCGTGCGGAAGAAGACACCGCGGAACAGGTACTCCTCGGCCGCCGCCTGGAAGGGGGTGACCAGCATGAGGCCAGCGAGCAGCCACCAGCTGAAGGGTTGGATCCTCAGCCCCTCGGCGGCTCCTGCGGCAAGGACCTTCCAGACGAAGGCAAGGCCCAACCCAAGGCCTGCGAGGCCGAGGCACACGAAGAACCACCGCCAGCGGAACCTGCCAGCCACAGAGTGGAGGAAGCCGAGCGGCTGCCTCGCAAGCAGCGCGATCAGGAGGATGATTGGGAGCAGGACCCCCAGCCCCAAGCTGTTGCCCAGAACGATGCCCGGGCTGAAGCCGCCGCCCTCCAGGGTGGCGCGGAGTTGCTCGGCGTCGATGGCGCCGCTGGCAACCTCCACAGACATGGCCACCATGGATGCCACTGACGTGACTATCCAATACGCGGCCATGCTCAGCACCGCGACGAGGAGCGCACGCCACAATGGCACACCAGGCGCGCGCCAGAACTGGTGATAACCAGTGGGCTCTGCGGGGAGCGTGGGGGCTGTGTTCATAGCGCAGGGAACCAGAGCGCGATCTCGGCGGCGGCGGACTCCGGGGAATCCGACGCATGCACGGCGTTGCGAGGACCGCCCTCACCGAAATCCGCTCGGATGGTGCCGGCATCCGCCTTGGTGGGGTCCGTGGCGCCGTTGAGCGCACGCACTTGGGCGATTGCGTTCTCGCCTGTCAGCACCATCGGGATCATGGGACCGCTGGTCATGAACTGACGCAGGGCCGGGTAGAAATCGCGCTCCAAATGCTCCGCATAGTGGAGATCTGAGAACTCACCAGTGATCGTGCGCAGATCCAGGGCCTCGAGGCGAAGCCCAAGCCCCTCGTACCGGGCGAGGATCTCCCCCGCATGCCCGGCCTCGACGGCGTCCGGCTTGATGATGACGAATGTGCGTTCGGTCACGATGCGTTCCCTCCTTGGTGATGCGCCTCGATCCTCTTGCCGAGAACGATGCACGTGGCCCAGATCAACGCGAAGATGATACCCATCGCGTACATCCACGGGGTCAGCAGCCCCAGCCCGATGAGCACGGCCTGAGCCAGCCATCCCACCAGATAGCCCCACCGCTTGCGGATGCCCGCGAGAGCGACGATGCACAGCACCGAGGCGAGACCGCTCCACGCAGCAGCAACAGCGAGGTTGATGCCGGAGACCTGGATCATGCCGATGTAGGCCAGCCAGATGATGATGACCTCGAAGATCAGCACCGACATGGCGGCCGCCCGCATGGGATTGTCTGGGGCAAGCGTCACTGGTCTTCCTTCTTCGTCAAGAGATCCCGGGCTTCACCGGCGGCGATGACGGAGCCCGCCACCAGCACGCCAGCCTGTGCGCTGGCGGTATCTGCCAGCATCACGGCCAGGTCGATGGCTTCAGCCATGGTGGCCGCGCGATGCACCTTGCTGGTCTCCCACACCGTCTCCGCGACAGCAGCGAGATCCTTGACGGCGCGGGCCCGCGTCGTCGAGGAGATGGTGGTGATGACCACCTGATCCATCTGCTCGGCGAAGATCTCCAGCACCTCTTCGGCGTTCTTGTCCTGCATCATCGCCACCACGCCGACGGTGGGCGCGAAGTCGAAACTTTCCGCAACCGCGTCGATCGTGGCGCGGGCGGCGTGGGGGTTGTGGGCGGTGTCGATCACGATGGGCGGCGAGGTGCGCGCCAGCTCCAGGCGAGCCGGGGCCTCGACGGCGCCGATGCCCTCCACGATCACCTCCGGGTTCAGCGGCTTGCCACCCAGGAACGCCTCGACGGCGGCCACCGCCAGCGCAGCGTTGCGGGCCATGTGTTCGCCGTAGAGCGGCAGGAATACGTCGCCCACAGGCCCGCCGGTGGTGTCGATCCGCAGCAGTTGACCACCCACGGCAAGGCTGCGCTCCAGCAACCCGAAATCTGGCCCCTCGGCCTTGACCGGAACTCCCGCCTCAACGGCGGCAGCCAGCAGCACCTTGGCCGCCTCTGGTTCCTGCCCAGCGAACACGGCGGCTCCGCCGGGCTTGATGATGCCGGATTTCTCGCCAGCGATCTCGGTGAGGGTGCTGCCCAGGATGTGCGTGTGGTCCACGCCAACGGGCGTGACGACGGCGACAGCTGCATCCGCCACCGACGTGGCATCCCAGCGCCCGCCGAGACCCACCTCCATCACGGCGACATCCACGGGCGCATCAGCGAAGGCCGCGTAGGCCATGCCAGTGATGACCTCGAAGAACGTCATGGCGACGCCATCGTGCGCCTGCTCGTCGACCATCGCGACGTAGGGCTCGATGTCTGCCCACACCTCGTCGAAGCGTTCGGCGCTGATGGGCTCGCCGTCGATGACGATGCGCTCCCGCACATCGGAGAGATGGGGGCTGGCAAAACGCCCGGTGCGGAGCCCGGCAGCACGCAGCAACGTCTCGATCATGATCGCGGTGCTGCCCTTGCCGTTGGTGCCGGCCACCTGGATGACGGGGTACGAACGTTGCGGGTCACCCAGCAGGTCCATCAGCGCGGAGATGCGGGTGAGGCTGGGCGCAACCCGGTGCTCCGGCCAGCGGCTGGTGAGCTCGGCCACGAGCGCGGCGTGTGAAGTGTCAGTCATGGTGGGGCCAAGCGTACCGGCGCACGTTCTTGACCGGGGTCAAGGCACCCGCTGGTTCCCGATTCAACCAGTTTGTGGTTCGCGGTTATCATGGCTGCGGCGCGCTTGCACCGAAAGGTGAAGGCGCCCATGAAACGAACGTCAAGGAGCACCCCAGATGGCCAACAACTCGAATCTCAGCAAGCGCGCGGCCCTACGCCAAGCGCAGGAGATGGAAGAACGCACGAAGCGCAACAAGCGCCTCATGGGGTTTGGCTTCGGCTTGGCCGGGCTGATCGCCGTCGTGGTGCTGGGCATCGTGATCTTCCAGGCCATCGGCAACCGCACCACCATCGCTGAGGAGCAGCTCACGCCCCCGAACTCCACGGACGGCTACGGGATCCTGCTGGCGGGCAAGGCCCCCACCGCGGACAAGCCGCACCTCATCATCTGGGAAGACTTCCAGTGCCCGTCCTGCGCGAGCGCTGAGGCCACCTTCGGCGCCAGCATCGCTGAGCTGGTGGACAACGGCGACATCACCGCCGAGGTCCGCACGGCCACCTTCATGGACCGCGGCCGCGAGGATGGCCCGTCCTGGCGCACCGCCGTGGCAGCCGCAGCAGCTGCAGAGGTGGGTCACTATGATGAGTTCCACCTGCTGGCCTACCAGAACCAGAACACCGGCTTCACCGATCAGGTGCTCCGCAAGGACCTGCCCGAGGCAGCCGGAATCACCGGGGACGACCTGACCCGCTTCGCGCAGCTCTACAACTCCCGCGCCTTCAACGACTTCGTGAAGAACTCCTCCGCCAAGTTCGCTGAGGATGGCATCGAGGCCACGCCGGCCTACATCGTCTCCGGCAAGCGCCTGGATCTCGGTTCCGTGAACCCGGCGCCTGAGGGCTTCCTGGCCGCAGTCACTGAGGCCTGGGAGGCCGGCGGCAAGAAGATTGAGGAGTTCCCGGAGCCGTACCAGCGCTGATGACTGATCAGCAGCAGCCCGGCCCGTCGTTCCAACCGCCGAGCCCCCAGCCGCCCAGCCAGCCGTGGCAAGGGCCGGCAGGGCTGCCTCCCTACGGGCAACCCGAACGCAGCGGCCCGCAGCCGTTCATCATCGTGGTGAGCGCGCTGCTGGCCGTTGCGCTGTTCCTGGGCGCGGCGGTCATGATCGCGCGCACCTACTTCCCCGGCTCTTCCCCTGAAGTGCCCATCAGCGAGCTCACCACTCCACCCAACGGGACGGAGGGCTTCGGGATCCTCGTCAACGGTGAGGAGCCGTCGTCGTCGCTCCCCCACTTGATCATCTGGGAGGATCCGCGGTGCCCCGCCTGCGCCTTCTACGAGACGCTGTACGGCCCCATCGTCCTGGATCTGGTGAAGGAGGGGCGCATCACCGCGGAGATCCGCTTCGCGTACTTCCTGGACAGACAGCAGCCCGACGGCGCCTCCTTCCGCGGGGCCGTTGCCATGGCTGCCGCAGATGACGTGGGCTTCTTCGACCAGTACCACGCCGTCCTCTTCCAGCGTCAGGCCGAGGGAGAGTTCACCGACGGGGCGCTCACCCAATTCGCCGTCGAGGCAGGCATGGAGGGCGAGGCGCTGGCCCGCTTCCAGGAGCTGTACCAGGCGCGTGCCTACAGCCAGTTCGTGGAGAACTCCTACGCGAAGTTCACCGCCGAGGAGATCCTGGCCACACCCACCTACCTGGTCAGCGGCAAGCGGCTGCGCTTCTTCGATGAGGCCGCCAACCGGGAACTCATCAGCCCGACGACGGACAGCTTCCTCGCTGCGGCGGAAGCCGCGTGGGATGCGGGTGGCCGCCAGATCGAGGCACCGCCCGAGCCACGCTGATCCCAGAGCGCGCTGGCGTTTTCGTCTCACCGCGGCAACGTCACTAAGATCGGCCCCATGACTGAGACCAACGCGCCCAAGCGCGCCCTGCCCGACAAGCCCGTCCTCGAAGGCCTGGAGGCCAAGTGGGGCGAGGTATGGGAGAACGAGGGCGTGTACGCCTTCCGTCGCCCAGAGTCGCGCGAGCAGGTCTTCAGCATCGACACTCCCCCACCCACCGTCTCTGGGTCGCTGCACGTGGGCCACGTGTTCAGCTACACGCACACGGATACGGTGGCGCGCTACCAGCGCATGAAGGGCAAGGAAGTCTTCTACCCCATGGGCTGGGACGACAACGGCCTGCCCACCGAGCGCCGGGTGCAGAACTACTACGGCGTGCGCTGCGAACCGTCGCTGCCGTACGACCCGGATTTCCAGCCTCCGGCCAAGCCGGATCCGAAGCGCCAGATCTCCATCAGCCGCCGCAACTTCATCGAGCTGTGCGAGGAACTGACCCAGCTCGACGAGAAGGCGTTCGAGGACCTGTGGCGCCAGCTCGGCCTCTCGGTGGACTGGAACACCTTGTATGCCACCATCTCGCCCGAGGCTCAGCGTGTCGCCCAGTTGGCGTTCCTCCGCAACCGTGCACGCGGCGAGGCGTATCTCGACCACGCCCCCACGCTGTGGGACGTGACGTTCCAGACGGCGGTCGCGCAGGCCGAACTGGAGGCCCGCGAGTACCCGGGTCACTACCACCGGGTGGCCTTCCACAAGCCTGATGGCGAGCCCGTCTACATCGAGACGACGCGCCCTGAGCTCATCGTGTCCGTGTGCGCCCTGATCGCCCACCCAGATGACGAGCGCTACCAGAGCCTGTTCGGCACCACCGTGACCTCCCCCATCTTCGGCGTGGAGATCCCGGTGCTGGCGCACGCCGCGGCGGAGCCTGACAAGGGCGCCGGCATCGCCATGTGCTGCACCTTCGGCGACCTCACCGACGTGCTGTGGTGGCGCGAGCTGGACCTGCCCACCCGCACCGTGATTGGGCGCGATGGCCGCTTCCAGACCGAGACCCCCGAATGGCTGCCCAACGCCGAGCCGTACGCGGACCTCGCCGGCAAGACGGCGTTCTCTGCCCGCGAGGCCACCGTCGCGAAGCTGCGCGAGACCGGTGACATGGTGGGCGAGCCGGAGCCCACGCAGCGCATGGCCAACTTCTTCGAGAAGGGCGACAAGCCCCTCGAGATCGTCGCCACCCGCCAGTGGTACATCACCAACGGCGGCCGCGACGAGGAACTCAAGGCCACACTGCTCCAGCGCGGCCACGAGCTCCAGTGGACGCCCGAACACATGCGCCACCGCTACGACAACTGGGTCTCCGGCCTCAACGGTGACTGGCTGATCTCCCGCCAGCGCTTCTTCGGCGTGCCATTCCCCGCCTGGTACGAGTTGGATGCCGACGGCGAACCCAACTACGACGCCCCACTGCTGGCAGACGAGGCCTCGCTCCCCGTCGATCCCATGACGGACGTCCCGGCCGGCTACTCCGAGGAGCAGCGCAACCAGCCCGGCGGCTTCATGGCAGACCCAGACGTGATGGACACGTGGGCCACGTCGTCGCTCACCCCGCACCTGGCCACTGGCTGGGAACGGGATGAGGAGCTGTTCAACCTGACGTTCCCCATGGACGTGGCGCCCCAGGCCCACGACATCATCCGCACGTGGCTGTTCAGCCGCGTGGTGCGCAGCCACTTCGAGAACGGCACCCTGCCGTGGAAGCGCGCCACCATCTCCGGCTTCGTGGTTGATCCTGACCGCAAGAAGATGTCCAAGTCCAAGGGCAACGTGGTGGTGCCCACGGACATCCTGGATCGGTACGGGTCCGACGCCGTGCGCTGGCGCGCCGCGCAGGCCCGGCCCGGTCTGGATTCGCCGTTCGACGAGACCCAGATGAAGGTGGGCCGTCGCCTGGCAATGAAGGTGCTCAACGCGGGCAAGTTCGTGCTGTCCATGGCGGAGGCACCCGCCACGCTCGAGGCCGTGACCAACCCCGTGGACAAGGCCATGCTGCAGGGCCTGGCCACCGTCGTTGAGACGGCGACGACGGAGTTCGAGGACTTCGACTACACCGGCGCTCTCGAGGCAACGGAGACGTTCTTCTGGGCGTTCTGCGACGACTACCTCGAGCTGGTGAAGGAGCGCGCCTACAGCGGCTCTGACGCGGAGAAGGCCTCGGCCCAGGCCGCGCTGGCCATCGCGTTGAGCGTGCAGTTGCGTCTCTTCGCGCCGTTCCTGCCCTTCGTGACCGAAGAGGTCTGGCGCTGGACCAACGACTCCTCCATCCACCGCGCACCCTGGCCCACGGCCGAGGAGCTCACCACCGACGGTGACGCCACCCTGCTCGCAGACGTAGCGGAGGCGCTCATCGCCGTTCGCGGCGCGAAGTCCAACGCCAAGGTGTCCATGCGCGCAGAGGTCGCCAAGGCCGTGTTCCACGGCCCGGCCGCCGCGCTCGATCGTTTGAAGACCATCGAACCGGATCTGCGCGCCGTCGGACGCCTCGTGGGCGACGTCGAGTGGGCTGAGGGCGGCGACCACATCGTCGCCGACATCACCCTCGCGGAGGTCGGGAACTAGAACCTGGGCGGGTTGAAGCTCGGCGCCACGGCGGCGGGCTTCTCCCCCAACAGCTTCAGGGCTTCATCGACGGCCACGTCCAGCTGGACGTCGGCCGTCGATTCCCATTCGGCCGGGCCCATCTCCACCACGATGTCTGGATCCACGCCGTGGTTCTCCAACCCGAAGCCGTGCTGGTCGAACGCGATCCAGTAGCGCGGCTGCGTGACCTCGGTGCCGTCCACCAGCGTGAACCGGCCGTCGATGCCGATCACGCCACCCCAGCTGCGCTCGCCCACCACCGGGCCGAGGCCCATGTTCTGGGCGGCGGCAGTGACGATGTCTCCGTCCGAACCCGCGAAGGGGTTGGTGACGAACACGACGGGGCCGCGCGCGGCCTGCGTCGGGTAGGTGCCAGAGCCCTCGTAGTGGCGGCCGCCCACCCAGCCGATGGCGCGGCGGGCCAGGCGCTCGATCACCAGCTCCGACGTGTGGCCGCCGCCGTTGTAGCGCACGTCCACCACGACGCCCTCGCAGCGCATGGCGGTCTCGATCAGGCGGTGGAACTCCGCCCAACCGCGCGCCACCATGTCTGGCACGTGGACGTAGCCGACGCGCCCGCCTGAGCGTTCGCGCACGTACTCTGCCCGGCTGGCCACCCACTGGTGGTACCGCAACGGGGATTCGTTGCTGGTGGGCACGACGGCGACCCGGCGCTTCTGCCTGCCCCTGGCCAGCGTCAGCTCAACCACCTTGTCCGCAGCGCCCTGCAGCAGCGCGCCGATGTGCGGGGCGTCCGCGGTGGGACGGCCGTCGACGGCGACAATCACGTCGCCGGGCTCCGCCGCCACGCCGGCTGCCCGCAGCGGTGAGCGCGCCGTCGGATCAGAGGTCTCACCGGGCAGGATCTCGCTGATGACCACCTCGCCCTTGGAGTTGCGGGTGAAGGTGGCGCCGAGGTAACCCACCGAGGGGCCATCGTCGTCTGGCCCGAACACATAGGCATGCGAGGTGTTGAGCTCGCCCACCGTCTCCCACAGCACGTCGACGAGGTCGTCGTGGGTGGCGATGACATCGAGCAGCGGCCGGTACCGGCCCACGGCGGCCACCCAATCCGTGCCGTCCATGTCCTCGCGCCAGAAGTGATCCCGCATGAGGCGGGCGTTCTCCTCGAACATCTGGCGCCACTCGGCACGCAGGTCGATCTCGCGGCGCAGCCGGCTCAGGTCGACGGCGATCTTGGCGTCGTCGTCATCGCCGGGCGCCTGCTCCGCGGCCTGCACCCAGATCTCGTCGGCATTGCGCACCACGAGGCGCTCGCCGTCGCCGCTGACACCCGCGCCGTCGCACGCATCGACCACCGTGGTGGCCCGCCGTGTCTTCAGCGAGAAGTGCTCGACGGTGTCCTTGACCTCGCCGTCGACCCCGGCGCGCAGCGCCCCCAACTCGCCCAGGGAACGCATCGACTGCCACACGAAGCCATGCTCGGTGGGTTGCAGGCTCGCATAGCGGCCGGACGGAACCGGGAAGGGAACCATCCGGTCCTCGACCCCCTCGACGTCGAAGACGACGGACACCGTGTCGTGGTCATCCTTGTCTGACTTCTCCGGCTTCTCGGGCGTCTCGTCGTTGCCGGCCATGGCGTCATCATCGTGGTCGTCCGGCTCCGAGATCGCCCAGCCATCCGCAGACGGGCCGAACGGGGCCGGCTCGGTGGCGCTCAGCGGCACGAGCCACGGGCGCACGGTGTTGGTGAAGGACAGATCGAAGGTGATCTCGTCGTAGCTGGGGTCAATGGTGCGGCTGGAGAGGAACGCCAGGTACTTGCCATCTGGCGTGAAGGCTGGCGAGAAGTCGTTGAACTGGCCGCGCGTCAAGGTGAAGGCCTGCTTCTCCTGCGCGTCGTAGCCCACGAGCTGCCCCAAGGACCCCTCGTTGGCGATCGCGTTGCGCCACACCACGTAGCGCCCGTCAGGCGACCACGCGAAACCCGACGGCTCGCCCACCGTGGAGCGGCCGATCTCCTTGATGGAGCCCCGGGCCACGTCCACCAGATGGATGGCGCCATCGTGGCTGCCCACCGCGATGCGCGTGCCCTGCCGGTTGGGTTCCAGCGTCAGCACCCGGCCCAGCCGGCCGGAGCCGATCCGGCGCGGCCTGTCCCCGCCCTCGAGTTGGCGAATCTCCAGAGCGTCCTCACCGTCGGCATCCGTCACCCAGACGGCACGCGCGCCCTTGTCATCGAGGAACCGCGGCTCGCGCACGCGCACACCGTGCGTGTCCGCCAAGGCCCTGGCCGGGCCGCCGCGGTGTGTGAGGTAGTACGCGGCGCCGCGCCACTCAAGCAGGGAGCCATCGCCGCCCTGATCCGGCACGATCGCCTCCAACCGGTCGGTCGGTGCAACGGGCATGGGGGCCGGAGCGCCGATGGCGGTGGTGAGCTCGATGAGGCGAGGTTCGGCCTTCAAACTGGCCAGATGGAACAGCTGACCCCGCGAGTGGTACACCACGGATTGCCCGTCGCTGGTGGCATCCCGCACGTAGCCGTCCTCGACGGTGTGCGCGGTGTGGCTGCGAAGGTCGCGGCCCTGCGCGTTGACGGACCAGACCTGGGCCTGCACGTCAGGCGCATCGCCAAGATCCGAGGTGAAGACGAGCCTGCTGCCCACCCAGGTGGGATTGTGCAGGCCAGCGGTGACCTCTGGGAGCACCCGGGTCCACTCGCTGGCCCCATCCGGGGAGATGTAGAGGCGCGCCGCCATGCCGCCGCGGTAGCGCTTCCAGCCAGACGGGTCGCGGTGGTTGATGGTGGCGACTGCCACCTTGCCCGAGCCGTGGACAGCGGCTGAGGTGGCCCCGCCCCAGGGCAGCCGCTTGAGCTCGCCGTCGAGCGACAGCGAATACATGTAGGTGTCGATGCGGTGGATGCCCTCGTGATCCGAGCAGAGCAGGATGTGTTCCTTGTCCAGCCAACCGGAGATCAGCAGACGGCGGGTGCCCAGCCACGTGAGGCGACGGGTGCCGCCGTCGAGATCCACGACGTAGGCGTCCCACCTGCCGTTGGTGGTGGCCGTGAAGGCGACCTTCGTGCCGTCTGGCGAGAAACGCGGCATCCGCGGAATGGACTCGCTCACGGTGATGCGCGCCGCGCGGCCGCCCTCCAGGGGGCCGAGCCACAGGTCGTCGTCTGCAACGAAGACCACCTGATCGCGGTGGATGTGGGGGAAACGTCGGTAGCCTCGGGTCACCCAGCCCACCTTACGCGCCCCAGGGGTTGGCTTTCACTTTCGTAACAGCGCAATAGAAGCAACGGCACACACGTTCCTGTTCTGGCTGGTAGGCAAGGCCCATGACTTGGAGCATCAGCGGCACCACCTTCCGAGACCGGTATGGGCGCCACGCATTCCTGCACGGCATCAACTTCGTCGACAAGAACCCAGAGAACCGGCCCGAAGGCGTCCAACCGTGGGCCGACGACGACCTGGCGCAGGCGGCCAACTGGGGCCTCAACGCGGTGCGGCTCGGGGTGATGTGGGCCCATGCGATGCCCGAACCAGGCCAACCCAACACGGCCTACCTCGATTGGTTGGCAGATCAGGTGGAGGCCTGTCACCGTCACGGGCTGCACGTTGTGCTTGACGCCCACCAGGACCTCTATGCGCAGGCACACTCCGACGGCGCGCCCGCTTGGGCCACCCTCACCGAACACAAGTTCGACCCCACCGGCCTGTGGAGCGACGCCTACCTGGAATCCCCTGCCGTGCACGAGGCGCTCGACGCGTTCTGGGCGAATGCCGAGGTGGACGGGCGGGGCCTCCAAGACCACTTCTCCGAGTTCTGGCTGGCGGTGCTGGAGCGGGTGGGCAGCCACCCCGCCGTCGTCGCCCTCGACCTGTTCAACGAGCCTGTTCCCGGCAGCCCGCTGCCTGGCTACTTCGAGCTGCTGATCGGCGCGTTCGCCCACCTGACTGGTCAGGACCCCATGCAGGTGGCGGCGGATTGGGAGGATCCGGAGAAGAAGTTCGCCCAGTTGCAGCGCCTGGATGACGCAGATCTGCACCGCGCGCTCGGCGATGCCGTCGCGCCTGCGCTGGCGGAGTTCGACACCGGCCCCGTGGCTGACTTCTACGAGCGCGTGGGCGGCGCCATCCGCGCGGCTGGGCATCAGCACATCATCCTGCGGGAGAACACCTACCTCTCCAACATGGGCGTGCCGTGCCTGGCTCCCCTGCCGGAAGGCATCGGGCCCGTGGCCTTCTCTCCCCACGCCTACGACCTGGTGGTGGATACCCCGGCCGTGGTCATGGCATCGGATCGCCGCGTCCGCACCATCCTCCAGCGCCACGCCGAGCTGCAGCAACGTTGGAACCGGCCGGCGCTGCTTGGGGAGTGGGGGGCGCTCAGCACCTACGACGGCGTGGCCTCCCACTCGCAGGCCATCCAGGATTTCGTGGATGAGCACCTCTGGAGCCAGACGTACTGGTGTTGGGAGCCTGCCTTCGCCGGCACCGAAGCGCAGCGTTCCCTGGTGCGCCCGCGGATCCGCGCCGTCGTGGGCACGGTGGATACCCTCACGCTCCCCCGCCCCATGTGGGTGGTGAGTTGGCACACCACTGAGCAGGATCTTGACGCTGCTGGTGACCATCCGTGGCACGAGTTCTGGGTTCCGGCTGACGCCGCCGTCGAATATCGCATCGACGATGAGACTCAGCCCATGCCCGAACCGGATGCTCAGCTGGGCAGGGTGCTGCGGCTGCCCGCCGCCGTGGGCCGGGGCAGAGTGGTGGTTCGACGGTGAAGTTCGGCGAGCGGGTTCGCCTGGCCACGCCGCTGCCCGCGACGTGGATGTCCAGCGTCATCATCCACAACGTCTATGTGAAGTTCTACACCGACATCATCGGGCTGGATCCGAAGTACATCGGCTGGGTGTACCTGGCCTTCAACGTCTGGAACGTGCTCAACGACCCCGTGATCGGCGTCTGGCTGGATCGCAAGCGCGCCATCCCCGGCAAGGGGAAGCTTGTGCGCGTCATGCGCAACACGGTGCCGTGGATGATCCTCATGCTGGTGTTGATGGCCTGGACATCGCCGGATTGGAGCCAGCAGACCATCTTCCTGGTGCTCATGGTGGAGCTGTTCATCTTCGATCTGGCCGCCACCATCTACCTCATCGCCGCCACCAGCCACTACTACCTCTACGCCCCCAACACGAAGGAGCGCGTGCAGGTGGAGGTGGTGCGCCAGTGGATCGGCAACGCCATCAGCTTCATCGCCACCATCGTGGCCACCCAGCTGCTGGTGGGAGATCTGGTCACGGAGCGCGTGACCATCGCCGCCATCCTCATGGGCGTGGTGGCCGCCAACGCGCTGGTCTACATCATCGCCGTCTACCGGCTGCGCAACCGAGACCCAGACCGGCTCTACGATCACGGCATCCCGGATGAGGCCATCAGTCGAAAGGCGGTATTCGAGGACATCGGCTCCATGCTGCGCATGCGCTCCTTCTGGGCGTGGTTCCTGCACAGCCTCATGGTGACCGCCCCCATGGGCATCTACTTCACGGCGTTCCTGTACTTCATGGACCACGTCATCCGGGCCGAAGGCTGGCAGGCGACCGTGGCAGACGCCGGCTCCATGATCATCGTGCTGGCCCTGATGCCGCTGGTCGCCAAGCTGGTGGGCAGGGTGGGCACCCGCATGTCGATCTGGATTGGGGTGGTCCCGTATCTGGTGGGCCTCGGCCTGCTGTTCTTCGCCACCACGTGGTGGCACGTGCTGCTCTGCTACCTCGTGCTGATGTTTGGCCGCTACGTCATCTCGACGGCGGCCGTCGCCGTCGACGCGCTGCTGGTGGACGAGAACGAGGAACTCACCGGCACGCGCAAGACGGGGCTATTGGCCGCGATGCGAGCCATCCTCGGCGCCCCAGTGACCGGTGCCCAGTTGGTGCTCTACATGGCCATCCTGAGCTACTTCGGCTACGACGGCACCTCCACCACCGGGCAGACCGAATCCGCACAGCTGGGCATTCGGGTGGCGACGGCGCTGGTGCCCATCGCGTTCTGCTTGGTGAGCCTGATCCCGCTGCTGTTCCTGCCGTACAGCAGGAAGCGCGAGGCTGAGCTGACGGCCTCCAGCATGGAGCGCCGGGAGGTCCTCGACGCTCAGGCGTGAGTGAAGCCGCTCAGGCGGAGAGATCCCGACGGCGGGCCACCTTGGCACGAGGCACCAGGGTGGGTGCCTCCTCGCCGCGCACGGCTTCCTCCGTGATGATCACCTGAGCCACGTCTTCGTCCGACGGCACGTCGAACATCACGTCGAGCAGGATCTCCTCCAGGATGGCGCGGAGCCCACGAGCCCCGGTGCCGCGCTCCAGCGCCTTGTCGGCGACCGCATCGATGGCGCCGTCCTCGAAATCCAGTTGCACGCCGTCGAGCTCGAAGAGCTTCTGGAACTGGCGCACCAGCGCGTTCTTCGGCTCCACCAGGATGCGGGTGAGCGCGTCCTTGTCCAGCGGAGAGACGCTGGTCAGCATGGGGAGGCGGCCGATGAACTCCGGGATGAGCCCAAACTTGTGCAGGTCTTCAGGGCGCACCTGGGAGAACGGATCCACCTCGGGGGCGCGGGATTCGAACTTGTTGTTGAAGCCCAGCGGGCGCTTGCCGACACGGGCGTTGATGATGTCTTCCAAGCCGGCGAAGGCGCCGCCCACAATGAAGAGCACCTTGGTGGTGTCGATCTGCAGGAAATCCTGGTGGGGGTGCTTGCGCCCGCCCTGGGGCGGCACAGCGGCGACGGTACCTTCGAGGATCTTCAGCAGCGCCTGCTGCACTCCCTCGCCGGACACGTCGCGGGTGATCGAAGGGTTCTCCGACTTGCGGGCCACCTTGTCGATCTCGTCGATGTAGATGATGCCGGTCTCTGCCTTGGCGATGTCGAAATCAGCGGCCTGGATGAGCTTGAGGAGGATGTTCTCCACATCCTCACCCACGTAGCCGGCCTCCGTCAGGGCCGTGGCGTCAGCCATGGCGAACGGAACGTTGAGCATCTTGGCGAGCGTCTGGGCCAGGTAGGTCTTGCCGCAGCCCGTGGGGCCGATCAGCAGGATGTTGGACTTACCCACCTCGACGTCTTCGGAATCCGCCCGGCGACCACGGGCGCCGTGTTCCGCCTGGATGCGCTTGTAGTGGTTGTAGACCGCGACGGCGAGCGTCTTCTTGGCGGTGTCCTGACCGATGACGTAGGTGTCGAGGAAGTCACGGATCTCGCGTGGCTTGGGCAGTTCCTTGGCCAGGCCGAGCTCTGGGGTATCCGGGAACTCCTCTTCGATGATCTCGTTGCACAGCCCGATGCACTCGTCACAGATGTAGACGCCGGGGCCGGCGATGAGCTTCTTGACCTGCTTCTGGGTCTTCCCACAGAAGTTGCACTTGAATAGGTCGCCGGATTCACCGATGCGCGCCACGACGTCCACCTCCTACCCGATGTGACCTGCTGTTCATCAACCACACTACCTGTGACCGGGTGTGCTCAACGGAGACACACCCGGCCTCTTGACGCTGGTTGAGCCGGTTGCTCCCGAGGTACGAGGGACGCAACCAGTCGCTTGTACTGAGCCGCGCCGGCGACGAAGTCGCCAGCGCGAGTCGAAGTGAAACCGCTAGACGCCCTTCAGCGACGGCAGGATGTCGTCGATGATGCCGTACTCGATGGCCTCCTGGGCCGTCAGGTACTTGTCGCGCTCGATGTCCTTGCTGACCTTGGCGACCTCCTGGCCGGTATCGGCCGCGAGCATCTCCTCCATCAGCGAGCGGATGCGCAGGATCTCACGGGCCTGGATCTCCAGATCCGAGGATTGTCCGTAGCCACCCTCCGTCGCCGGCTGGTGGATCAGGATGCGCGAGTTGGGCAACGCCAGGCGCTTGCCCTTGGTGCCGGCAGCCAGGATCACCGCGGCGGCTGAAGCGGCCTGGCCGAGGCACACCGTCTGGATGTCTGGCTTGACGTAGCGCATGGTGTCGTAGATGGCTGTCAGCGCCGTGAAGGAGCCGCCGGGCGAGTTGATGTAGATCGAGATGTCACGCTCGGGATCCATCGACTGAAGCGAGAGCAGCTGCGCCATGACGGCGTTGGCCACGTCGTCGTTGATGGGGGTGCCGAGGAAGATGACGCGATCCTCGAAGAGCTTCGTGAAGGGATCAACGCGACGGATGCCGTAGCTGGTGCGCTCTTCCCACTGCGGGATGTAGTAATTCACTGGTTTGGAGCCTCCGTCTGGATCTGGGAAGCACGCTCGTAGACGTGATCGATGAAGCCGTACTCGAGGGCCTGCTCCGCGGTGAACCAGCGGTCACGATCCGAATCAGCCTCGATCTGCTCCACCGTCTGGCCCGTGTGCTGCGCGATGAGCCCGGCCATGGTCTTCTTGATGTGCAGGGACTGCTCAGCCTGGATACGGATATCAGAGGCAGTGCCGCCGAGGCCGCCGGAGGGCTGGTGCATCATGATGCGGCTGTGGGGCAGGGCGAAGCGCTTGCCGGGGGTGCCTGCGGAGAGCAGGAACTGGCCCATGGAGGCCGCGAGGCCCATGGCGACAGTTGCCACGTCGTTGCTGATCCACTGCATGGTGTCGAAGATTGCCATGCCGGAATCCACGGACCCGCCAGGCGAGTTGATGTAGAGGTAGATGTCCTTGTGGGGATCTTCCGCGTTGAGCAGCAGCATCTGCGCGCAGATCGCGTTGGCGTTCTCGTCGCGCACCTCGGAGCCGAGGAAGATGATGCGGTTGGCCAGCAGCGCGGAGTACACGTTGTCTGTCATGCCGAGGCCGGCCCCCGAGGGCCCGGCCATCCGGACGGGGTCGATTGGAGTCTGAGTCACACCAATAACCTACCGGGTGATTCCGACAACCGAAGCGAACCCGGCCCTGTTCGCGCACAGCGTGGCCCGCGCCGCGGCCATAATGAAGTGGTGCAGCAGCCCCAGTTTCAGCCGCCCCAGTTCCCCCCGCCCGGGTTCCAGCCGCCTCAGCCGCACCCCACACCGCCGCGCCGACGACGGATCTGGCTCTGGGTTCTTGGCGGCTTCGGGGCGGTGATCCTGGCGCTGGTGCTGGCCGTGGCGCTGGTGTTGACGGTCAGCTACTTCAGGGCCATGAACAGCCCTGCGCCAGAGCCCACGATCTGGTCAATCCCGCCAGTGGAGCCCAGCCCCTACCGCCCCGAGCCGACGGTGGCGCCCACCACGCCTTCCCTTGAGCCAACACCAACGCCTGAGCGCCCAGAGCTCTACAGGTGGAAGGACCGCCCGCGCTGGGCGGAGTGGGAGGCCCTCATTGACCGGCTCTACACCACCTATGACCCCTTGGTGCGCTCCGGCGAGATCTACGATCTGCTGCCGCACGGAAAGGCCGTCGGGCGGGACTATGTGGAGACCTACCGGCTGGCGGTGGCGGAGTACCAAGTGTTGATGATCTGGTTGGGCAGCGAAAGCACAGACCCAGAGCAGATGGACAACTCCATCCACGGCTGGATCACCTTGCAGACCGAATGGGAGCGCCAACTCCTCGCGGGCGAGCACATCACGTTCAGCATGCGCGTCAGCGGCAAGTTGTATGACGGCACCAATCAGGCGCTCGCCACGGCCCACCAGCCCGAACCGATCGTGAGCGAGGACGCGGCAGCCTACGAGTTCGTCCGCGCCTATCAGCCAGCCCTGGGTGCAGATGGCACCTACCGGGCGGCGGGCGCGGAGATCGCCAAGGCCTTCGGTTTGGGGATGCGCACCACCATGGCCGAACTGCTCAACTACTGCCCCACCGCGGGACGGCTGGTGGGTGCGGCGGGCGTCTACTGTTCTGGGTCCCCCAACTACGTCTACATGCCGGAGGACATGCCAGGGAGCAACTACCCCGACTTTGTGACCAACCCTGATTACCTCCATGTCGTGCGGCACGAGATGGCGCATGCGTTGATCGCACAGAAGTGCGGCACCACGAGCCCGCCGATCGCTGGGGACCGCTACGAAGGCGTCACCAACTCATTCGCGGTGATCTACCTCGGAGCGGATTACTTGCGCATGTCCGAGGGCTCCCACTGGGGGCTGGACTACACGATGACGGAAGAGACCGCAGAGATGGCCAAGCAGATCATGGGTGGGCGCTGCAGCTAACGTCTGACCCGTTCGCGCGGGCGGGGTTGAACCCGGTATGCGACATACTGTCGCAGGGGATTTCCGCCCCAGCCGTTCCTGAAAGGAAGCGCTTCACTTGTCTGGACCGACTCGCCCGCCGTATTGGGGCCATGGATCCCCGGCTCCCCACGGCCAGCCGCAGTTCCCACCGCCCCCTCCCCCGAAGCGCACCAACGTGCTGGCCTGGGTCCTGGGCGGCTGCGCCGCCGTCGCGGTGGTCTTCATCGTGATCGTGGTGGCCGTCGTGGTTGGAGCCATCCAAGCGGTCCGTGAGGACGTGAGCAGGACCCCACGCCCCCAGCCGTCAGCAGCCTCGTCTCCCGAGCGGCTGCGCTGGGAGGACAGGCCCCGGTGGGGAGAGCTCGTGGAGAAGATCGAACGCTACGACAGCCACTATCTGCCGCTGATCCGATCCGGGGAGATCTACAACCTCGTGCCGCAGGGCGAGGCCGTGGGCAAGGACTACATCGAGGCCTTCCGGCTCACCTATGTCGACATGATCTCCGCCTGGAAATTCGGGGGCTTGGGCGGCGAATCGAGGTCGACCCTAGGCCTTGAGATGGATGACCGGATCGACGGCTCGCTCCAACGCATCGCTGAGTTGGAGCGCAAGCTGCTCGCCGGCGAGCATCTCGGCGTGAGCTGGGCCATCACAGGCACCGACAACGTCCGCCGCGTCTACGACGGGCGCAACCCCGCTCTGGACCAGCCCCCGCCTCCTCCGCCGGAGCCTGAGCCCACCGTCGAGGCTGATGCGAGCGGCTACGAGTTTGTGCGCGCTCAGCAGCCGTGGCTCGATGATGCCGGCACGTACACGAAGGCGGGCGAGGAGCTGGCCGCGGCGTTCGGGATCCGGGTCAGCTACTCGTTCGAGGAAATGGTGAAGCACTGTCCTTCGTCGAAGAACTACGCCGACTGGGCCGGTGCCTTCTGTGGAAACACCCCGAGCACCATCTACATCCCGCTGGACATTGCCTCCCACAGCTACTACCCGGGCTTCCTAGCGGATCACACCTACCTCGATGTGGTGCGTCACGAGATCGCCCACAGCCTCATCTTCGACACCTGTGGCACGTTTGCGCCGGCCATCGCGGGAGATCTGTACGAAGGCATGACGAACTCCTACGCCGTGCTCTACCTGGGCGCCAACCGCGACGAGCTGTTCGTCGGCGAGATGAACGGGTACAAGTACGCGATGACTGACCAGACCGATTCGCTGGCGCAGGCCGTCCACGCGGGCAACTGCACATAGCACTGTCCGGAGCCGCGAGCGGCAAACCACAAGGGCCGCCCTGCACGATGCAGGGCGGCCCTTCGTGTGGGTGGCTGGAGGATTACTCCGAAGCCGCCTCATCCTCGTCGGAATCAACCGTGGCGAGAGCGGTGTCGACGGCGTTGCCATCGGCGTCCTTGACGGTGGCGGCGGCGCAGATGAGCGCCAGCGCCTTGCCGCGACGGATCTCAGCCATCCACTCGGGCATGTGATTGTGCTCCATCATGTGGTTGATCTCGTCCTGGGGCGAGGTGCCGGACTGCTGGGCCTTGCGGAAGATCAGCTCGGTCAGCTCCTGCTGCGAGACGTCGATGTTGTTCTCCTCGGCGTACACGTCGAGGACGATCTGGGCGCGCAGCGCGTCGGTGGAGCGCTTGTCCATGTCGGCCCAGAACTCTTCGACGGTCTCGGCCTCCTCTTCCTCGGTCTGTTCGAGGTACTGCTCGACCGTGAGACCGCCGCGGGCGAGCTGGCGCTCGACATCTGCACGACGGGCCTCGAGCTCGCTCTTGAGCACGCCCTCGGGCAGCTCGAAATCGACCTTCTCGAGGACGGCCTCAAGCACCTTGTCGCGGGCATCCGCGATCTGATCAGCACGGACCTGCTGCTCGGCGCCTGCGCGGAGGTCTTCCTTCATCTCCTCGACGGTGTCGAACTCGGAGATCAGCTGGGCGAACTCGTCGTCAACCTCGGGCAGTTCCTGCTCCTGAACGTTGACGACGGTGACCTCGATGTCGGCCTCTTCGCCGCGGTGGGCGCCGCCCACGAGGGTGGAGGTGAAGTTGGCGACCTCGCCGGTCTTGAGACCCTTGACGGCCTTGTCGAGGCCATCGAGCATGCCCTTGTCATCGCCGATGACGTAGGTGATGCCCTCAGCCGTAGCGTCGTCGAGCTCCTCGCCGTCCTTGGTGGCGGTGAGGTTGAGGGTGAGCACGTCGCCCTTCTTGGACTTGCGCTTGACGTCCTTCTGGGTGGCGAAGCGCTGACGCAGCAGCTCGATGCGCTCGTCGACCAGCTCGTCGATGGAGGACTGCGCCTCGACGGTGGCCTCGATCTTCTCGAAATCGGGCAGCTTCACCTCGGGGCGGATGTCCACCTCTGCGGTGTACTCCACGACGTCCTTGTCCTCGAGCTTGGTGATCTCCACCTCCGGCTGGGCCATGGGGTAGACCTTGTGCTCGTCGATGGCGGCGTTGTAGCTCTCCGGGATGGCCTCATTGATGGCCTCCTGCAGGACGACGCCGCGGCCGAACCGCTGGTCGATGACCGTCGCGGGCACCTTGCCCTTACGGAAGCCGGGGATGCTGACCTGGTCTGCAATCTCCTTGTAGGCCTTGTCGAGGTAGGGCTTGAGATCGGCGAAGGGGATCTCGACGGTGAGCTTGACCCGGGTGGGGTTCAGCTTCTCAACGGTGCTGGGCACGAGTGGACTCCTGAAGTTTTCTGATGTGAATCGCGCGCCAGTCTATCGGGCGATGAGCACGGCACCAACACGCGGCTAGAGTCGTCGCTGTGAGCGACCTGACTACGAATGCGCCAGACACCGCCCTGATCTTCGAAGGGGGCGGCATGCGCGCCTCCTTCAGCTCCGGCGTGCTGGCGGTGCTGCTCGAGAACGGGCTGCACCTGGGCTGGGTTGGCGGCATCTCTGCGGGGTCGAGCTGCCTGGCCAATTACGCCTCGCGCGACGTGGCCCGCGCAGAGCGAGCCTTCGTCGACTTCGCCGCCGAGCCGGAGTTCGGAAACTGGCGCACCTGGGTGCGGGGCAAGGGCATGTTCAACGCGGA
>JAUNUF010000134.1 GCA_030538315.1 Propionibacteriaceae bacterium
GACGACGATGACGACGACTGATCGTTGACCCCCGAGCTGGCCGGCTGAAGCGCGTACCCCCGAGCGCTTCGGCCGGCCTTTTTCTGTGCCCGCATGCCCTGGCCCTAGGATGCAGGCAGCCCGGGAGGAGCCCCATGACCATGAACCGCACCGAGATCGAGGTGGCCGCGCCGCCGGAGCCCAAGCTGCCCGGCTCGTCCTGGATTGGCGTCGTGTTGTTCCCGGTGTTTGCCGTCACCGGCCTCGTGTTGGGTTTCGCCTACGACATGCCGTGGCTGATCACCACCTCGCTGGCCATCAGCTTCGCGCTGCTGGCGGTGGTGGCCGGCACCTTCCTCAACCGCAGCGGCCGCGCCGGCAAGCTGCACCTTGAGATCGACGGCGGGGCCACCCGGATCGGGCCCGCCCCGGCCGCACGCTGGCTTCCCATCGTGGCGAGCTCGCTGGCGATGCTGGCCATCGTGACGGATATCGTGCTGCGGCTGCTGGGTTACTTCGCGGACGAGAACGGCCTGACGTTCTCGGTGATGATCGCGCTGGTGGTGGGCTGGGGCTGGCTGGATGGGTGGTACGCGCTCAAGAACCCGCCGGGGCTCAAGCTCACGCCGTCGCAGTTGATCACCATCGGCAACATGGGCAAGGAGACGGCGTTTCCTTGGGGGCAGCTCTCCGGCCCCGCAAAGTTGCAGCGCGGCAGGCTGGTCATCCCCGTGGGCAAGGGGGAAACGCAGGTGGGTGCCAACCAGATCGATTCAGATCCGCGCCTGGTGGCGTCGCTCCTCGACGCCTATCGCGGCAAGCCCGCCAGGCACGCGGAACTGGCCGACGGGCGCGTCGTCCAGCGGGCGAGGTCGCTCACGCTCCGCTGACAGCCCTCCCGTTCAGGGGAGGCCTACTGGAACCAGCCGAACATCGTGCAGCCAACGGTGAAGACCACCATGGCCACGAAGAGCACGACGGTGAGGATGGCGCTTTCGGCCTCGCTGGGCTGCTTGTGCTCAGCCTTGTACTTCTCGACGTCGAACTGTTCTTCGAGTTCAGCGTTCATCACATGACTCCCAATCTGCTGAATTCCGACACGAGGGCAAGGCCCAGGATCACGAAGACCACCGCCATGAACCCGGTGTAGAGCCAGCGGTGGGGATGATCCGAGCCCCAGAACCGCTTCATGCTCACGATGCCGTTGATGACTGCGTAGACACACAGCGCGATGCCGATGGGCGCTGCCACCCAGCCGGCGAGGCTGAGCAGCGGTACCAGGATGGGCACCACCAGATAGGTGATCAGGCAGCGCACCCCGGAGAGCACCACGGAGATGCGAAACGCCCGGTGCGCTCCCTCGCTGGAGACCTGATTCGGCTGCGTCACCCCGAAAAGCCGCCGCATGAACCTGTCCGCCGCACCATTGGAGCGGAAGCCGGCCTGCTGCGGCGGGGCCACCGTCGAGGCGGTGGGGTTGAGGGTCTCCATGCCGCTCACGCTACCGCTTCCTGGGCTGGGGCCTCGGCTTCGGCCGCAAGTCGGGCGCTGTTGGCGTGCCGGTACAGCCGGAAACCGCCCAGCACCGCCAACGCGACACCCGCTCCGCCGATCAACACCCCCACCAACAGGCCGAGATAGATGGGGCTGAGCAGCACCTCACCGTCGGGGGCCTTGGTCATCACGCCGATGAGGAAGCCGAACAGCGGGGCGATCGCGGCCAACGAGACACCGAGCGCCACAGCCCAGAAGCCGGGCGCGACGGGCACCAGCCGGACGGGGCGGCCGGCCTGCAGGGGATCGAGATCAGACATGTCAACCTTCCAGGGGTCGTTCGACGACGGAGAGGGGCTTGCGGGACGGGGCGGGTTCGTCGTCGCCGGTGAACTTCTGCACGGCCTGCACCAGCGGGCCGACGATGTCCATGGGCAGCGGGAACACGACGGTGGAGTTCTGGTCTGCGCCCAGCTCCAGGAGGGTCTGGAGATAGCGCAACTGCAGCGATGCAGGCGCTTCGCTGAGGGTGAGTGCGGCGTCGCGCAGCTCCTGCGAAGCTTGCAACTCGCCGCGGGCGGAGATGACCTTGGCACGGCGTTCGCGCTCGGCCTCGGCCTCGCGGGCCATGGCGCGCTGCATCATCTCGGGGATCTCCACATCCTTGATCTCCACGACGGAGGCCTCCACGCCCCATTCCTGGGTCTGGGTGGCGATGGACTGGGCGAGATCCTCGTTGAGGTCTGCCCGGTGGGCCAGCAGGGTGTCGAGATCTGCGCGGCCGACGACGGAGCGCAGCGTGGTCTGGGCAAACTGCGACGTGGCGATCGCGTGGTTCTCCACCGACATGACCGAGAGCACCGGATCCTTGACGCGGAACATCACGACGGCGTTGACCCGGGCGGTCACGTTGTCGCGGGTGATGACCTCCTGCGGCGGGATGGTGAGGGTCACCGTGCGCAGGTCCACCGGCACGAGCTTGTCGAAGAACGGGATGCGGAACACGAGGCCGGGGCCCAACGCGCCGCGCAGGCGGCCAATCCGGAATGCGACCACCCGCTCGTACTCGCGCACGATCCGCAGGGAGGCGAACAGGAACGCCACCACGAGGACGACGGCGAGGATGGCCAGGGTTACCTCAGTTGGCATTGTCGGTTCTCCTATCTGACGCATACGAGCTGCGCAGGCGGGCGAGGGCCGCGGCTGCGGCCTCGCGATCTTGGACTGTTTCATCGGCGGATTTCACGAGCACGCCCATGGGATCTGCGGGGGTCCGGCGCAGGAACAGCCAGAGCGGCACGGAGCCCATGAGGATGAGCACCGCCACCCCGATGACCAGCACCTGGCTGGTCCAGTGCTCCACCACGAAGGTGGTCAGCGCGGGCCACAGGAAGGCCAGCACGGTGACGGCGCAGGCGATCCCGCGGTGGAAGCGGGCGGATTCCGAGGCGGGCCAAGGATCGACGTGGCGCCGCATCTCCCGGCCGTCATCGGATTCCGTGCAGGAGTCCTTCACGGGGCACGAGTTGCACACCAGCGGCAGGCCCCGGTAGCGCATGACGCGATTCTCGGGGTCGAACGAGCGCGGAAACAGCCACTGGTCCTCCGGGCAGAGCCACGCGTCGTGGCTCTTGTGATAGACGAAACCGCCGCTGCGGTCCTCCATCATCCGGTGGTTGGCGCGCCGGGCGAACTGGTCGATGCCGTAGGCAACCGCCAACAGCACCAGCCCGTACCCGGCGGCCAACCAAGCGGTGATCTCGATGTCGATCACGGCAGCATGTCCTCAGGTCCCAGCGGCTTGCGCCGGTCCGACGCGTACCTCGTCCGGCTGGGAGGAATGTGGTCCTCGCCGGTTGCGCCGTCGGTACCCACCGTCGTGGTGGCAGGAAGACCGGTGCGGTCCTCGCGCGCCTCGGGGTGCTCGATGACGAAGAGCGTCTCGGGCTCCATGGCGGTGACCGTCGGCTTGATGGCGTGGCGCACACCGAGCCAGGCGAGCCAGAGGAACGGCAGGACGCCGCCCACGAGGAAGACCACGTCGCCGGGCATGCGCAGCCACTCGAGGATGACGTTGCCGGGCTGCGCGATGTAGCCGAGCGTGCGGGCCTCGTAATAGCCCTCGTTGACTGAGTGCCACAGCTGCAGCACACCCAGCGGCAGGAGGGTGGCGAACACCATCCAGGCCAGGCCGATGTTGAGGCACCAGAAGGAGATCTTGGCCATCCGGTCAGACCACTTCTCCGGCTTGATGATGTAGCGCAGCGCGAAGAGCGCCATGCCGACGGCGAGCATGCCGTAGACGCCCATCATGGAGCCGTGTGCGTGGTTGGCCGTCAGCGCGGTGCCGATTTGGTAGTAGGACACGATGGGCAGGTTGATGAGGAAGCCGAACACGCCTGCGCCCACGAAGTTCCAGAAGCCCACGGCCACCAGGAACATGACGGCCCAGCGATGCGGGAACGGGGCGCTGGAGCGAGATTCCTGCTTGGAACCCAGCTGGAGGAAGGCCCAGGCCTCCACCGTCAGGAAGGTCAGCGGGATGACCTCGAGCGCGGAGAAGAACGCGCCCAGCGCCATGTGCTCCACCGGGGTGCCGGAGAAGTACAGGTGGTGCATGGTGCCGATCACGCCGCCCACGGAGTAGAGGATCACGTCGAGGAAGATGATCTGGATGGCGATCTTGCGGCGCACCACGCCGAGCATCACGAAGATGTAGGCCACCATCACGGTGGTGAACAGCTCGAGGAAGTCCTCCACCCACAGGTGCACCACCCAGAAGCGCCAGAATTCGGCGACGG
>JAUNUF010000135.1 GCA_030538315.1 Propionibacteriaceae bacterium
CGGCTCAACCAGTGTTTAGGGGATCCGCTTGGTCCACTCCTCGGAGCTGAACTTTGTCTCGACGAGCTGCTGCGCCTGGGCGAGTTCTTCGTCGGTGTACTCCCGGCGCTGCGTGTCATACAGCCCCTCGAAGTGCTGCAGGAACGAGGCGATGATCTCGTCGCGTGGGCGCTGCGTCTGCGAACGTAGGGGGTCCACCCGCTTGTTGGCGGACTTCGTGCCCTTGTCAGACATCTTCTCGCGCCCGATGCGCAGCACCTCCAGCATCTTGTCAGCGTCGATGTCGTAGGCCATGGTCACGTGGTGGACGACGACGCCACCGGTCACCCGCCGCTGAGCCGCGCCGGCGATCTTGCCCTTGTCCGAGGCGATGTCGTTGAGCGGGATGTAGCGCGCGTTGACGCCCAGTTCCTTCAGGGCGCCCATGACCCACTGGTCCAGGAACTCGTACGACCGTTCGAAGCTGAGCCCCTCCACCAGCGAGACGGGCACGACAAGCGAGTAGGTCACGCAGTTACCGGGTTCCATGAACATGGCGCCACCGCCAGTGATGCGCCGCACCACGTTGATGCCATGGCGCTCGCGGCCCTCGTCGTCGATCTCGTTGCGGTAGCTCTGGAAGGAGCCGATCACCACGAGCGGCTGGTCCCACTCCCAGATGCGCAGGCTGGGGTTGACCTCGCCGCGGGCCAGCTCGGCCGCGATGACCTCATCGAGGGCCACGTGCATGCGCGGGTCCATCGAAACGGGGCCGATGACGTCGAACGTGTGGTCTGACCAGTCGGTGGCGTGACCCAAAGCGCGGCGCACCGCGATACCGACGGCCTCCGGGGTGAAGCCGATCATCTGTGTCTCCGGCGCCAACCGGGACTCGATGGCGGCCGCCAGTTCAGCCACCGTCGAGGTGGAGGGCAGACCCAGCAACGCCGCGTTGATGTCAAAGAGAGCCTCATCCGGCTCAAGGAAGAAGTCACCCGAGACCGCGACGTGGGAGATGCGCTCGCCGTCGGTCTCGATGTCGACGGCGACGAGCTTGCCGCCGGGAACCTTGTATTCGCCTCGCATGGGGGAGAGCTTACTCAGATGCAGAAACCTCGGAACTGATGTCAACCGGGCGCATTGCCCGCAGCGTGTTAAGAGCAGGACGCCACCCGGCGACCCTATTTCCAGGAGTTCCCCATGCGCGCAGCAGCTCTCGAGATCCCGGCCCTTGGCCGGAGCGGTCTCACGTTGAGCCTGTCCGCGTGGGTGTCCGGCGCCATTCGCGGTCACACCGTTAGTGTGTGGGCTGTGAGTGAAGACGTCAGCGAGGCCACACTTGGCTTCGAGGGGTTCGTTGCCCAGAAGGGCAAGGGGCTCTGGCGCGCCGCATGGCTGCTCACCGGTGATTCACAGCATGCCGAGGACCTGGTGCAGACGGCGTTGTCCAAGACGTACATGCGCTACGACGACATCGGCAACGACGCCCAGTTCGAGGCCTACGTCCGCACCACGATCTATCGCACCTTCGTCTCCTGGTGGCGCAAGTTGAGTTGGCGCAATGAGAAGCCTGCGGAGTTCATCGCTGATTCCGCTGCTCCGGCCGCCCCGGAAGGCGTCAATCTCGACCTGGCCCGTGCCCTGGATGAACTGCCGCGCATGCAGCGCGCGGTGCTGGTCCTGCAGTACTTCGAAGACTTGTCAACCGAAGCCATCGCAGAGAAACTTGGCATTTCCATCGGCACCGTGAAGGCCCACGCGCATCGCGGCCGAGCGGCGCTGAAGGCGTCGAAGCACCTGGCGGGAAGGGGTGAGTGACATGACCGACAACTTCCATGACCTTTTCAAGGAATCCGTTCCCGAGGCGCCCGCCACGACGGGGTGGGTCGCGGGCGCGCGCCGGAAGCGCCGCAACCGGCAGATGCTGGCCAGCGGCGTCGCGGCGCTGGCCGTCATCGGGCTCGCCGTGCCCGTAGGCCTCAACCTGCTGGGCAGCAGTGAGCCCCTCGTCGCCTCGCCACAGCCGACGGTGAGCTCACCTGCGCCCACTACCTCGCCGGAGGACACGCCCACCCCCTCGTCGTCCCCTTCGCCGACGACGCAGCCTGGCGTCGAAGTGTCGTTGGCGCCCGCGCCCAACGGGGTTCCCGGTGCAGCCGCCTGCCTGAATGAGGCGGGGGAGCCGGTTGTCGAATGGCTCAACACGGGCACCATCGAGCCGGGTGCCGCGCGAGCTTGGCTGTGTGCCGATTTCAGCGCTTACGGCACGGGCGGCCCGCTCGAGCCGCTGGTCACGGACGTGGACGGCCTAATCAACGCGTTCTACGCTCAGCCGCCGCTCACCGACAACAATGCCCAGGCCGCGGCCGAGTACTACACCGTCGTGTTCGAGTACAGCGATGGCCGCAAGATGTCGTTCACGGGTGACGTACAGGATTCCACCGCGCTGATCGACGGCGAGAACACGCGGCAGGGAGGCGTGGCGTTCTACAAGAACGAGGTGGAGGCCCGCTGGCTGGCCCAGCGCGCCCAGCTTGGGGCCCCCGTCGGTGACTACTCCGTGCCGCAGGAATGCCCGGTGATGAGCTACCAGCAGTCGCTGTTCGACGTGCGGCTCGACGCAATCTCGGGCGGTTACGCCTGCGCCGTGGATCGGGGTGAGCCCCGGAAGAGTGTTGAGCTGCCTGAGTCGCTGGCCGCGAAGATCGGCGCCGAGGCGCTGGCCAATGGTGTGCCCGTTGAGGCGAACGGTGAGGGTGGCGACAACACCTTCGTGCTGTCCAACGTCTGGGGTGATCGGATCTTGCTGCGCCAGGCCGGGGATCGCTACGAGTATCGCGGCGACACCAGCCTGATGGGCTGGACGCCATCGCCGGATTTCGCCGCTGAGCTGGACGCCCTCTTCGCCGGCTCCTGACGGCTGATTGAGCCGATGCTGGTCCCTGAGCGTCACAGGTGCGAGGAACGAGCACCCAGTGGCGACGAAGGGCCGCCAGGCGATCCTGTGACCTTCGCCACGGACGTTTCCCCGAACTCCGCCCCGGCCACTCCTTGATGTCTGGGTGCGATGGTTGAGGTGGTCGTCTGACGCTCCTCAGGAATCGTGACAACCCCACGGCGACCTCGGAGCGTCGTTAGGGTGAGGAGGTGGCCATGCAGGGCATTGATGCGTTCATCGCCCAACGTGGTGGCGACCTCCTCCGCGCCGCGTGGGTGCTCACCGGCGACGCTCATCACGCGGAAGACCTCCTCCAGACCGCGTTGGCGAAGTCGCTGAGCGCCTACGAAACACTCGCCAACGACCACAAGTTCGAGGCGTACCTCCGCACCACGATGTACCGCACGTACATCTCCTGGTGGCGACGGCTGAGCTGGAGATCCGAGATCCCCAGCGACACCGTTCCCGACGGCGGGGCCACCGACACTGGCACGGCCGAGCTCCGGGTCGACGTGCTGCGCGCACTGGCCACCTTGCCCCGCATGCAGCGGGCGGTGGTGACGATGCGCTACGTCGAGGACAGGCCCATCGCGGAGGTCGCCGAGGCGTTGGGCATCAGCGAGGGCGCGGTCAAGAAGTACGCCCACCGAGGCTGTGCGGCTCTCCGCGAGTCCGCGCACCTCCGGCCCCAGGAGGCCTCAGATGACCGAGCATGACGATCACGGGATGCTGCCCGACGACGGCGACGTTCGCGCCGCCCTCCAGCGCGTGGCGCCCGAGCTCAGGGTGCCCGACGGCATGGTCGCCGGAGCGCGACGCCGCAGGCAGCGGAATCGCGGCCTCGTTGCCGGCGGGGCGATGGCTGTGGTCACCGCCATGGTGGTTCCCTTCGCACTCAATCTCGGCGGTGGTTCGCTGGAATCTTCCCAGGATTCCGGGTCCGTGCTGACGGCCGCGCCGGCAGAGGAAGCGGCGCCCGCGGGAGACAATGCGGGCGACAACCCGCCTGCGCCCGCGGCAGAAGTGCCCGCCGCGTCGAAGGACGGGTCCTACGACGAGGGTTCAGCCGCAGAAGAAGGCGTGGTGGATCTCACCTCCGCCGTGCCCTCTGCGGAGCGAGCCGCGGCTGCCTCGCTGCGCCTCGGTTGGAGCGTCATCCAGGCCTCCGACGAAGACAACCGCGTGGTGTCGCCGTCGTCCCTTGCCATGTCGCTGGCCCAGGCTGCCGAAGGAGCTGAAGGGGCATCGTTGAAGAGCATCGATGCCGCACTGGGGTTGATTGGTGATGCCCGCAGCGAGTCGTTCGCC
>JAUNUF010000136.1 GCA_030538315.1 Propionibacteriaceae bacterium
ACCCCCACGTGGCCATCGACCCCATCACCACGTTGGCCAGCATCATTGGTGAGCTCAGCTCACTCCCCCAACGCCTGGTCAGCCCCACGCACCCCACCGTCGTGTCCATCGGCACCATCGCCGGCGGCACGGCGCACAACGTGATCGCCTCCGAGGCGAGCTGCCGAGGATCCATCAGGACGTATTCGGAGACCGACCGGGCGTTGCTGCACGAATCCATCGCGCGGACTGCCGAGGCCATCGCGGGGTCACGGGGCGCGCACGCCTCCACCCGCTTCGTGCGGGGCGGCCCGGCGTTGGTCAACGACCCCGGCCTGGTGCGGCGCATGGATCCCCTGCTGGAAAGCCTGGGCATCACCGTGGCCGAGACGCCCTTCCGGAGCTGCGGCTCAGACGATTTTGCGGAGTACGGGCGCGTGGCCGCATCTGTCATGAGTTTCGTGGGCACTGGAAAGGTCGACGGGGTGGGCCTGCACCACGGAGCGTTCCTGCCGGGTCGGGACTCACTGCGGCTGGCCGCACAGGCCTATGCCGCCGGCTACGTTGCGGCGGCGGGGCTCATCGCCGGTTGAACGCTCAGCGGCCCTTCGTCGTGACGCGGTGCTCGTTCCTCGCACCCGCCACGCTCAGGGACCTGTCTCAACCGAGGAGGCGCGCCCACGTGGCGTAGCTGGTGTGGCCGCTGGCCTCGATCCGATGCTTCTGCTGGAACGCGGCCAGCGCCTTGGCGGTCTCAGGGCCGAAGTTGCCGGTGGAGGGCACGTTGTGGCCCTTCAACGTGAGGTGCTTCTGGAGCACGAACACGCCCACGCTCTTGGCGCCATCCCGCAGTTCCGGCAGCAGCAACTGCCAGGTGTCGTCGTCCATGGCGCCGGTGGCCTTGAGCTTCTCCGAGCGCTGGAACGCGTCCACCGCATTCTGGGTCTGCTCGCCGTAGATCCCATCCGCCGTGATGCCAGCGCCGTGGGCGTTCAGCAGCTCCTGCAGCGACCGCACGGCCTCGCCGCGGCTGCCGCGCATCACCTTGGGGAAGAAGACGTGGGGGTTGGTGTCCACGACGATGGGTGCTGGTCCCGGTGCCACCATGCCCTCGGGGAAACCGGGGCCCTGCCCGCGCAGGTTGTACTGGTACAGGTTGTGGTTGCGCATGATGTTGATGACCAGCTCGGCGTACTTCGGATCCGTCGCATAGCCGCCCTTGCGGACTTCGGTGACGAACTGATCCGGGTAGTCCACGTACTGGAACGCAAGCGCATAACGCGTGGCGGTGGTCAGCAACCGGGCGTAATCCTTGGTGGAGTTCAGCCAGCTTGCATAGGTGCGGAACTCGTCCACAATGAAGTACTTCGTGCCGTCAGCGCGGTACTCGGCGGTGCGCACCGGCACGCAGCCCGTCTGGTAGGGCGAGACCATCGTCGTGCACTTGATGTTGAAGAGGGTGTTGACCTCGTAAATCTGGCCGTCCACCGTCATCTGACCGGTCATCGACGAGCCACCCCAGCCCGTCTCGAGGGCAGCCATGCCGATGGTCACGGAGGTGGGGATGCCGAACTCCTGCTCCACGGCCTGGGCCGAGGGCACGAGCTTCGCGATGAACTCGCTCTGGCGGCTCGCTTCAGCGGGCACCTGACCCAGCAACGGCGCGCCCACAACGGCAAGCACCACAGCGATGGCAAACATCTTGATAAAGCTGGTCTTCACATCACCCTCCACGCAGGAGGCTAACTGCCCAGATGGGTCACTGGGAAATACCTCAACCCAAGGTTGAGGCGTCCACTGGTCCCTGAGCGAGGCGCGTGCGAGCTTGCGAGCACCGCGTCACGACGAAGGGCCGAGCTGAACACCAATCAGGTTGACCTCCGGCACCAAGCGGATGCCGAAGCGCTCCTCCACCCCGCTGCGCACCTCGGTGGCGAGCGCCACGAGATCCGACGCGGTGGCCGCCCCCCGGTTGGTCAACGCCAGCACGTGCTTGGTGGAGAGGCGAGCCTCGCCAGCGCCATGGCCCTTCGCGAAGCCGGCGTGCTGGATGAGCCAGGCAGCGCTGGTCTTGACACGACCCTCAGCATCCGGGAACCGGGGCGCCTCGGCAGGCAGCGACTCCGCCTCCTCGGCGCTCAGGATGGGGTTGGTGAAGAACGAACCGGCGCTCCAGGAATCGTGATCCGCAGCGTCCAGCACCATGCCCTTGCCGCGGCGGATCTCCAACACGGCTTCGCGCACCTTGGCGGCCTCGACGCGCTTGCCCGGCACCGTCTCCAGCCGGTTGGCGAGCTCGGGGTAGGCGATGGGCAGCCCAAGCGACCCCAACTGGAACTGGAAGCCCACCTCGAGCACCAGATAGCGGCCGGGTTCGCGCTTGAAGCGGGACGTGCGGTAGCCGAAGCCACAATCGACCACCGGGAAGGTGCGCTGAGTGTTCTCCTGCCGGTCCCAGGTGCGCACCGACGTGATGGTCTGAGACACATCAGCGCCATAGGCGCCCAAGTTCTGGATGGGCGTTGCGCCCACGGAGCCGGGGATGCCGGAGAGGGTCTCCACCCCAATCCACTCGTTGGCGACGGCGTGGGCCACGAAGGTGTCCCAGTTCTCCCCCGCCGCCACCCGGACGGCCGCCCCTCCGCAGCTGGACACGTCGGCGTTGATGCCGGTGGTGGCCACGCGCACGACGGTGCCGCGGAAACCTTCGTCGGCGATCAGCAGGTTGGAGCCGCCGCCCAGCACCAGCACGGGCTCACCGCGCTGATCGCACTCCATGACGGTGTCGATCAGCTCGCGCTCGGTGGTGGCGACGACGAACCGATCCGCCGGGCCGCCCACGCGCAGGGTGGTGTGTTCGGCCAGCAGCGGAGAATCGGCGATGGGCACGCCGTCGGTCTCGACGGAGACGCGCTCCAGGCTGCAGGTCTCGCCCGCTCCTTCGATCTCAATCAACGCGCACCTCGGCACGGGCGGCGCCCAGCACGGCGTCGTCGCCGCAGGTGGCCGTGATGCCCAGCTTGACGATGCCGTCGTTCACCTCGGTGATCTTGGCGGTGTAGACCACCTCGACCCCCTCGTCGGTGTCCGGCACCACGACGGGGCGGGTGAAGCGCACGAAGTAGCTGGCGACCTTCGCGGGGTCACCGATCCAATCCGTGACGATCTTCAGGCCAGCGCCCATGGTCCACATGCCGTGCGCGACGACGCCGGGCAGCCCGATGGCCTGCGCGTGGCGATCCGAGAAGTGGATCTCGTTGAAATCCGTGGACGCGCCGGAGTAGCGCACCACGGCGGAGCGGGTGACGCGCACCCTAAGCTCTGGCAGCTCAGTGCCGACGGCGTACTCACTCATCGCCTGCCTCCTCGGGCCGGGTGTGCATCAGGGTGGAGCGGGCCTCGCAGACGGACTCGCCGTCGACGAGCAGGTCAACGAGGACGGTGACCATCTCCAGGTTGCCGCGGTTTCGGACCTTCTCGATGCTCAGCTCCGCCACCACGGCGTCGCCGGGGCGCAGCGGGCGGTGGAAGGTGAAGTTCTGATCCGTGTGCATCGTGCGGTTCAGCGCCAGGCCGAGCTCCTCGTCGCCGAAGAGCGCACCCCAAGCCTGTGCCGCGATGACGGCCGCGAAGGTGGGCGGCGCGATGGGATCATCGCCGAAATAGGCGGGGTTGTCGTCGCGCACCGCCTCAGCGAACTCGGCGATCTTGGCGTGAGAGACCACGTACGGCGGGGCGGCCGGGTAGCGGCGGCCCACGTGCTCGGCGGAAATCGGCATGCGCTCAGGCTACCGCCAGAAACGCAGAACGGCCGCCCAGAGGACGGCCGTGGTGCGTTGCGACGTGGAGATCAGCGGGTCTCGCGGTGCGCCTGGTGGGTGCGGCAGCGCGGGCAGAACTTCTTGAGCTCGAGACGATCCGGCGTGTTACGACGGTTCTTCTTCGTCACGTAGTTGCGCTCCTTGCACTCGGTGCAGGCGAGCGTGATGATCGGACGTACGTCTCCGGTCTTCTTGGCCATGATTTCCTCTTAGCTTGCGCGAAATGTCTTGTTCAGTGGTGACGAGGGCGGGAATCGAACCCGCGACACAGCGATTATGAGCCGCTTGCTCTACCGACTGAGCTACCCCGTCAAGGAGTTCTTTCCCTGGTGGAGCAGGGAAAGAACAGAGCCCCCATGCGGAATCGAACCGCAGACCTTCTCCTTACCATGGAGACGCTC
>JAUNUF010000017.1 GCA_030538315.1 Propionibacteriaceae bacterium
TCGTGGTAGAGCTCGACGCCGTTGCCCTCCGGATCCGTGAAGTAGAAGGCCTGCGAGACGAGGTGGTCGCCTGTGCCGGCATAGGTCTCGGCGTACTTGGTGTACATCGACACCAGGGTGCGCGCCAGATCCGGCAGTTCGTTGAACAGAACGGCGGTGTGGAACAGGCCAGCGGCGCTTCGGGGAGCGGAGCGGAGTTCCTTGGATTCGGTGAGCTGCACGATGGGGGTGTCGCCCAGCCCGAGCGTCACGCTGCCGGGCCCGTCCGCGAGCGGGGCCAGGCCCACGCCGTCGGTGTAGAAGGCCAGCTGGCGGTACATGTCGCGAACGCGCAGCTCAAGCGTGCCCATGTGGGTCTCAGGTGCAAGCGTCATGCCCTGATCATACAGTTGAATATTCAACTAGACAAGGGGCGGGGCCCAAATCTAGATTCGGGGCCTTCTGCGGCGGCAGTTGGGTGGCCAAGTCGCCTCCGTCTAAGACTGAACCGCCGTCGGCTCGATGCTCGCGGGCCCAGGCGACCCCGGCCCAACCATCTGCCACGTGTAGTACAGCGTGGCTCCGAACACCAGGATGGCGATACCGAAGATCAGCAGCACCGTGATGGCGCTGGAGCGGCCTTGTGGGGCGTTGGTCATGATGCGATTCTTCCCCATGACGGGCACGCGGGCTGCCCTGCGCCATCAACCATTCGACGCATCCCGGCCACCCTCAGCAATCCGTCCGTGCCGCAGCCCAGCAACTCAACTCGATGCTGATCTCCTGCATGGGCGTGCCGCCAGCCTCGTAGGACAAATGCGTCATCCAGAGCCCATCCACCAGTTTCACGGTGCCGGGCTCCAGCTTGAAGATGGGGGTGTACAGCGCATCGTCGCGACCTGTGAGCGCCCACGCGAGGCTCTGGAGTTCGATGGTGGCGTTGCTGGGTAGCTGGTCGAACTCGGGGCTCGCGAAGGTCCAGATGTTGCCGTCGTTGGAGCCGCCGGCGCTGTAGTAGGCGCCGTCGGTGTTGGCCGTGCAGTTGAGCCATTGATCCGCATAGCACTCGAACCCATAGCTCACGAGCGTCTCGCGGTTGGCATCGGTGAACGGATGCAGCGTGGGCTGATCCAGCCCGACGGCCCACCCCGGCGTGGTGATGATCACGTACTCGTATTGCCTGACCCGCACCTGGCGCCCGCCCATCTGGGTCTCAAGATCCGCCTGGCGATCTCCGGCGAAGTGCGACAGGACGAGGTCAGCGTTGTACTCGGCCTCCGGCATCAACAGGCCGCCCACAGCGCGGGCGAGATCCTCACTCAGGTATGGATCCCAGTTGCCCCTGTTGGTGACGGAGGCGTGTTGCAAGGTGCCGTCGAGGTCGCCGCCCAGGTACAGCCGCACCTGCCCGCCGTCGCCCGCGCACCAGTACGACGAGATGAAGCGGTGCCCCTCGAAGTGGCAACGCAGCCCGGAGGTCTCTGCCAGGGAGACGGCTGCGGCGATGTCGAAGGAGGGTGTGGTCTGAGCTGGCGTTGGTTCGGCGGCGGGCTCAGGGTCGACGGCGGGCTCAGCTGTATCCGAGGGCTCAACCGGGCCCCACGAGACGACGGGGGTCTCGGGCTCTGTGTCGCCGCCGCGGTTGGCGGTGATGCCCCACCAAGTGGCGATCCCGCCGCCCACGAAGGCGAAGAGGACGGCCAGGACGATGGCCACCGTCTTCCATGCCTTCTTGCCCGACGATGGGCCTAGTGGAGATGAATAGCCGGGAGGGGGCATCGAGCCTGGAGGGGGTGGTGGCCCGGGCGGCGGTGGGTAGCCGGGTGGAGGCGGCCCCCACTGTGAGGGCGATGGTGAGGCGGGGTGCTGGGCTGGCTCCCAGTGCGGCCCAGCCGGGCGGAAATCCGGCCCGGAGGGCGGCGGTTGTGGCCCTTGGCTCATCGCTGCTCCTCCCCGTCGTTTCGCCCATCATCCCATTCGTTGGTTGAGCCGGTCGCATCCGAGCTTGCGAGGATCGCGAGCGTGTCGAAACCCGGTAGATGTCCTTTCGACGGGGTCACCCTCCCCAATTTGAGGGGGGACACCCCGCCGAGAGGACATCTACCGGGTTTGGGCGGCCCTTCGTCGTGCTGCGCCCCTCGTCCCCTTCGACAAGTTCGCTCGTTCCTCGCGAACGCTCAGGGCGGCGCCTCGGGGGCAGCACGCTCAGGGACCTGTGCGCGGTCCCTGAGCCGGTCGCCCTGCGACCGGTCGAAGGGCCGGTGAGCTTCCATGTTCAGGGACCAGCGGCTAATCCTCGATGGCGGCGGCGAACTGCGACTGGTACAGGTCGAAGTACGCGCCTTCGGCGGCGATCAGCTCGTCGTGACTCCCCTTCTCCACGATCTTGCCTTCCTCCATCACCAGGATGAGGTCGGCGTCGCGGATGGTGGAGAGGCGGTGCGCGATCACGAACGACGTGCGGCCGGTGCGCAGCGCCGCCATGGCGTGCTGCAGCAACAGCTCCGTGCGGGTGTCCACCGAGCTGGTGGCCTCGTCGAGGATGAGCAGCGCAGGGTCGGCAAGGAAGGCCCGGGCGATCGTGATGAGCTGCTTCTCGCCGGCGGAGACGTTGGAGCCCTCCTCGTCGATCACCGTCTCGTAGCCCTCGGGCAGCGAGTGCACGAAGCGGTCGACGAACGTGGCCTTGGCGGCCTCGAGGATCTCCTCGCGGGTGGCGTCGGGGCGCCCGTAGGCGATGTTGTCCCAGATTGTGCCGCCGAACAGCCAGGTGTCCTGCAGCACCATGCCGATGTTCTGCCGCACCTCGCCGCGGGGGAGCGTGGCGATGTCCACGCCGTCGATGGTGATGCGCCCGGCGTCGAGGTCGTAGAACCGCATGATGAGGTTGACCAGTGTGGTCTTCCCTGCGCCCGTGGGGCCCACGATGGCGACGGTTTGGCCGGGCTCGGCGACGAGGTTGAGGTCGCTGATGAGCGGGGTGTCGGGGGAGTAGGAGAAGTCGACGTGCTCGAACTCGATTCGGCCTGTCTGAGAGCTTGGCGGCCCTTCGTCGCGTTGCGCTCCTCGTTCCTCGGAGGCAACACGCTCAGGGACCAGCGGCTGCTCGGCGACCCTCTGCTGGTCCCTGAGCGGACCGCGAGCTTGCGAGCGTCCGACGAAGGGCCGCTCGGCTTCCGCGCTCAGCCCGGTCATCTCCTCGGCATCAAGCAGCTCGAAGACGCGCTCCGCAGAGGCAACGCCAGATTGCATCAAATTCGCCATCGACGCGACCTGCGTCAACGGCTGAGTGAACTGCCTCGAGTACTGGATGAACGCCTGAACGTCACCGATGTTCATCTGCCCCGACGCCACGCGCAGACCACCCAACACGGCGATCACCACGTAGTTCAGGTTCCCCACGAAGAACATCAACGGCATGATGATGCCGGAGATGAACTGGGCCCCGAACCCGGCGCGGTAGAGCTCCTCGTTGCGCTTGGCGAACTCGGCCTCGACCTCCTTCTGGCGGCCGAACACCTTCACCAACGCATGCCCGGTGAAGCCCTCCTCGATCTGTGAGTTGAGCTCACCCGTCGACTTCCAGTTCTGCGCGAACAGCTTCTGGCTGCGCTTGCCGATGATGCCGGTGATCACCATCGCGACGGGGATGGTCAGCAGGGCGACCAACGCCAACGTGGGCGAGATCCAGAACATCATCACCAGCACGCCAATCACCATCAGCAGCGAGTTGAGCAGCTGCGAGAGGGTTTGCTGGAGGGTCTGCGAGACGTTGTCGATGTCGTTGGTGACGCGGCTGAGGACCTCGCCGCGGGGCTGCTTGTCGAAGTAGCTGAGGGGCAGACGGTCCAGCTTCGACGACACGCGCTGGCGCAGGGTGTAGATCACCCGCTGCACGGCGCCGTTGAGAATCCAGCCCTGCGCGTAGCTGAACGCGAACGACACCACGTACAGGCCCAGCACGATGAGCAGGATGGTGCCGATGGCGCCGAAATCAATGCCTTGGCCGGGCGTGAAATCGAGGTTGCGCAGCATGTCGACGAAGTCGGCCTGGCCGCCCTGCGCCTCGGCGCCGGCGATCACCTGCTCCTTGGTCATGCCCGAGGGGAACTGCTTGCCGATGATGCCTTCGAACATCTTGTCCGTGGCCAGGCCGAGGATCTTCGGGCCCACCACGCCGAGCGCCACGGAGAGGGTGCCCAGCAGGATGGCCATGATGATCCAGAAGCGCTCCGGGCGCAGGTTGCGCAGGAGGCGCTTGGCGGAGACTCCGAAGTTCGCGGCCTTCTCGCCGCTGCCGCCCATGCCGTGGCCGCCGGGGCCGTGGGCGCGGCCGGTGGGTGCGTCGGGGCGTTCGTTGGCCTTGACCACCACCTCGGCATCTTCTGCCGGGCTGGTGTTCTCGGGGCCCTTGTTGTTGAGGTTCTCCGACATCAGGCTGCCTCCTCCGCGCTGAGCTGGGATTCGACGATCTCCTGATACGTCTCATTGGTCTGGAGCAGTTCGTCGTGCGTGCCGCGGCCGACGATGACCCCGTCGTCGATCACGAGGATCTCGTCTGCGCCGGTGATGGTGGAGATGCGCTGCGCAACCACCAGTACCGCGGCGTCCCGGGTGACGGGGCGGAGTGCGGCGCGGAGGCGGGCGTCGGTGGTGACGTCCAGGGCGGAGAAGCTGTCGTCGAAGATGAAGACGCCGGGCTTCTTCACCAGGGCGCGGGCGATGGCCAGGCGCTGGCGCTGGCCGCCGGAGACGTTGGTGCCGCCCTGCGCGATGGTGGATTCGAGTTGGCCGTCGCGATCCCGCACGAAGTCGGCAGCTTGGGCGACGGTGAGCGCCTCCCAGAGCTCGTCGTCGGTGGCATCCGGCTTGCCGTAGCGCAGGTTGGAGGCGATGGTGCCGCTGAACAGGTACGGCTTCTGGGGGACGAGGCCGACTCGGGCCCAGAGGTCTTCGGGGTCGAAGTCACGCACGTCCACGCCGTCGACGAGGACCCGGCCTCCCGTGACGTCGAAGAGGCGGGGGATGAGGTTGATGAGGGTGGATTTGCCGGAGCCGGTGGAGCCGATGACGGCGGTGGTCTTGCCGGGGCTGAGCTCGAACGAGATGTCCTTGAGCACGGGTGCCTCGGCGCCCGGGTAGGCGAAGGTGACGCCGTCGAAGATGACGCTGCCGCGGGTTTCCTTGGCGGCGACGGGGTTCTTGGGCGGGGCGACAGAGCTTTCGGTGTCGAGGACCTCCATGATGCGGTCTGCGGAGACGGCGGCGCGGGGGGCCATGACCAGCAGCATGGTGGTCATCATCACGGAGATGAGGATCTGCATGAGGTAGGCGATGAAGGCGGTGAGCTGGCCAATCTGGATGTCGCCGGATTCGATGCGATGGGCGCCGAACCACATCACGCCCACCGTCGAGATGTTCATGATGAAGCCCACGAAGGGGAAGAGGAAGGCCATGAGGCGGCCCACCTTGGTGGTGACGTCCACGAGCTCTGCGTTGGTGCGTTCGAAGCGCTTGGCCTCGTGGGGTTCGCGGACGAAGGCGCGCACCACGCGGATGCCGGTGATCTGTTCGCGCAGCACGCGGTTGAGGGCGTCGATGCGCTTCTGCATCACCTCGAACATGGGGCCCATCTTGACGATCAGCACCGTGATGCCGGCGCCCAGGAGGACGACGGCGGCCAGGATGATCCAGGACAGGCCGGCGTCTTCGCGCAGTGCCATGAACACGCCGCCCACCATGGTGATGGGGGCGCCCACCAGCATGATGGCGGTCATGAGCACCAGCATCTGCACCTGCTGCACGTCGTTGGTGTTGCGGGTGATGAGCGACGGGGCGCCGAACTTGTTGAGCTCCTGCGTGGAGAAGCTGAGCGCGCGGCCGAAGATGGCGGCGCGGACGTCGCGCCCGAACTGCATGGCGGCGTTGGCGCCGGCCCACACGGCGCCGACCTGAGCGGCGCCCTGGATGGCCGAGAGGAGCAGCATGATGCCGCCGGTGCCCCAGATGAAGTCAGTGTCGCCCTTGACGACGCCCTCATCGATGATGCGGGCGTTGAGGGTGGGCAGGTAGAGGCTCATGATGGTGGCGATGGTTTGCAGCACGATCACGATGGCGAGCAGGCCCCAGTAGGGGCGGATGTAGCGGTTGATGAGCCGCGCGAGGCGGGAGAGCATTAGCGGGCCTTTCTGGCGCCTTGGAGCGCGAGGGCAGCGAGGTCGTGGGTGGTGAGGGCCGAATCTCCGTGGTGGAAGACGTGGCCGAGTGCGAGGGTTCGGAGGTACTCGACGAATCGGCGTGGGTTGTCGCGGAGTTCGTCGGAGAGTTCGTGGAGGTGCGGTTCGAGGCGGGTGATGAGCCAGTCTTCGACCTCGTGCTTGCGCGCCTCGAGTTCGCCGCGGAGGCACGTGCCGTCGTCGGAGTTGGCGGAGTGGTGCACGGTGTGGAGGAGCGAGCGGATGTCGGTCATGCGCCTGACGAGGAGCGCGATCGCCTGCTCAGTGACCTCCTGGAGGGAGGAAGGGGTGCCGACGGCGGTGAGGTCGCGTTGCAGCCGCTTGGCTGACAGCGCCTCGCGCGTGGTGGCGTCGATGAGAGCGGGGAGTGAGTCGAAGACGCGGAAGATGGTGCCCTCGGCGACGCCTGCGGCCTCTGCCACTTGCTTGGTGGTGAGGGAGGGGCCGTGTTGGAGGAGGAGCGGGAGGGTCGCCTCGATGATGGAGGCGCGTCGCTCTTCTGGGGGCATCGGGGTCGCTCGGGTCACGGGTCGAGTGTAGTGAGTGAGGGCTCACTCATCAACTAGTGCTTGCTAGGGAACGAAGGGCGCTGAGTTGCGGAGCAGCCCGTGCTGGCGTGAATCACGGCCGGCAACTCTTCCTTTGAACTCAGCAGCCCGCCGATCCCTAGCATGCTGGCCAGCCTGGACCCTCGCGGGGATGACGGAACGGCACCACGAGGCCGCCAGCTTCGTTAGCCTAGACAGATAGTTTGTGAGAGGTGTCGTGAGTTGAGAATGCAGCCGACGGCGCTGGTGCTGGACGGGTGTCAGCATGAGTTGGATGATTTGGGGGTGGCGCTGATGCGCCGCGTATCCCGGCGGCTTCGCGCACACTTTGGCCAGACCCCCTGCCCCCGGCCCATCCCTGAGGGCCCGCACTTCGTCTACGAGAATGCCCCTCACCTCTTTGGCCAGAGGACAGGGCGTGGGCCACTGCACGTCATGCTGGATACCAATGTGTTCCTCGACCTTGCCGATCGCGCCCGAAGTATCTGGCTCGAGGATATTGAGGTAGATAGCAAGTATGGCGAGGAGCTTGAAGCGCTCCAACTCTTCATGGGGTTATGGGTGATCCGCGACATCCGCCTTCACCTGCCGGAGGCGCTCCGCTGGGACAGCAGGTCCATCTTGTCGGAGAAGCGGCGCGCAGAGCGCCGACGCGCCATTCGCGAATTTGATCTCGCTTTGCAGCTCGTCGGTGAATTCGATGTAAACCGGCAGGATAGGATCGGTGCCTACCGCGTCTTGAACAGATTGCTTGAGAGGGTGCCCGCAGGTGGTGACAGATCGATTGCGAGGGAGGCGATGAACTCGGGCATGCACGTCGTGCTGACCCGAGACGAGGGCTTCCTAAAGGCGAAGGCCAGTCTGCGGGTTGTTGGCATCATGGTCGCCAGCCCTCAGGACCTTCTAGAGATGCTGGTAGCGGCAGGTGCCTTTCACTGTCTGCTCCGCCCTGAGTGTGCATACTGGCCGTTGCCTGACCAGCATCGTACCTCGCACCTTGCGCGGCTGGCACAGATGATGGTCTGAGGTGACAAGTGACGGGATCGGCCCTGTCGCGCTCCAACCGAGCCGTTCTCGGACTTTTGGCAGGATCGAGATGGGACGGCCACAGTAGTCTGGCCTTACGAGAACCTAAGAACTGCGCTGCCCAACTGTCACTCCTCGCGCCAGGACCTCAGGTGAGGACGGCTTCGTCGAGGCGGCGGCGGAGATGGGACAAGAGGCTTAGCGCGTCTAGGCAGTCTTGGTGGCTGATGACGCCCAACGACTTGATTGTCTCCAGTGCCTCGTGGGACAGCGGGTTGCGGAAAGCAGACCAGATCGCCTTCGATAGCTCACGTTGTCCATTCTCAAGGTTTCTGGCTGTGGGGCCGGAGATGCATGGGTTGCCGGAGCGAAAGCGGTTGGTGAAATTGAGCCGAGGGGAGTTCCCTTCACCGAGGGCTTTGCCCCAGAGGGAGTCTTCCGCATCGTCAGGCAGCTTAGCTGCTGCCCGAAGATCGGCGACGTATTGCTTACAAGCCTCGAGCAGGGCTTGATAGTAGTCGCCGGATTTGAAGTATGTTGCGCTCGCTCCCTGGATGCTTGGGTGGAGGTGGCGCCAGATCAAGTCCGCATACGGTGGCGCGATGCCCTTGAGGCTCCTGACTGCCTTTCCGCGGTCCTCATCGCTCATATCCGTCTCGTCGGACTCGATGATCTTGATGAGATCGCGAAGGGGCTCCTTCTCGGGGCCTTTCACCGTGTCTGCCCAGTTGTCTGGGTCGATTCCGACCTGATCCTCCAGCTGTTTCCGTTTCTTGGCCGCCCGCAGTTGCTTGCGTGACTGAGCAATCTCTTCGACCATCCCCTTAAGCATCTTCCGGATTTTCGCTGCCTCGGGTTGGTCCCAGTTCACAGCCCGGCGGTCGGTGGCGACTACGTCGGGCTTGATTGCGTCGAGGTCGTCGACCGCGACGTAGCCCGTCAGGTACGCGTAGGCATAACTAGAGTCAGAGGCTCCGAAGAACTCTGGCTCGTTCACAAGCCTCCCGTTAGCATAAACCGCGACCCCCCGCATAGCAGTGGGAAGCGGCTTCTCGGCTGCCACGACTCTGCCGGTTGCCCCTATGACCCCTGGCTTGTCGGAGTTCTCGGGTAAGTCGTTAGGGACCGACCACGCGAACTCCTCCGCAATGGTAGAAAGCCGTAGTTCGCGTGTGACAGGAATTTCTGACCCGTCGCGGCCGATCACCTTCAGGTGAACCTCGTTGTCACCGTAATGAAACAGGCGGGAAAGAGCCTCCGCGAGTTCGGACGGAGAAATATCGCTTGTACGGGTGAGCTTGGAGACTCTTACGGATGTCCCGTGGGCCGCGGCCTCGGCTGGTGTGGACTTTGATTCCGGTTGGTAGTCCCCGTCGTTTGTGCCGATAAGATCCGCCCAATCCATGGATACATGGAGCCTTAGGCCCTCCCCCCTCCGGGTTGTGGAAACCTCGATCTGATGGCCGATACCGAACAGGGCTAGTTTGCCCAGCCCCTTCTTTCCGGAGACCGTGCGCTTCCCACTCTCCGACTTAGCTGTCGTCGCAGACCCCCGTCTGTTACGACCAATTCTCAGATACTTGTCGCGAACGTCATCTCGTGACATGCCGTGCCCATTGTCGTCGACCACGATGTGCTGCGTTACGCCACTGCCGACGACGCGAACGCAGATCTCCGTGGCGTCTGCGTCGTAGGCATTCGCCACAAGTTCAGCGACTGCGTTTGGGAGCCTTGAGTACATGTTTGATCCCAAGTGCTCGATCGTGTGGGGGTCGAACTTGAGGACCAGTGGGCTGTCGTCCGGTGAGGGTGCGCGCTTCATTCGATGGGTCTTCGGGTCAGGCAGTAGGGAAAGCGAGCATCAGATGCTGTCCGATGGCTTGACCGAGTGGGACCGGAACGGCGTTGCCAATCTGGCGTGCAATCGATGTCTTCGACCCGACCCATCTATAGGTGTCTCGAAATCCCTGAAGGCGGGCGGCTTCGTGATGGGTAATAGCTCGTGGCTCGGAAGGGTGCAGGTAGCGTCCCTTTTCAGGTTTGAAGAACTCGGTCCGGATTGTTACAGATGGCCGGTCCCACCAGAGTCGCCCCATCACGTCAGCCGAGCCACTAGTGTGCTTGCGCCAACACGGCGCTTTCAAGTGTTCTGGCAGTTTGAATCGATTCTCGCCTTCCCCAATGTAAGAAAAGCGTTCTAATGATATCTCCTCGTAGTGGCGTGTGATGTGGAGTTCGTCGGATCGGTAGGGGCCAGCCAGGACTCCTCCGCCAAACTGATGCGTTCTGTCCGGCAGATTCTGCACTTGGACTTCCGGCGGAAGGTTGCGGAGAGCGCTCCGTACGGTCTTCCAGTCCGAAGGGTCCTGGAAGGTGCCTGCTACTTCGGGGAATCCAGGGAATGGTAGATCGCGATGATGACCGATCAGAATAACCCTTTTGCGGAGTTGAGCCGTCCCGTATTCCGCAGCATTCAGGATTCTTGCTTGGAATGTGTAGTCGCGCAGATTCCCGCCGGGGAGACATAGTTCTTCGAACTGATTGAACTGGGGCGAAGTCAGAAAACGTGGGACATTTTCAAGGACAAAGAACTGCGGCTGGGCTTTCAGGATGGTGTCGGCGTAGTATTTCCATAACTGGTTGCGCTTGTCGTGAACGTCCTTCTTGCCAAGTGCGGAGAATCCCTGGCATGGCGGGCCTCCGATGATGAGGTCAGCGGAAGGAACATCCTCGACCTTGATCCAATCTTCGATGGCCCCAGTGAAGACAGTGTGCTTGCCGTGGTTCGCCTCGTATGACGCGGCAGCGTCGACGTCAAGCTCCACGGCTCGAACGGTGGAATATTTGTGCGTGGCGGCTCGCGTGGCTGAGGCGCGAGCAAGCCCTTCGCTGAGCCCTCCCGCCCCGCTGAAAAGATCGAGTACACGAATCTCGGCCCGAGAAGTTAACCGAGAACTCACCATGCCACATAACCTTACCGGGCCACTCGCACGAATGTGAGCTCCGAAACTCGTACGTGCCCCGCCAATTTCGCAGGTTCGATGGCCTTAGGCTTGCATCGTGCTACATCAGATTTCGGGCGAGGGCGGATTGGGCTTCTGTCACAGGGCTCTCCCCAGTCTCCTGCCTCGGGGCTACCACGGTCCACTTGTCGTGTCCTTGGACTCAAACGTGCTAATCGATTTCCAGAAGCACGGAAACGGCCTGATGGATGATGACGTACGCGTCAGTGAGGCAAGGTACGCGGAGGAACTGAATTGCCTGGGGTCCTTGCTCGATCTCTGGATGCTGAGGGACATCCGTTTCGTGACTACGCGACGCGCCGGTACAGATGCCAAGCGTGGCATGACTGGGTTTCAGGACGTGATCGAAGGTCTCGCGGAAGCTATTGCATTTCAGTATGCCGACTGGGGGTTCCCCGCGCCATCGCGCTCCGATCCCAACTCAGTTGGAGATGAGCGCGGCCTGCCGGATGGGGCGGATCGGGATCTCCTGCTGGAAGCGCAGGCTGTGGGGGCCCATGTTTTCCTAACTCGGGACCACAAGGTTCTCCGACGTGCAGCGATGACGGGGCCTCGGTTGCGCATCGCGGCTCCGAGTGGCCTCGTCGAGGAGTTGCATCGGTCCGGCGTCACCATGCTTGGGGGTGGCCTGTGCAGTGAGCCTGACTGCCCGCATGCGTTGACGACGCCTCTGTTGCCCGATATTGGAAAGTGGGGCCCGTTGCTGGCGTGCTTTCAAGACCGGTGACACTCTGCCCCCGGTTGTGATTCGGGCCGTTGGGCTGCGCTCCGGCGGTGGTTGTGGAAGGTGTGTGCGTCTGCTTGGTCGCAACAGAGAGAGCCGAAGCTGAAGCGGCGCCATCCGGAGAGGCTGCAACAAGACGGGATTTAGATCATTGTGGCGATTATGAGTTACAATTGCGTAACTCATGGCTGACAGGTGCCGATTCTGCTGGCAGAATAGCCAAAATGACGTCGCCCTGCACGTACAGAACGGTGGTACTGAGGGATGGGCTCTAGCTCCAGAGGCTTCAAGTTCGTCGACCTCTTCGCAGGATTGGGCGGTTTCCATGTCGCCTTGTCACAACTCGACGGCCGCGGGGTGTTCGCGGCTGAGTGGGAGCCTGCACTCAAGGGTCTGTATGAGTCGAACTTTGGCATTAGGCCGTGGGGTGACCTCAACGAACTCGAAAGTGATACTGACATCCGGCGCGAGATCCCTGATCACGAGGTGTTGACCGCAGGGTTTCCTTGCCAGCCGTTCTCGAAAGCTGGCGATCAGATGGGTTTTGCCGACACTGCCCAAGGAAACTTGTTCTTCAAGGTCTACGACATCCTGCGGGTCCGGCGGCCCCGCCGCTTCATCTTGGAGAATGTGCCCAACATCCTCCAACATGATGAAGGCCGTACCCAGGCGACGATAGTCAGGATGCTCGAAGATCTTGACTATGACGTGAAGGTCGCGCGGTTCTCACCGCATGAGTTCGGCATCCCGCAAGTGCGGGACCGCGCTTACTTCGTTGGCTCACTGGATGGTCTTGATCAATTCGACTGGCCGACCAAGCACAAGGACCCCACAGACATCACTTCCGTGCTTCGCCACGACGTACCCGCGCAGCGTCCGATCCCGGAACTGACCTTGCGGGCCATCGACATGTGGGGAGACTTCCTGCGCCGCTCGCCAGCTTCGCTGAAGATGCCGTCCTTCCCGATCTGGGCGATGGAGTTCGGTGCGACCTATCCCTACGAGGATGAGACACCGCCCGGTATTTGGGACCGACGGCCGAGGTGGGGGCTCCGAAACATGGGCGTCAGGGGCAGCTTCGGCTTCGAGCTCGAGGTGCCGGTCGACCAGCAGAAGGAACTGATCCCTAGCCATTCGCGTCGTGTTGGCGACCACCAGTTCCCTCGGTGGAAGCGGAACTTTATCCGGCAGAACCGCGAATTTTACCGAGAGAACCGCTCGTGGGTTGATCCCTGGATGAACCAGTGGCAGCCCTGGGACTTTCCCTCGAGCTTTCAGAAGATGGAGTGGAACGCACAAGGGGAGGAGCGTGACATCGACAACTTCGTCCTTCAGATCCGCGCGTCTGGTTTGCGCATCAAGCGCCCTTCCACCGCACCCAGCCTCATCGCATTCACCCAGACCCAGGTGCCGATCCTTGGAGCGAATCTAACCGGTGAGCGCCGTTACATGACGCCGTCCGAGTGCGCGCAACTCCAGAGTCTTGGGGATATTCAGTTGCCGGCTTCTGACTTGGACGCATACAAGGCGCTTGGAAACGCCGTTAACGCGCGTGTGGTTAGGGCGATTGCTGAGAAACTCTTGGAGGGGCTCAACTTCCCTTCCCCTGCCACCGTCGACAACCTCAAAGCACTGGGAGCTACTGCGTGACCGACTACATCGAACACGAGGATGATGAACTGACCGAGGAAGACCCACGCCTGCAGTTGCTAGATGGCCTGGCTGAGGGGATGGCTGGACTGTCGGAGGCTGCGGACACACCAAATGGTGTTCCTTCAGTGTCTTCGACTTTCAGCGTCGGTGATGTTGATTTCTCGTCGGATGCTTGGATGAACCAGTTGGCCGACATTCAGGGCTGGCTGAGCTTTAGCGAGGATCTTCCACTCGCGAGCGGAGAAGCGTTTCTCCAGGTGCTCATGAATGAACTCAACTTGGATTCCACCGACATCCTTGACTCTGCGACAGCGAGCCCGCCGCTGAGCGTGCGCGCGCTGGAACGCCTGAGTCAGCGTGTCGACACTGCGGTGAAGCTGCAGGCGGACTTCCTTGAGGAGTTGGACGCCAAGGGGACAACCCGCTCCACGGCCACTCAGTCATGGGCAGACGCTTGGGCGGAGGCTGAAGCAGATGACGAGGTCGTCAGCCCCGAGCCGGTGACGGCAAAAGCCGCGGTCTGGCCCATTTTCCAACTCACCAAGAAGTCACCGAACCTCACGCCGTCGTACCAGCGCGGTGATGTTTGGCGGAACGGCGATCGACAGTCCCTCATGGAGTCGATCCTCCGGGGCGTTCCGCTGCCTTCGGTCATCCTGCTTCGCACAGGCTCCTCCACCCCGCACGAGGTCGTCGACGGCAAGCAGCGGCTCACCGCAATCCTCCGATTCGTGGGCAAGCATCCTGTAGCAAAGCAGGTAGTCGCGGAAGTCTCCGGCCGGCATGTCGGGAAGCGTTTCAACGAGCAGGGCAAGCTCGACGACCAAGGTGACCGGACGTTAGCGGACCTTTTCAATGATGACTATCCGGCATTCCGACGCGCATGGAAGGCGTTGGAGGGCTACGTCCTCAATGCCAGCGATGAGAATAACTTCTACTTCCCCTACAAGCTGCGCACGACGGGTGACGGTGGTTTGGTTGGGCCTCACCTTGAACCCTTACGCGGGAAGTACTACACCCAGATCAAGCAGAACGAGATCAACGTTGCGGGTCAGCAGCTGACTGTGGAGGCCCTGTTCGAGGATGTTGTGGAGTACACAATTCCCGTCATTGAATACACTCAAGCCACTCAGGCCCAGATCCACGAAGTCTTCCGTCTGTACAACAAGCAGGGCGTCCACCTCAATGCAGAAGAGATCCGCAACGCGGTCTACCACGAGGTCGAGTTGACGCGTGCGACGCTCGCGGCGGCCGGTGATGCAGATCCCAACACCCCTGTCGCTGAAATAGCCAAGTCGCTGGCCGGGATACCCAATCTCAGCCACCTAGGTGACGCCCTCAAGAACTACGGTTTCGGAGACACCCGCTACAAGCGCACCAAGGTTCTTGCATGGGTGATATCTGTGCTGGTTCACGACACCGGCGAGAAGGACCTTGCCTCCACGGCGCGCAACATAGACCAGTTGCTGAACACGATCCGGGATAATCCGTCACACCCGCTGGCGGAGTCGTCGACGTTGACCAAGCTATTCGCGCTCCTAGTCGACGCCGTAGAACTGCACGCGTCACATGATGAGTTGTGGTCCGAACAGTTCATGGATGGCGGGAAGGGCGTCAAGTGGCAGGAGCTTCAGTTGGTGGGCTCACTCGTAGGCATTGCCATGGCCCTAGCTGCGTCGCCCCATGACGTCGAGGATCGAATCGAAGCGAATGCGGCGGCAATCCGCGCGGCAACTGAAGAATCGAAGGTTTGGGAGCGCCCAGCTAAGACGCAGACCAAGACCCAATGGGACTACATCGCCAGGATCAACAAGAGCTTGCTCGAACTCTTGGGCATTGACCCCGCTCTAGCTGCCGATGCAATCCGCCAGCAGTTCGGGTCATCGGGGTATGCGTCCCTCCAGCGAATGCTCATCCCACCAAAGAGTTGAGCCATGCCGCAGAGCACACCACTTGTTGAGCACGTCTACTTCAGTGCACCGACTCCCCAAGAGCAGGACTCCTGGTGGGCCCGCTACGAAGCTCAGCTGGGCGGCCTAACCAAGACAGCGCGTGCTTCGGTTGAAGCCGATTCTCGGTACATTCTTCATCGCGGGGTTCTGGCTGCCGACACAACACTGCCCGAGGATTGGCCCCCGGGGAGGTCCCGCACAGGACTGGTCATGGGGTCGGTCCAATCAGGCAAGACAGCCTCCATGTTGGGGGTCTCCGCGCTCGCCATCGATCACGGGATCGACATCGTGGTGGTTCTCGCTGGCACTCGTGTCTCCCTCTGGCGCCAGACTTATGATCGTCTGTTGAGGCAACTGGACGCGGGGGATGACAACGCTCAGAAGATCAAGCGACGCCTGCTTTGTCCGCTGCCCGGGGTTGTGCATTCTGACCAGACCGTCCCACTCAGCACGACATACCGGATGCCACCGCCCCAAGTTCGTCAGCGACTCGCCAAGGGGAACCCCTTGATCGTGGTAGCCATGAAACAGACTGACCACCTGCACGCGTTGGCTGCTAGCCTTCGAATGAATGTTTATGAGGCGATTGAGTCCCTCGAAAGGCCAGTCCACATGCTGGTTCTGGATGACGAGGCCGACGACGGGTCGGTCTTGGACGCGGTGGTCGAATCTTCTCAAGACCCTATCTACGGCAAGCTGAAGCAGATCCCTCGTGCGATCGCCAACCTGTGGGATCCACCTCAGGGGTCCCCTGACAATCTCTTTTCCACCTACGTTGCTTACACAGCGACACCTCAAGCAAACCTCCTCCAAGAGGACCACAACCCTTTGGCTCCGCGTGACTTTCTGATCTCGCTCCGCACCCCTCTGGATATCGGTCATCCGGTTGACACGAACGCCCCGGGTAACCTCGATGCTCCTCGTTCGTCCAGCTATCCAGAACCTGCCGGGATTCGCTCGTACTACACCGGCGGTGAGGTCTTCTACCGTCGCGCCGAAGCTGCAGGACTGTGCATACCCGCCACTGCTTCCGCCCAGCAGGATCTGGCAGATGCGGTCCGCGCTTTCCTTGTGGCTGGCGCCATTCGGCTGTCTCGTTCGAAGAAGATGGGGCCGGCATCGGCAGTTGCGACCCAGTTTGATACCGAAGCGGAAGCGTTGGCCGAGGTAGCATCGCCGCACTCAATGCTGTTCCATCCTTCCGCCACGATCGATGACCACTTCCGAAGCGCTGAGGACGTCTTGCTTTGGGCTGGTGTCCAAGACCGCGCCGTCGCTCGCGACATGCTCAGCACTGGTGATGCTCGCCTTCCTGGCACCCTAATCACCGAGCTCCAGGCTAACGGCGCCCCATGGTCTGAATGGCTCGACAAATACAGGGCCTCCGCGCGTGAGATCGAAGACGAATTTGGAGTGCTCCTGCCGATCGAATTTCCTGACTGGCCGACCATCGAGTCCCTCTTGGTCAATGAGATCATTCCCGGGACAAGAGTTGCGGTGGTCAACAGTGATCCGAACGCCGACGACAGGCCAGCTTACGTGCCAGTACAAGACGCTCAGAGCGGCAAGTGGCAAGCCCCCCGCGACCTCAGCACGATCTTCGTCTCTGGAAATGTCATGGCCCGAGGCCTGACGTTGGAGGGCATGACCACAGCGCTTTTTCAACGATCGTCTACAAACCCGTTGGCTGACACCCAGATGCAGATGCAGCGTTGGTTCGGATACCGCGGTTCCTACATCGAGTTGTGCCGCGTCTTCGCATCGGATGAGCAGCTGAGGCTTTTTCGCGCTTACCACGATGTTGACGAGGCCGTGCGCACAGCCATGTCGGAGTACATGATGGGCGGCGCTCCCGAACCGGCCGTCCTGCAGGGCCTGAACTTCGCTGCCACAGGGAAGATCGCAAGTGTCGGTAATCATCCGCTTGCTCCGGGTGCTCGTCCCTTCGTCACCGTTGTTAACGACAGTGGACACCCCGACCCAAATGCCAATATTCTTGCCGGTCTCTTCGGAGGCCCGTCCAGGGACGTCAGTGTTGCCGGTGTGCTTCGTGGCCGTATACTGGAGGAACCCCTAAGCCTTACTTCGGCCGCGGACCTTCTTGACAGTCTCGCTTTCCCCGGCTATCGGCCAGGGATTGGGGGGTTCACCGGTGATTTCTGGAGCCGCGTCGAGGCGCGAGCGCATGCGATGGCTCCCTTGGACTCCCCCCTCTATCGTCCGCCCGTCAAGCACGGCCTGGGTGATCCAGCGCGACGAGTGTGCCCCTACGCCATCTCTGCCTACCTCCGGCTTTGGTCTGCGAGCCTCACCCGTTCGATCACGGGACTGTTCGTTACTGGCCGTCCCGGAGAGTTATGGTCCTACGCCGATCTGGCGCGGAAGACTGCTGAACAGCCACGCTTCTGGGTCGGTATCCGGTATGGCGGCGGAGCCACAGTTTCCTCTGGCCCACTAGCCCAGTTGCCGTTCGATATCCGTGCCACCACCAAGCGGGTTGTCGGAGGTGAGTTGCAGACGACATGGGGAGCGAGTGATCCCAACGCGGGCCCGGATCAGTATCGTGGGGACGTCTATTTCGACTACTACCACCGTGGGGCACTCGTGCCGCTGAGCAGCGAGACATCGTGGCGGCCCAGCGGGTCTGACGGCCAGATACTCTTCTACGTCAACCAACATCCCGACGATCCACACCCCACAGTCGCAGTCGGAGTCTGCATCCCTGCAGGTGGGCCTGAGCAGTTCTCAGCCACCCGCGCTAGGGTGGTTGTCGCCACGAGGAGCCCTTGATGAGCAACTATGAGGAAATACTCGACCGCGTTAGCGCCATCCCAACTGGCGCTGCTGGGCAGGACCGGACTATCACCTGGCTGACGGACGCTCAGGTGGTCGGCCTCGCGCGGAATAGCCGGGGCCACTTGGAGTTGTTCCTGGCAGGGGAACGGCTCGAGCCCAAAACCCGCACCGTTCGCGAGGCAATGGAGCACCACTCTTGGCATCGAGATGCCCTGCCGCCGCTGAGCGCCAACCGGCTCCTGTTGCCAGCATTGGGACACTTCGATCAGGTCGGATCATTCATCGCCACGGAGTTGCTCCGCGAGGGGGCTGAAACGAACCTGGCCCGCTCCTTCGCCGTGACCGAACCCCTGATCGAGCTCTCAATCAAACGTCTGGAGGTGTCCAACAGCGCCATCCTCGGACTTGTCGGTGAGTTGCTCATCCTTGATGGTCTCTGCAGGAGAGCTGAGGATCTCTATGTCGGGCCAATCGTCCAGTCATGGGATGGGTGGCGTCGCTCGTCTCGAGACCTGAGTTGGCAGGGGACAGGGGCGGAGATCAAGTCCACAACTGGCGTGACTTCAAGCCACATGATCAACGGCGTCCACCAGATTGAGCCTGCCCCCACTACCGATGACCAGACGGGCGAGGAACGCCTGCTGCTCGTTAGCATTGGACTGGCCATAGCTGAGCCAGACGTTTCGGCCATCAAGATCGCAACGCTTGTCGACAGTATTGTCGAGCGGTTGAACGCGAGCGGAGGGGCCGCGTTGATCGACGACTTCTTGAAGCGTGTTGCTACCTACGGATCTGAGTCGGGGATCGGATATGACCACAGGACCATGGCCAACGATGCCCCGTTCTCCACGCCGTTCAGCGTGACGTTTGTGCGCGGTTACGACATGGGCGACCCGGCGATAGGAGTCATTCGGCGAGAGGATGTCATCGCTCGTCAGCACGTTAGCCCTGAGTCCCTGACGTTCCGGGCGGACCTGCCTGCGACGGTTAGTCTTGGAAACCCCCTGACCGGCATCCGTAGGGTTGCCGAGGCGATTCTGGGCTTCCAGCAATGACCCGGAGAGGCGCTCTCGTCCACGACGCGCACATCATCAATACGCATGCCACAACGCCAGGCTAGATCTCACGGTAGCCGCCCGCGACCTCGCAGTTCCTCTCCGCACATGGCCTTGCCCGCGTGGCCTGCCTCAATCCATACCGACATGGGCGTTTGGCTAGTTTTCGACCACGGGCGCGACAGCTCGGGCAGGATGCTGCTTTGAGGTACAGACGTTAGGAGAAAGATGGCGGGGCCGACCGATCTTCATCGTCGCCAACTGCATCAACTACTGGAGGTGCTTCGCTCGGTCGTAGGCGTGGAGTCAGCGTTGGAGGCGGTCATGAGTCTCCTCCATGCCCGAAAGTGTGACGGGGAGCTTTGGGACCGGGTGTTGAGTTTCAGGGGGCCGTTGGGACACGAACTGCGGCCCCGGTCAGCCAGAGGCCGCCGAGCCCTTGAGGATGTGCCGCCCCACGTTCTCAGTCACCTAATGCATGAGATCACTGCCATTCCAGCGGTTGACGTGACCCCAGTCTTTGAATTGTGTATCCGGTACCGCCATGAACAGTTGGGGCGGTTCGGTCAGGCACACACAGCCCTCGACTGGCTTGGCGCTTTGCAAGTTGCGTTGGGGAGTCCGATAGAGGGAGTTGTACACGATCCGGCCTGTGGTTACGGGGGCACGCTGCTCGCAGCAGCGCAGGCGGGGGCGACGCAACTCAGCGGAACTGACATTAGCCCCGATGCGCTGGAGACGGCGCGGATGCGGCTAGAGATGCACGGCCTGCGTGCCGAGTTGGATCTTGCTGATTCGCTGCAGGGCCGACCGCTTCTGGCAGATCGGGTCCTCGCAGACCCGCCGATGGGCATGCGCCTAAGATCCGACCAGCTTGAGCCTTGGGGAATCTATGCGCCCTCCGATGACGTGGGGGCCTGGCTGCGGTTGGCCCGAGCAAGTCTGGGCCCCGAAGGGATCGGAGTCGTCTGCGTTCCCTTGGGGCGACTTTCTGCATCTCGGACCTTCGTGGATATGGTGGAGGATGCACTAGTCGAGTCGGTGTTTCTCCTGCCCAGCGGCAGCCACGTCGGAAGCCGAATCCAAATCGCGATGGTGACGATTAACCCTTGGCAACGCCCCTCTGAACGGCTTCCAGTGTTCGATGCACAGAGCTACTTCACAACGGATAGGGGGAGGGTGCCCCAGCCTGTTGAGGGAGCCATCCAGGAACTCGCTGGTCTCTTGGGCCACTGGCGGGGTCATTCCGAGCACGCCGGACCGGGCCATGTCTGCACCACCGTGATGCGATCTGACATCCGAAAGGGTTTCTACGCGGAGTTCGCCCCTGCGCCTGTCGAGTCGAGGCCCATCCCAACTCCAGGTGCCCGACTCCTGAAACAGCTGCGCGTTGAAAACGTTAAGTCCTTCTCCTCGGCGCAGGAGGCGCGCCTCGCGCCTATTACCCTCGTGTACGGGCCCAACTCGGCTGGCAAGTCCACCTTGGTCCAGGCGCTCCTGATGCTCCTCCAGTCTGCGGCGACAACCACCCTCATCACGAACGGACGATTGGCGCAGCTGGGATCGTTCTCCAGTGCAGTGAGCCACCATGACATAGAGCGAGATGTGGGTCTGGGCATCGATTTCGGAGTAATTCCCCCCTGGGGGACAACCGAGACTCTTCATCCAGATCTCCTCCGGACCATCGATGTCCGATACTCAAGGCGCACGACAACGGACGCTGAAGCGTCAGAGATCAGGATCGGCACCGGTGTGACGCCGCCTTTGGTTGCGAGCAGCGCTCCCTTTGAGCATGAGGCCACCGCGTCCAATCTCGGCGGTGGCGAACTGTGGAGCATCAACGCAGACTCATTGGAGGGGTGGGCGGCCACGCTCGATGACTTGGATGGCGCCTTCTATGATCCGCAACGTCAGCCTGACTCTGGCCGGACGGTATACAAGAGACTGGGTGCTGCAGTTCGAAGGCTCCAGGTACGCCCCGGCGTCCCGGTGCAGGCTGACAGGGTTCGGCTGATTCCGTCCAACGTTGTTGTTCCCCCTCTTGGATATCAGGGCCCCGACGCCGGCGAAATGCTTCAGTCCCGATTGAATCGCGTTATGGTCGCTTTGAATGATGAGGTCAGCCGTCTTGCTGACCGCGTGGTCCGTCTGGGGCCGGTCCGCCCCGCGCCTGCTCGCGTCACCCAACGTGTGACAATCAATGCCTCCGACCCCGCGGATTACCCCAGTTTTCTCTTTGAGAACGACAGCGCGGTTGAGAAACTCAACGAATGGTTGGGAGAACTGGGAATCGGGTATGCGGTGTCCATCGAGCCGATCAGTTCTCGTAGCGGACTAGCGGCTGTTGGAGACTTTGTTGCGGTGGTCCTCACCGATCTCAAGACCGGGGTCCAGGTAACACCGGCAGATGTTGGATACGGCGTCAGCCAGGTGCTACCGATCGTCGTCCAGTGCCTTCAAGCGAACGAGCAGGTGCTGTGTATCGAGCAGCCGGAATTGCATCTTCACCCCCGGCTTCAGGCTAGTCTCGCTGACCTCTTTATCGACTCTACTGCGGAGAGCGGCGGGGGCAACCAGATCATCGCCGAGACTCACTCGGAGCATCTGTTGCTCCGTCTCCGCAGACGAGTTCGTGAAGAATTGATCAGCCCTGACCAAATCAGCGTCCTCTACGTCGATCACGACGACACTGGTGCGACGGTGAAGCAGCTCCGTCTCGGGCCTCAGGGAGAGTTCCTTGATCCGTGGCCAGCAGGATTCTTCGATGACTCCCTTGAAGATGTCTTGGGAGGATGGACGTGATTCTCCAAACTGCGATCGATGCCCGAGCATTGGGTGAACTGCTGGACCAGAGCCCTCGGATGCGCATGGCACTGCATCGAATACTGACGAATCTGTTGCTGCAGCATTCGCAACTGGTTTGGAGTGATCAAGCGGACACGAATGAACTGGTGCAGGCGCTCAGGCGACAGGCTGATCCAGACGTTGGCCGCCTCTGGGCGGAGACGCTCAAGGCGTTGGAGCGTTCTGGGCGGATGCGAACGCTTCGGCCCGGGCTCGATCTCACCACCGGGCAGGCATGCGACTCGGACCCGCTAGCGAGCGAGCTAGCCGATGCCTTGGACTTGGTAGTCGTGAGTTCCTCAGTGCTCGACAAGAAGGGGCTGGGGGCCACTGGCTACGGTCAGATGCCGGGTGAGCCGGAGTTGGCGGCGCTGGAGGCCGTCGACTCTTGTGACTCGGTTCGAAAGGTTAGGGCTCTACATGCCGGCGGCGGTTTCCCGTCCGGCACTGACCGAGAGACCGTGTGGCGAACGGTCATGCTGCCACTTGCAAGGGCCTCGCGTGAAGTTACCTTGTTTGACCGCTATCTATTGGAGCGCTTCGGGCAAGGCTCCTACCGCGCCAACCATGTCAGCTGGCTTATCGAGCGGCTAGATCAGGCTTGCGCGCCAAACTCCACCGTCCGTCTGCTATGCGCCCTCAACGACAGCCACGAACGGGGCACCATCGGGTCGGACTTCGAGAGGGAGGTGATTCGCGCTCCGCTCAAGAATATGACAGTCAAACTTGTTATGGCACCGTGGAAGGCTGGGCATGGGGATAGAGGTGCTCACAATCGACACCTGCGTTTCTCCTGCGGCATGGGGTTGGCGATTGAGGAGGGCTTTGATCGGTTTGGTTCTGCCCGGATTTCGGGTCCCGATGGGTTTGCTCTGAACCCTCTGACCACCGCAGATGCATTGACAAGGCGTTGTGATCTTGAAGAGTACGTCACTGGGCACCCTGACCGCGCGGAGTATGTTTTCCTCTGACCGGGAAGGGCCGATGGACGGGCTGACCTGTCGGCACCGATTCTTCCCTCGGACAGTCCTTAGCCATCGGATATGGAGCTTGAATCGAGGATGTTACCGACCTCTGATCTGGCATCAATGCAGGCCTTACGGGCTCGTCCGTAGCTCGCATAGGTGAGCCCTGCGACGAGAGGCTCCGCACCCTGCTCGATGCGACCGATGCGGCGCAGCGCGACCTCAGCAGCGTCGACCAATTCCTGTCCGGAAGTTGTCTGGGCTAGCTGAGCGAACTCGTTGGTGATGGGTAGCAGTTCGTTGAGGGACCGTTGGAGGGCCAGTAGATTCGCGTGGACGTCCTGCGTGTGAAACCCATAGCGGGACTTGAAATCCAGTTCGGACTCGAACGTCGGGAGCAGACAGGCCTCCGGCGAGACGCCGGGCAGCGTCGGGAACTCACGAGGAACTCCCGAGAAGCCGCTGCCCGACGTGTTCATGCCGAGTTCGCGTTCGAGTTCGGCGATCCGGTCAATGCTCGCCCGTGCTGCTGGCTTGGCCTCCTTGCTGGCCGCGATCGAATCTCTCAAGCGCAGGCCAGCCCGTCCCGCTAGGGTCAGGACGAGGCCCAGGGGCCAGAGCGTCCACCAGAGCAGGGAGTAGTAGTGGTTGGGTGCTTCCTTACCTTTGGGTAGGAAAACAGCGCTCAGCAGATGGCCGATCCCGATGTAGGCCAAGCCATACAGCACGTACTCCATGTGAGTCCTTTCGGTTACTTGGCGTTGTTCGGGTTCTCGTCGGTGAGCCGTTCCCTGAGGTTAGCCATTGCTTCAGGGCCAGGCGGGGTTCCGAGCAGAACGTCCACGGGGCCGTATTGAGCATCGGCCCACGCCCTAGCTGAGGCCATGGTCCCGCCATGTGCGAGCCACACCTCGTAGAGGGAAGCCCGCCAACCGGCTGGCCAGCCAGCGTCCTCTGCTTCCTTGGCCTTAAGCGCCTCGTCCTCCCGGGCGTTTGCCCAAGCGCCTTCGGCAGCCTCAAGCTCCCGTCGGAGATCGGCTTCATCCTCTGCCGACGGGGCGCCGCTGGCGGTCCAGAAGTTGGACCAGACGTCGGCCACCCAAGCTTCGTCGTCGGGATTCTCCGCCATCCGTGCCTTGGCGCGGGTGTGCAGGGACTCGCCGTCTTCTTCGAAGCCGAGGAATGCCCGGCTCTCGGCGCCCTTCGTCATCGCCTGCCGCAGGTCGTCGAGTTGAGCCTGAAGCCTCCGCACGTCATCCTCATGTGGGGTGGCCAATGCCGCCGTCACCTGCTGGCTGAGGCTGGCGGACAGTTGTTCGTTGGCCCTTTTTTCCTCAGTTCGGCGTTCGAACTCCTCGAGCGGGACCCCTTGTGCGTTGGCAATGACAGCCTGCACTCTCCTCATGTTGTCCTCCATGCGCTCCGCCATGGTGGGTGCGCGCTGGTCGTCTTCCGGTGCCTCGATGTAGCCCAGCATCGCCTGATACACGTGATTCCAGGAGCCGGACTGGTAGCTGCCATGGGCGATCTGCCGGAGCCAGGCGTAGACGATCTGGCCGCGCTCGGAATCCGGATCGCGCAGGGAGTCGACTGCTTCGCGCAGGGGTGGGTAGGCGTTGCAGAGCAGGTCCACGACCTGCTGTTCGAGTTCCTGCGGCAGGTAGGAGCTGACTTCCTGACCCTCCACGTCTTTAGCTCCCCAGAGCGCCGAACGATCCTCGTCCGAGAGGCCTGGGACACCAACGGCGCTGAGGAGGAAGGGGAGTTCCCAATCCAGCTCTAGGATGTCGGCTGTGATTGCCCGTGCCTCGTCTTCTGGGGCTGGGGCGGGGAAGATGAGCATGATGGGATCGGAATCACCCCAGCGGCGCAGGGCCCAGAGGTTGGGGCCGCATCGTCCGTAGTCGGCCCCGCCGTCCCACGTGCAGGGCCCGCCGGATTCGCCGTAGAAGCTCCAGCTCAGTAGCTCTTCCGTGAGGTAGGGCTTGTTCCAGTCTGAATCCGGATCCACCAAGCCGACGGCGGCGAAGCCGTCTCCGCGCAGGACGAAGCCACGGTCGTCGTTGATCATGATCCAACGGGTCACGATCTCGTGGTCGCCCCCGGCCACCATGTAGCTCATCTCTTCGTCGGCTCTGAGCATTTCATCGACGTCGAAGAGATCAGTGGTGGGATTGCCGTCTGCGTCTGCCCAGCCTTCGGCGTTCTGCTCATCGGCGAGCGGGTCGTCGACGACGAGCAGCCCGAGGAGGTCATGCAGAGCGATGGGGCCGTCGTAGGTGATCTGCGTGAAGCCGGTGCCGACGAGGGCCAGAGCCGGCTCGGCGGCCACTGCCTGGGCGAGGGTCATGCCGGCCTCGCCAAGGATGGTGGTGGTTTCGCCGCCGGTGGTGCGGACGGTGTAGTGAAGGGAGCCGGCGTCCTCGGTGAGGAGGTGCTCGGTGGTGTTGCCGTCGGGAAGGACGTGCAGGTTGGAGTAGCTGATGGCGTTGGTCATGTCATGCCTCCTTGGCGATGGGGTTCTGGATGGGGGTGGGGTTGTCGTCGTGGGGCTGGCGGGCGAGGCGGAGGAGTTCGACGGCTCCTGCGACGGGGTCGAACTTGCCGCCTCGCCGGATGATGAAGTTCCGCAGGGCGTCGACATTGATGGGGAAGGCCTGGCGGTCGCCGTCGGAGAGGCCGCCACCGAGGGCGATCAGCTCCGGATCTGCGGTGTAGACCTCGACCTTCTCGTAGGGGCCGGCGTAGTCGCAGGGGGCGTCATGGAGTGGGGTGGAGGGGCCGGTGACGTGTTCCCCGTCTTCGTTTGTGTAACAGAGCGCGGGCCGTGGTGAGGAGTGGGTGCTTCCTCTGGCGATGATGGAGAGTTCCGTGCCGTCGGCGCAGACCATGTTGTTGTTGCCGATGTGGCCGTGGTGGCCGCGGTTTCCGTGCCGGGCGATGTGGTCGAGGCTTGGGGTCAGTGAATGTGTCATGAGATGTCTTTCGTTGGGGTTGCTGAATAGCGCGGGCATGGCTGCCAGCGCTGTGCTGTGTTGGAGACGAACGAAGGACGTTTCAGGGAGAGAAGTGAGTGACCTGGCTGAGGGCAGAGCTCTCCTGCCATACGGTCAAAAGGTGCCGCTTCGGAAAGGATGATCTGCCGCTGAAAGCGCGATGGGCCCTGCCGGGTTTTGACTTGTAGCCCTGAGGTTTCAGTGGCCTTGTTCGTTATGGATAACTCTACTGGGGGCCTCTGACAAAAGCTGATGGGGGCGCTGTATCGGTACCCGGAATGAATTTGTCGGAGAGGTCTGGCATGCTGGGAGGCAGGTCAAGAGATGCGGCCCCAATCCCTCGGAATGGTCGCACGGCAACCGGTAACCGCTCCGGTGCTCTCCGAGGAAGACCCGGCCTCCACAGCCGTTGAGGTCAAGCGGTCTCGTTCCAGCGAGACCTGGAACGAGGAGTTCTTTCATGTCCCCGAATCCTTCGAACACGCCCAAGGGCGAGCCGCGGTCGCAGATTGGTGTGCCGCGCCCGCCGCTGCGGTGTGATGATGACTACGGCATTGTGGACGTGCGCCCGCACGCAGAGTCGGTCGTCGAGTCCTACCAGAGCAATATCGTGAGGATCTGTCCCGAGGGGGTGGGCCACCCTGCGGTGGAATTGGTGCCGGTGAGTGGTGAGGGCGGCGATGGGCCCGATCAATTGTTCGGCGAAGGCTGCGGCCCCGTCTACGTCATCTCTGGCAGCCAGCCATTTGGGCGGCTCAGCACGTTCGATGAGAATGCCCGTTCGCTGGAGAAGCTCTATTGGAGGCTCGGTTTCGACTCGTGGAACTGGGTGCCGACCGTCACCACCTCACCTGCGCGGGGATGGGTGGAGAAGGGTGCGGCCGTCCTTGGGGTGAGTGAGGAAGATGCGCTCTTCCGGGCTGGAAGGCAGGGCCAGAGCGTCGTTCTTCGATGGGATTCGGATGGCCTGCTTCCCTTGGCCGCGAAGAGTGGTGTCGAGGTGGGAGTCGATGAACCGGTGGCGGTGAGGATCCAGCCGGCCTTGACTGGGTGCCCTCTGCGCCGTGGAGCGGATGAGGAGTGCACGATGGTCGGTGGGCCATGGACGAGCTCGTCGATCAGTGCCGCGTTCTTCTGGCAGCAGCATCGCGAGTTGCTGCTGGACGCTTTCGGCTGCGATGTGTGTGGGGGAGAGGCGAGAGGTGGCGCTCGGGGCGCCGTCGAACTGTTCGCGCCGTCGAGGGAAGGTGGCTGGCAGCGTGGTCTGCCGATGACGGTGGACGAAATGTCGCAGCAGCCCTAGGAGCTTGAGCCGGTAAGGATATGCTCACCGGAGGCTGGCCTTTGATGGCCAGCCAGCCGCCCCGTGCTTGTGAGAGGGTGCGGGGCGGTTTCTTTGAGCCTTGAGCGGCGAGCTCCTCCATGAGGTAGCCGGCTGCACCGTTCAGTACAGTGTCTCGGTCTGTTCGAGTGTTCACGGGCGCTCCTCGTTCTCGGTGTCAGGGTGACGCCAGAGTGCGGCAACCGGCAGCACATGTAGCCAGCCATGCATCCGCATTGCACGGGTTCCGCCATACAGGACGACGCCGGCCCGCACCCTGTCTCCCAAGTCTTGCCGGATCGTCTGCAGATGCCGCCAGCTATCGGCCCCAACACTGAGAGCTGATTTCACCTCAATCAGCACCAGCCCGCCGTCGGCCATCTCCAAGACGATATCCACCTCGGTAGCTCGTTGCCGGTAGTGATAGAGCCGGTAGCGCTGCTGGCTCCACGCTGCTTGTTTCAGCAGCTCTCCCGCCACGAACTGCTCGAGCAACGCGCCGAACAGCTCGCGCCCGCCTACGCGTGCCGCCTGCTCGGCGTTGAGCCCAGAGAGGCTGGCTGCCATGCCGGTGTCCACGACGCCCACCTTGGGCCGACGAATCACCCGCCCCCCGAAGCCGACCCCCCAGGCGGGGAGTTCCTGCAATAGGTACATGGCGTCAAGCAGTTGGAGGTGTGCATCCAGGGTTCCCTCGGCTACTCCCACTTGGCGGGCCAGCCTGGCCTTGACCAGTTCCGTTTGGCCTTGAGCGCTCAGAATGCGCAGCAGGCCGGTGAGGTGCTGTGGAAAAGAACCCGAGCTGAGGCTCGCTGCGTCATGCCTTGCGAGGGTCTCCACATAGTCGGTGAACCACGCGTGCGCTCGGCGCTCAGACCGCTTCAGAGGCTCTGGAAAACCCCCGGCCAGCACGTGCTGAATGATGTCGGTGTCGTATTCGCCGTCTTCGGCGCTCCCCTCCAGAAGCCACGTTGCGAAGTCTTCCGGAGTGGCTCTCCGCTCCACTTCGCCCGTGCTAAATGGGCGCACGACGAGAGCCTCGCGCCGGCCGGCCAAAGAGTCGCCCACACCGGGGGCAGCGAGCAAGTCCACTGACCCGGTGAGGATGAAGCGCCCCGGGCGGCGATCTCGATCCACTGATTCCTTGAGGGCGAGAACCAGTTCGGGTGCGCGCTGCGCTTCGTCGATCACGAGCGTTCGGCTCCCGGCCTGAGCGACGAAACCGTGTGGGTCTGTTTGGGCGAAGGTGAGCGTTGCCTGGTCATCCAGCGTCGTTGTGAGCGCATCGTGGGCGGCAAGCTGCCGGGCGAGAGTCGATTTCCCGACCTGTCTGGCGCCCTGGAGCACCAGGATGGGGGTGTCGGCGAGGATCTCACTGCATGATACTCGGAATCATCAATACCGAGCAGTCTCGACAACTGGGACGATGGGACTGAACGGGCCTCTCGTGACACTGCGGACTTGTTCCAAGTGACTCGCCACTGGGACCAAGGGCGGCTGCCTGAAGTGCACTGAGCCGTGTGGGAGTCTGAGGCCGACGTAGATCAGAAAGTGAATGGTGATGGCGAGCAGGCGACCAACAACCGACAGCGACTTCCCCATCATGCGGGTACTCGACTATCAGCCCGCGGTCCACGCGCCCGACAGCCAGAAGCTGGCCCTCATCGCGCGCGTTCCCCTCGGCGACCTTGATCCGTCGGTCGTGCCCGGGCCGCCGTCGCCCTCCAACCTCTATGCCTACGTGTTCTCCTACTACGACCCGGGCGACTACTTCCTCGACAACATCACCTACCACGGCACCGCCGACGAGTGGGAGTTCCTGCGGCAGGGCTACACGCAGGTGATCATTGCCGGGGAAGATGCTTACGAGTTCTCGCCGGGTCTGACGGCATCGGTGTTCTCGCATGATCCAGCCGATGAGATGAGCTTCATCGGCGGGAGCCCGCGCTTCCTGCAGAACGAACGCAATGAGCATCTGGACGACTACCTCTTCGTGGCCCAGATTGCCGGCGGCGACCTCCCCGAGGGCCTCGACGACCTCTTCTACCTCCGCGGCGCCGTCGGGTATCTGTTCGTGAAGAAGGACCTCTCGGGGGGCGCCTTCTTCGTCCAGGTGACCTGAGCCCGTCGTCGGGTGTGAGATGGCGCCGGATTCGGCCCATTGCCGGTGCCGCTCTGGGAGACTGGCCAGATAGGCACCTGGCCGCCGGAGCTCGCAGGGGGTATCGATCCATGTCGCCCGTCACCTTCCACACCCCACCCAACTGGCCGCCGTGCCCGCCGGGCTGGGTTCCCGGAGCGGACTGGCGGCCTGACCCCCTCTGGGGCCCCGCGCCGGCAGGCTGGGCCTTCTACCGCGGTCCGTACGGCGAACCCAGCGCCCCACCCCCGGGAGCCTGGCAGCCAGTTGCGACGGTGGGCCCGCCGTCGGTGGAGATGTATCCGTCGCCTGAGGTGGGGGAGCCTTCTGGGCGGTCGCGGACGTGGCTGTATGTGACGGTCGCGGTGGTGCTGGCTGCGTTGATGGGTGCGGGAGTGGTGATCGCCGCGATGCGCGGGACAGCCGAGAAGGCCAATCCGGATCCGATCTCCACGACGGCACCGGCAGTGGAGCCGTCGCCGGCCCCGCCGTCGGTTGATGTCTCGCCCGAGCCGGTGAGGTCGCCTGCGGCTGAGCCCACTCAGGCAACTACGGAGCCGGCGGCGGTGGAGACTTCAGCGCCGGCCCCGGCCGAGACCACGACGGCGGCCCCGCTGCCCCCGCCGTCCGAGACGCCGAAACCCGCGGAGCCGGAGCCTGATCCCATCGAGCAGCCGTGGATCGATGTGGACGCCTACATCTCTGGGCCCGCGCAACTCTCCGCGCTGGATGGTGGGCCGAAGGGCTTCAAGACGTACATCGGTGAGTGGGCCGGTGACGTGGACGACGACGGCTGCGTGGCGGAATTCGGGGTGTACGCGATGCACCCGACCGGGTTTGCTGTCGGCACCGCGGGGTGGACGAACTGCGGGGGAGGCGCGAACGTGATCTGGAGCAGCAAGTCTGGGCAGTGGGAGCCGCTGTTCGTGCTGCAGGATCTGCCCACGTGTTACGACCTGTGGGATGCGGGGGTCCCGCCGAATTCAGGTCGCCTTGAGTGCTACGACGGCGAGGGCACCTATTGGTGGTGAGGATTGACCTCTGCTGACGTGGGGCCGTACTCGTTCTGGTAGCGGTGGAAGAGCCTTTCCACTGCGCTGGTCTCCAGAGGGACCGGGGCGCCTAGCTGGCGGGCGATGTGCACCGTTCGTGCCACGTCCTCCAACATGACCGCTGCTTTCACCGCTTCCCGGGCGGTTTTCCCAACGGTGAACGGGCCATGATTGGCCATGAGCACGGCCTTGCTGTTCGAACCCCTAAGCGTTTCTACGATGCCTTGCCCGATGGAGTCATCGCCGATCATTGCGAACGGGCCTACGGGAATGTCACCCCCAAACTCGTCAGCGATCATGGTCAATACGCACGGAATAGGCTCACGCCGAGCGGCCCAGGCCGTGGCATACGTGGAGTGGGTGTGCACAACGCCACCAACGTCGGGCATATGGCGATACACATAGGCGTGGGCGGCTGTGTCTGAGGAGGGCCGCAAACCGCTCGACTGTCCATCGTCGATCATTCGCCCGTTAAGATCGCACAACAACATCAGCTCGGGGTGAAGTTCGTCGTAGGGAACACCTGAAGGCTTGATCACAAACAGGTCCGCCCCCGGAACCCTTTCCGACACGTTGCCTGCAGTCCAGATCACCAACTCGTTGGCGGGCAGGAGTGCGTGCAGGGCCGCCACATTGGTGCGGATCGCGGCGACGGCCGCTTGCATGTCAGCCGAGATGCTGGAGAGAGTCATGGGTCGAGCCTTTCTGTCACCAGTGATTGGAGTCGATGAGCTGCTGGCTGATGGCGGTGTAGTTGCTCACCAGATTCGGAGATGGCTCGCCGTCGTAGGACCGAGAACCTTCAGGTTGCCACTGGGGCAATTGGCCGGTGAGCACCCAAGCTGCCTGCCGGGCAGCGCCGAGCGCCACATACTCCGCTGCCGCTGGAACATCCACGGGCAGCCCCAGAACGGACGGTGCCAGCTGGCGAACGGCCTCCGAACGTGAGCCACCGCCAATCAATGCCACCCGGTCGATCGTCGTTCCAAGCTCGCGAATGGCCTGAAGCCCGCCTGCGAGAAGGCACAGCATGCCTTCCACTGACGCCCGAGCCAGATTCGCCCGATCGAAATTCTCCAACGTCATCCCCATCAGGGACGCGGTCGCATGCGGAAGGTTGGGAGTCCGCTCGCCCTCAAACCAAGGCACCATCGTCAGCCCCCCCGCGCCCGGCGCGGATGAGAGTGCCAGCTCCGAGAATTCGTCAAAGTCGACGCCGAGCAGCTCCCGCACGCTATTGGCCACTCGAGCAGCGTTCAGGGTGGCGGTCAGCGCCAGCCACTCTCCGCGACAGTCGGCGAAACCGTTGACCACACCGCTGGGGTCCACCACCGGCTCCGCCGCGACTGCAGCAACGACGCCAGAGGTGCCAATGGAAAGGGAGGCATGCCCTGCTCCCAACGCCATGCCAAGTGCTGCCATCGCGTTGTCTCCACCACCGGGGCCAACGATGAAGCCTGGTCCCTGGACGGATTCGTCAGGCTCCAAGACCCTCGGCAGGATGATCTCGTTGGCGTCCCTCCTGAGGCAGAGCCCCAGAAGGTCACGGCGATACTCGTTGGACACAGAATCGAAGTAGCCTGTGCCTGAGGCGTCAGAGCGGTCTGTGATCAGATCAGACAGTTCCTCTGAGCCCCGAATCTTCCACGTCAGCCAATCGTGTGGGAGCGCGAGTGCCGCTACGCGCTCTGCGTTCCGTGGCTCATTGTCAGCGAGCCACCGCACTTTGGAATTGGTGAACGAGGCCAGGGGAACGTGACCGACAGCTGGCGCCCAGTCGGTGAATTCGGCCCGCAACTGCAGTGCTGCATCGGCCGACCTAGTGTCATTCCACAGCAACGCATCCCTGATGACTTCTCCGTCATGGTCAAGGGCAACCATTCCGTGCTGTTGGCCCCCGACGCTGAGCGCCTCGACGCCCCTCAAGCCGCCAGCCTGTTCCAGCGCTTGCTGGAAGGCTGTCCACCAATGCCGAGGATCTACCGCGGTGCCATCGGGATGGTTGGCTCTGCCCTCTCGAACCACCTCGCCGGAATCTGCATCGACGATCAGCACCTTGCACGACTGGGTGGACGAATCAACCCCTGCAACCAATGCCATAGCCTTCTCCTGTCCTCACACCACCCATGACTCGATGTAATCGGCATCGATTCTTGTGATCTGTTCTTGAATTGCCGCTCCACGGCGCAGCATCTCTAGCTGGTCGTTGAGCAGTGCAACTCCCTTGTCGTCTGTGGCTGCATCGTGGAACAGATGCGCTGCCAAGTAGGAATCCACCTCGGCAGGGTCCCACCCTGCCTCCAGTTCCAGGCGTCGGGCACCGAGGGCTACAGCAAGCGAAACGTGCTGCAAAGGCACCCCCGCCTTCCGGCACAACAAATAGGCGCCCAGCAGGCGATCATCTGGTTGCATCTTTCGCACCGGATCTTGCCCCACACGAGATGCAGTGTCCTTCAACTCTCGATTGCCAAATCGGTGCAGCAGATCGTTGACGTGGTGCTGGAGCGCGCCCATGGGCATCCCGTGGGCGATGGCTACTGCCGCTGCAGACTCCATCATGGCTGCCCGCACCAAGTACCGCAGTTCCACATGGGCCACGGCCTCCCAGATATGGGTGAGGTTGAGCTCATGGGCGAGGTAGGCGAGCATGCAGTGCCCCATGTTGTGCACGTACAGCTTGCGATCGGTGTAGCCGGCAAAGCCGTCAAGCACGGGAATCAGCCCGGGAATCTCCGGTGCGGTGCCCAGAATCGTGGCGGCGTCGTACGGCAGCATTGCGTAGGGCTCCACCTCGATCGTCGTAGGGTTCGAAGCATCCCGTACCCCGTGGGGGATCATGCGTCCGATCGAGGTGGAAGCCAGCCCGGTGAGAGCACCAGTCTCCGCACCGTACGCGTCATTAAGCGCCGCTCGAAGCACCTCGGTCGCGTCATGGAGGTTCTCACACAGAAGAATGTTGAGTGGCCCTTTCCCCTGCTCCTGACGCTCCTGCAAGCTTCGCGCGATGACTGGTGCCAAGCCGGGCAGGTGGGCCGCTCCTACTGCCGTGGCCGCAAAGGCCGCCGAAGCCAGGGCCCTCACCGCGGCGTCAGTATCAGCTGAGTTGATTGCCGATACGGGGGTGATCCACGTGTCCGATCGTCCCGTGTTGTCCACCACCACTTGGAAATATCCGCCTGCGTTGTCCAAGTTGTTGACGAGGTCTGGAACAACGTCGAGGAACGTCACATGCCAACCAGCCTTGGAAAACAAGGGGGCGACGAAGCCTCGGCCCACGGCTCCGGCGCCAAAGACAACCATGCGTGGTGGTGAGGCTTGGCTCGCGGTCATGCCACTGCTTCGGGAGCTGGTGGTCGGCACCAGGCGGCACGCAGGTCTCCGGTGAGTCGAGGTTCGCGCACAGAGCTGGGTAGCAGCACAACTGCCCCGGCGGCAACGGTCATGCTGCCGCCGTCCCACACCAACGCCCCCTGGCCCTCAGTGATGACCAGCACTGCGAAGCCTGACTTGAGGTCTTGGGCAGTTACCCATTCGGCCCGGAAGTATGGGAGTGCCATGGCAGGGAGTGCCTGCCCCTTGTGTGGGCGTCGAACAACGAACTGTTCGACATCGGATTGTGAGTAATTCGTCAGGTCTGCCGCCTGCAGTGCAAGATCCCAGCCCAGCCCCAGTTCCCGCGGTGCGTCCTCATCCAGTGCGAAGCCCTTCCACTCCAGCAGGATCGACATGTCTTCGGGTTGCTGTACCTCCACTAGGAGGATGCCTTCGCCGATGGCATGCGGCATGCCGGCTGGAACGAGGATGCCGTCGCCCGCCTCCACGCTGATGGCATGAACCGAGCTGAGCAGGGTGTCCGTCTCTTGGCCCTCAACAAGTTGGCCCAAGCTGTCGAGGGAGAGATCCGTGTTGAAACCCAGATACACCACTCCAGGTCGGAGAACCAGCCAAGCCTCGGTTTTTCCATGCGCCCGGCTCAAGTGTCGGGCTGCGAATTCGTCATTGGGATGTAGATGTACCGGCAAGCGCTGGCCGGCATCCAGGAGTTTGGTGAGCAGCATGGAGTCCGTTCCCCAACGGGCGACATGTGCTTCTCCCAACCATGCGACGGGATCTGCCGCAATGGCATCGCGGAGTAGCTCACCCGACTGCAAACGCGTCAAGCCCAGATTGGTCTCCCCGAAAAGGCAGGTCGTGGAGGCCACCCAGTCTTCTGGGACGTTGCCGCCCGAATAGGCTTCACCACGAAATTCGGCAATCGCGGCCCCGCCCTCGTAGAAGCGATCAGCAGGCTGATTGGAAGGAAGAAGCAGAGGCTTGAGGGTCATGGGGGCACCTTTCATCTGTAGCTGCGCACGCGGGTGGGCATGGTGATCTGCTGAGCGGGCCTTTGGGGGTTTCCCAGCCGTTCGAAGAGGAGCCGCGCAGCCTGGCGTCCCATCTCCCGATCATCGTGCTCAACGACAATCACTGGGTGGGGCAACGTCTGGCAAAGCGGGAACGTGTCGAATGCGACGATCGCCACGTCCAGCCCGCTGGCGTGCACCTCAGCAGCGGCGCCCAGGGCTGAGACGTTGTTGGCGCAGAAGATGGCATCTGGTGGATTCGCGAGCGCCAGCAGGGCAGCGGCACCGCGGCGGGCCTGTTCCACGGTGTGGGCGCCCCGGAACTCCAGTTCTGGTGGCACATCGATACCGTGGGCCTTCAACTCATCCCGAGCGCCCTGGACCCGGACGGGCATGGTCGCGAGGCAATCAGAGTCACCAAGAATGGCGAACCTCTCTCGACGCATCGCTAGCCCGGCGCGGACAGCTTCCTGTGACGCTGAATAGTTGTCGAAAGCCACAAGGTCGACATCCAGGCCGGGCAGGGGCTCATCGATCGCAACCACTACGCTCCCGAGCGCAATCTCGTTCTTGATCAGTGGCGATGGTCTGCAGGTGGGGGTGATCAACAGCCCGCGCGGGCGTTGGGCGAAAACCGCTTCCAGCAGTTTCTCCTCATGTTTTGGGTCGCCCTCGGAGCTGCACGTGATAACCAGACAGCCCTGCTCACTCGCCACGTCGTCGGCTCCTGCTGCCAAGCGGGAATAGAAGGAGTTGGCCATGTCGCGGATGACCATGCCAACCATGTCTGAGTTGCCAGAGCGCATCATTGCTGCTCCACGATGCGGCCGATATCCCAAATGCTGCGCGGCGGCAGTCACCCTGTCGCGCAGCTCGGGGTCGACAGTGGTGACGTTGTTCATCACCCTGGAAGCCGTCTTGATCGAGGTGCCTGCGGCATCGGCCACATCGCTCAGGGTGGCCCGCC